>NZ_CP155619.1:5304422-5616447 GCF_039697315.1 Pseudomonas abietaniphila | reverse complement strand
GCGCCTACCTCACCGAACACGAAGAACAACAACTCGGACGCACCATCGGCCACTTCGCTCTGCTGAGTGAAGGTGTCGGTGCATTGCACGAAGAGGGTCATGCGCAGCACGCGCCTGATCTTGTCGAGGCTGCCCAGGCTGCGCTGCAGCAACGCAATGGCGCGCAAGGCGCTGATTTTCGCGCCCAATTGCGCCTGTTCCAGCGTGACATCAGCACCGGCCCGCCCCATGACGGCCACCGTGTCGCCAACGCGAGGAATCTGCCCACTGATGTAAATCTGATCCTCATGACGGACCAGTGGCACGTAATTGCCGCCAATCCTGATCTCACCGTCGAAGTCATAACCCAACTGCTCACACGCCTGTTTGAAGCGCACATCACACGACATAGTCAGTCCCCGGTGTTCAAAAAGGTGATGGGTATCCCGCGCCCGAATCATAAACCCACACGGCCCGGCGTGCGCCCGTCCGTGCCCTATCGACAGTTCCCGAGATCGCAATTGATATCGGACATGTCGGGTATCGACAGAGAGAAATAGTGTGAATAGCCCTGCGTCGATACAGTCATTACATCCTTAATCACATGAGACGAGGTTGGAAATGTCCCGCGCCATCAAATTTCACCGCTTCGGCAAAGCCGATGTGCTCAGCTGCGAGGAGCAACCTGACCGCTTGCCGGGTCCACAGGAAGTGCTGGTTCGTGCCGAAGCCATCGGTATCAGCTGGGACGATGTGTTGTGGCGGCAGAACCTTGCCCTGACCAACGTCCAGTTGCCTGCGGGTATCGGCAGCGAAATGGCCGGCATCGTTGAAGCCGTCGGCAGCGACGTGACCGACCTGAAAGTGGGCGATAAAGTCGCCAGCTTCAAGGCCATGAGCGCCAACGATTACCCGGTGTGCGGCGACCATGTGCTGGTTCCGCGCAACGCGCTGACCCGTTACCCCGACGCCCTGACCCCGGTCGAGGCGAGCGTTCACTACACGCCGATGCTGCTGGCGTACTTCGCCTTCGTCGAGCTGGCCAAGGTGCAACCCGGCCAGACCGTGCTGGTGACCGACGCGGCCTACAGCCCCGGTATTGCCTTCGTGCAGCTGGGCAAGGCGCTGGGCCTACGTGTCATCGCGGCGACCCAACATGCCGAGGACCGCGAATACCTGCTGGCCAATGGCGCCGAGCGTGTGATCGTGACCGAGGAAGACGACATTTGCCTGCGCATCGAAGCACTGACCAAAGGTCAAGGTATCGAGGCGGTGTTCGACGGCTTTGGCGGCATGCAGATGTCGATGCTCGGCGACGTCCTCGCCCCACGCGGCAGCCTCGTGTTGTATGGCTTGCGCGGCGGCAACAAGACGCCGTTCCCGGCATTGCAGGCTTTCCGGAAGAACATGCGTTTCTTCGTGCATTGCCTGGAGAATTTCACCGGCAAACCTGAACTGGGTATCGAGCAGGATGGGCCTGCAATGAAGCGCGCGCTGGAGACGATCAATGAACTGACCGTTCAGGGCCTGCTCAAGCCGGACATCCATCGCACCTGGCCATTCGAGCAATTCGGCAAGGCGCATAACCATCTGGACGATGATCCGGTCCGGGGTCGCGTGGTGCTAATGGTGCGCTGAAACGTTTGCAGTTACCTCACCACCGCGCGGCCGCGCCCTGCTGCCGAGCGGTCTGTATCGCATATGGGCGTTTACTGAAGTCGAGGGTAAACGCCAGAAGAGAGTCACTCCCCCTCCCGCCGCTTCCCTACGATTTGAATCTACGTCGACCTGAACAAACGTCGTCGATTGTCCTGTACGCGGCCTGGCCGTGCGCCAGTCTGGCGTGAATTACCTTAGAACCCCTTCATCAGCAACGCGTGATCAGCCCCTGGCGGGCAATGCGCGTCAGATGCCGGATCACCGCGTCTGCATGCTCGGCGCAAGGCGCCTGCACGACGGCCAGGTCAAACTGGTCATTGGTGAAGCGTTCAAGGGATTCGTTGGCGTCGATGAACTGGATGAGAAACGCATGGGGGCCGTTCTGACGACGGGGCCAGCCATCGAGGTACCGCAACAGCGTAGGCTGATGGGAACCGCCCAGCAGGATTTTGGGATTACGGCGATTGAATTGACTGGCGATAGGCGCCAGACGAACGAGGGGGCGCGGATTGGATTGAATGCTCATCGTGTGTTTTCTCTGCCTCAGTGTTCCGCTGGGCAGCGGTGAGAGGCAACACCGAACCAGCGCTTTAGCGGAATTTCGACGGCGTTTTCACGACATCAGGCGCCCCGCAAGTAGCTGTTTAAATCGGCGCATGAGCGGCATCCTAGAGAAGCGGCTTGGGGATTGTCAATTGGTGGTGGGTGGCTTTTCTCGGAATCAGGGATAAAAAGCGCGCTGCGCGTCGCCTCCACCCAGCCTGGACCCGAGTCGCATCAGATGGCAGCGGGACTGCTGCTGCATCAAGAGCCAGGGCCAGGCGAACAGTGAGCAAGGTTGCTGCCCTGCTCTGCTTCTGCCCGGAGGGCGTGGGAGCGACCGGGGTGGCGTTTCATCTTGCCCGCGATCTGCTGCGAAGTAGTAGTAAGGCCAAACACCTCGGCAGTGTCAGGTAAACCGCAGACACAGGATTTGCTGCCGGTTCCCGGCAGATCGCGGGCAAGCGCGCTCCTACAGGTTTCATGTTTATTCAACGAGTGAGGTGTGGAATCTAAGCAGCGCAAAGCGCGCTGTGGCTTTTGATCTTCATACCGCAGCAGGTCTGGCACCACAAAACGCGACTTGGGTGCAGGCTGAACGCAGGCGAAGCGCAGTGGGCCGAGCGGCATGGATGCCGCGAGAGCCGCCCCCGGCCATGGATGGCCGATGGCGGCGTGCCCACGGAGCGTCGCCGGAGTGAAGGAACGACGACGAAGGAGTCGCCAAGCCGGGAGCCTGGACCCTTGGTTACTTGGGGTTATCAAGTAACTCGCCGAAGGCGAAACAGGTCTGGCGTTAGCCAGGCCCCATCAGCGCCAACACAGACAACAGACATTCACCGCCAACCAAAACACAAAAAAGCATCCCAAAAAAAATCCCGATCTCAAAAGACCGGGATTCTTCAGAAAAACCGCTAGCCGTTACTTGCTGGCAATCAACCGATCCAGCGACACCCGCCCGGCGCCCTCGATCAACACCGCAATCGCAGCACCCAGCAACGCCAGACCGAACTCAAACCCGTTATTGGCCATGAACAAACCGTTGTGAATGTGGACCGAAAGAATCGCCACCACCAACATTACGATCAACACGACCGCCGCAGGGCGTACAAGCAGGCCCAGGAACAACGCCAGGCCGCCGAAAAATTCCGCACTGCCCGACAACAGCGCCATCAGGTAACCGGGGTTCAGCCCCAGACTGGCCATGTACTGACCCGTCCCTTCAAGGCCGTAGCCGCCGAACATGCCGAACAGTTTCTGGCTACCGTGAGCCATGAAAATGATGCCGACGATAATGCGCAGGACAGCGATGCCGTAACCGGCGCGAGTGGAGAACAGCGATTTGAGAGTAGCGTTCATGGCATTTAATTCCATTTGGTAAGAAGGATTGGCGCCATGATAATCGGATTAACAAATATGAAAATCGCAAAAAACGCGTCATAAGCATCGATTAATTCGATTATTCTCTTACCGCCACCTTCCGTGCGGATGGACTCTCCAGTGAACTGCGCTCCTGGTCATAGGCCAGGTAGTACTTATTCACACTGTTAACGTAGCTCACCACGTTCATCCCCACCTGCTCCATCGCCACGCGCTCGACCTGAAAAAACCACTGATTGGGGTTCAGGCCCTGACGCTTTGCCTCAGTGCGCATCGCTTGCACCCGCTCAGGCCCAAGGTTGTAGGCTGCCAGCGTGAACGCCATCCGCTCGCGTTCATTGATTTTCGGACTGGCAAAAAACTTGCGTCGGATCATCGCCAGGTATTTGCTCGCGGCCTGCACGTTGCCATCGACATCATGAATGTTGTCCACCCCCACCCGCTGCGCCGCCGACGGGGTGATCTGCAACAGCCCCGTTGCGCCGCTGCCACCCTTCGCCACCGGATTGAGCGCTGACTCTTTGAACGCCAGCGCGGCGAGGTCAAGCCAGTCCATCTTTTGTGCATCGGCGTGACGTTGCAGGGTCGGGCGCAGTTTTTCCAGACGCTGGCGGTCTTCGCGGGCCAGCGGGTAATGAACGCGGTAAAGGTCCTTGTAGGCTTTCTGGAACGCCACATCCTGATTCGCCGGCGGCTCGTAGGTCTCTAGGAAGCGGTCGACCGTGGCATGCAGCATCACGGCATCCTTGCGCACATACCAGTTCATGTCGCCGGGATCGCTCAAGGCCACCGAACGGTCAATCCGCAGCTTGGGCATGACCCGCGCCCAGCGCTCGGCAATTGGCCGCTCAACCACGGTCAGGTGATAGATACCCGCCTCAACCATCTCCAGCACGTCTTCGACGGCAAGACTGGGATCCACCCATTCGATCTTCACCGGCGGCAACTTGCGCAACGCCAGTTTCTGGTTGAGTTGAACAATGGCCTCGTCAGCCGCGCTGCCATTGGCGAGCATCAGCGTGCGGCCCGAGAGCTGTTCCGGGTGTTTGAAACTGCGTTCGCCACGCACCCCGACCACCACCAGCGGCACATGGCTGACCACCGGCTCCGTGGCATCGACATAATGCGCGGCACTGGCATCGAGCAGTTCGCCGGGTGCGACCATGTCGCCTTCCCCGCGCTGCAGCGCGGCAAGCAGTTGGTCCTTGGCTTTGGGAATCAGTTTGATGGAGACTTTCTGGCCATCTCTGGCGTGACCGTTGAGGTACTTTTCGAACGCTTGCAGACGGCGATACTCCACGCCGATGGGCTCACCCTGCACTTCGCCGGAACTGTTGCGGCTCTGGTTGACCAATACGCGAAGCACTTTGCTGCTGCGAATGGCGGCAAGGTCACGGATCTGGGTTTTCTTGATCACGACCGGTGGTCCGGCGGGGCGCGCGCTGGCGTGGGTGGGGACCAGCAACAGGCACAGCAACGAGATCAGCGAGGCTCGGATCATTGACGCTCCGGGAAAATGCCGAAAAAACGGGCTTGAAGTCTGTGTTGGGCAGGCGCACGTGCCGCAGACGGGTTCTGCAGCCAACAACATCACAGGGATCTAATAATTATAAGCAGTTGAGACTGCTTGTTTTTTTATCGCTTCAATCGCTCTGGTATTCTTCTCGGCCTCCGGCCTGAGGTGCACCATGCAACTAATCGACATCGGCGTCAACCTGACCAACCCAAGCTTCGCCGCCAAAGAGCGGGATGTTCTCGACCGGGCCTACGCTGCGGGCGTGGCTCAATTGATCCTCACCGGCACCAGCGTCGAAGGCAGCGAACAGGCGTTGCAGATGTGCCGCCAACTGGACGAAAGCGGCCAGCGGTTGTTCAGCACCGCCGGGGTACACCCCCATTCGGCGAGCGGTTGGACCGTCGAGACCGAGAAACAGTTGCATGCCTTGTTAAAAGAAAATCGAGTGTGTGCCGTTGGTGAATGCGGACTGGATTTCAACCGCGATTTCTCGCCCCGCCCGCAACAGGAAAAGGTCCTTGAAGCGCACCTGGCCCTCGCGGTCGCCCTTCAGTTGCCCGTGTTCCTGCACGAACGCGATGCCGATCAACGGCTGTTGGCGATCTTGCGGGATTATCGGGATCAATTGCCGGCTGCGGTGGTGCATTGCTTCACCGGGGAGAAGCGCGCGCTGTTCAGTTACCTGGACATGGACCTGCACATTGGTATCACCGGCTGGATCTGCGACGAGCGAAGAGGCACTCACCTGCACCCGCTGGTGCGCGACATCCCTCGTGGCCGTTTGATGCTGGAAAGCGACGCCCCCTACCTGCTGCCTCGCAGCCTGCGCCCCAAGCCGAAAAACGGGCGCAATGAGCCGGCGTACCTTCCCGAAGTACTGCGCGAAGTCGCGCTGCACCGCGGGGAAACCGAAGCCGACGTTGCCGCTCATACGACGGCATGCGCCCGCGCGTTCTTCTCGTTACCGGTGATCGAATCATCGGCGATCGAGCTGGATTCGGACATTGATCCAGATCAACGCGACTGACCGGTTCCCCTGAGAGAATGCTGGCACCTTGCCTTGCCACGTGTCATCGCCGACACGTGCAACTCACAGAAGAGCTTTCTCATGGGCCGCTGGTTGAGCAACATCTCGCTGAAATACAAGTTCTGGGCGGTTAACGCCGTCGCGTTCATCACCACCCTGCTGCTGGTGCTTTACGCCCTTCATATCGAACAACGCGCCCGAGCCGACGACGCCGAAGCGTTTCATCAGGCCCGGCAACAGCTGCTGGCGGCGTGGCCTGGCGGGCAAGCAGCTCCAAGCCTCCCGCCCCTCGCCGCACCTCCTTCGTTCGACCAACTGCTGGCCGAGCACGCCGGCCATTACGCCATCGCCGTGTTCGTGCTGATGCTCATCATGCTCGGGGCCTCACAACTGTTGATCCGCTTCCTGCTGACTCACCTCAACACCCTCAAGGACGTGATGCTGCACGTCGAGCGCAGTGGCGACCTGTCCGCCCGAGTGCCGCTGGCCGGTGAAGACGAGGTCGGACAGATGGCCAAAGCCTTCAATGCCATGCAGGCGGGCTATCAACGCATCGTTGGCACCGTGGCGCAATCGGCGGCGCGTCTGGATCAAGGTGCGGTGCATCTGGCCTCAGGCATGAGCGATGTCCGTCAGGGCATGTTGGGCCAGCAGAGCGAAACGGATCAGGTCGCCACCGCCATCAACGAGATGACCGCCACCGTCTATCACATCGCCCAGCACGCCAGCGCCACCCGCGACCAGTCACAACATGCCGACACGCTCGCAGGCAGTGGTAAAGAGGTGGTAGACCGGGTGCAGGCGTCGATTTCCGGGCTGTCCAATGGCGTGCAGCAAACGGCCAGCATGATCCAGCGCCTTGCCGAGGACAGCCAGAAGATCAACAGCGTGGTCAGCGTGATTCACAGCATCGCCGAACAAACCAACCTGCTGGCGCTCAACGCCGCTATCGAAGCCGCACGGGCCGGCGAAATGGGCCGTGGATTCGCGGTGGTCGCCGATGAGGTGCGCAACCTGGCCAGACGTGTGCAAACCTCGACCGACGAAATCACGACCATGGTGTCGGACCTGCAGTCCGGCACTCGCGATGCCGTGGACTTCATGCAGGAGAGTTCGTACAAGGCCGACGACTGCGTACAGCAGGCGCGGGAAGCCGGGCAAGCACTGGCAGCGATCACCGAAGCGGTCGCGCAAATGCGTGAGAGCAACACCCAGATTGCGGTGGCCGCGCAGCAGCAAAGTCAGGTGGCTGAAGAAATGAATCGCGCGGTGGTCAGCATCCGCGACGTCACCGAACGGACGGTGCGCCAGACCGTCGACTCGGCCAGTACCAGCGATGAACTGGCGACCTTGGCGGGCGAACTGAATACGGCCATCGGGCAGTTGAAGGTGACGAGGTAAGACCCATTACCTTTCCCCCATGCCGCCTATCACACCGATAGCAAACCTCGATTCGCCGTCCCACGGTTGCGGGCCTATTCTGAACCCATCGAAAACGGTTCTTATTCAGGCATTGCGAGGTCATCATCATGCCCAAGTTCATTACCAACCTGCACCTTGAAGACTTCTTCGCGGCCGCCAACAAATCCGGCCTGCCGTCCAATCTGGTGCTGTCGTCCCTGGCGTTTCCGCTGTCGATCGTCTCAGGCCTGCTCTTGCTCGACGGCGCCCTGAGTGCCAGCGTGACGTCTGCCGCCATCGGCGTGCTGGGTCTGGTCGCCGCGCAGGCCATCAAAACCCGAGGCCAGTAAGGTCTCGGGCGGGTGGGCGACTCACGTATTGAGTTCCCGAATTGAAATGCTTGCGGTGCAACATCGCGGCGTCTATCCGAACACCGTCACGGTCTGACGGCTGATTGCAACCAGCTCCCCTTTTGGCGTCCACAATCCAGCTGCCACGTGGCCGTAACCGTCACGCGCGTGCTCGATCACCGCCTTGTATTGCGTCCAGTCACGGGTCGTCAGCTCAGGCAAAGGCTGCACAAACTCGATGGTCCAGGTCAGCGAACTGCCCGGCGCCGGCTTATTCAGGTGCGGCAATACGGCAGGCGGCCAGCTGTCGACGAGCGCGAGCAGATGCGCCTCGGTCAGTTTCTCCTCCTCAACATCCTTCAAACGCGCGTAGCCCCCAATGGCCGGCGATTTCGTGTGGGTGTACGGCAGACCGCCCAACGCCCAGCGCATGTCGATAAAACGCAGGTATTCAGGCATCACCCCGGGAATGAACGGGAATGCCGGGACATCCTCCACGGGTTTGAGCGCAGGCGCAGGTTCGGCGTCAACCGCAATCATCGATTCGCGAGGTGCGCCGAAGCTGCCCTGAATCAATGTCACGGTTTCGCCATTCTGCACGGCACGCCCCAGCACCTGACTGACCGCTTTGCCCTCGCGCAGGATTTCGACGTCGAATGAAATCGGCGTGTCGATCGCCGGAGGGCCGACGAAACAGATCGCCAGTGAACGAACCGGCCGATCGACCGGCACCTTCGCGCGCATGGCCTCGAACTGCAGCGCCGCGATCAGGCCCCCGAAACACGAACGGCCCTGAGACCACGATGCGGGAATGGTCACCGACTGCGGATTATCGCGAACGGCTTCGAGCAATTGGGAGAATGTCATGCGCACTCCATGTGGCAGCCAACGAATCGGTGAGTGAAGTGCAGGATCTTATCGAGGCATCGGCCACAGGACAGCGCTCATTTGCGCCAATCCTGCGGCCTGATCGGGATCAATGTGCAGGCGCGTCACCAAAGCAGGCGTGAAACAGCCGCTCCAGCGCTTTGTCGGACTTCTCTTCGGCGCGCAGAATCCCCAGTTCCCAACCGGCGACGCAGGGCGCCAGATCGGCTTGCTGCACAGCCTGCGCCAGCCATTGCAGATGGTCATGCCAGTCACCCAGCGCACCTTGGGCCGATTTAAGGCGCTTCTGCATGCCGTCTGGCTGGTGGCTCAGTTCGGGATACGCTTCGGCCGCATACCGGACGCGCTTGATCAATAACCGCAGACGGTGTCGATCATGGGCGGGATCCGCCATGGCTTCACGCAGGGTCTTCCACTGCTTGTCCATGCGCTTTTCGATGCGTTGGCGCAGCTTCTTGAGCAGACCATGGCGCTGTTGCGCGCGCAGAAAGGAAGGAAGCTGGTCCAGCACCCCGAACAAGCGATTGAGCTCAGCCGAGCTGGCGACCCGAGGGCAGGCTGTCGCGAGATACTTCTCCCGTTTGACGGCCGCCTGATCCATACCCTGCACGCGCAGGTAAGCGGCCAGCACCTGCATGTCGCGCAGGGGCGTCGTGAGGTCACCCACCCCTTTGGCAGCCTCCTCGACCTGCTCCATGCCTGGCAACCCGCGCAGGGGCCGAAGCACGCTGCGCAGACGCCGGACAGTGGTGCGCAGATCATGCAGCGCCTCACTGTCCGTGGACGCGACTAGGCGCGCATGACACGCCAGCAACTTGACGTTGAGGCTGAGAATCTCGGCGATCAAGTGATCGACCATGGCAGACATGAGGCACTCCTATGGTGTCAGTTAACGCTGCCTGTCCTTCACTGCCGACAGGCGCCAGGGCAAGCTGCGACGCAGGTATTTCAAACGTCGACGCAATTGGGCGGCCGAACCGGAAACGCCGGCATAACGTTGCGCTTCGAACTCGCGGGCAAAACCTTCGATGGCGTCCGCATGGGTCGGAAAACGCTGGGCAGCACGCGCGGCGAACGCTTGCGCGCCTTCGCCCTGTTGACGTCTGAGACCATGGCGCGCCAGCAGTCGTTCGAAAGCGTTGAACAAACGGAGTTGCGAATCGCTTTCCCGTCGCCACGGCTTGAACAGCCACAACGCGATCAACCCGAGGATGACCACTGCGCCCCCGGCAAAGACCGGCGCCTGGAACCCGGAGAACCAGCGGCCCAGCACCTGCAGTTGTTGCTGTCCCTGATAGCCGAGGACCCAGCGCTGCCAGCCGTAGTTGAGGTTATCCCAACTCAAGCGAATCGAATTGAGCCAGGCCAGATGCCGATAACGCAGCGCCGACATCGGTGAGTCCGCCAGGAAATCTTCATCGGCGGCCAGCGCCTGCTCCAGGCCTTGCTCGATCCGGGCAGGTGCCACGGCGGCCGTTGGATCGACACTGCGCCAGCCAACGCCCGCCTGCCAGTATTCCACCCAAGCGTGAGCGTCGAACTGGCGCACGCTGATGTAGTTGCCATCCGGGTTCAGCTCGCCGCCCTGATAGCCGGCCACCACCCGCGCGGGAATGCCTGCGGCCCGCAGCACGTAAGTCATTGCGCCTGCGTAATGGGCGCAGAATCCGGCGCGGCTGCCGAACAGAAAGTCATCGATGCTGTTGGGACCCAGCGCGGGCGGTTTGAGGGTGTAATGGAAAGGCTGCCCGGTGAAGTAAGACAGCAGCGCGTCCACCAGCGCGTCGGGTTTGCCGTAGCGGCGGTGCAGATCGGCGGCGAACTCGCGCGTCTCAGGGTTGCCCTTGGCGGGCAGTTGCAAGTTCTGCATCCGCCCGCCTTCGTTCAGGACGGTTTCACGCACGGCATCCGGCCAGGACGTGACGCTGTAAAGCATCGACTGATCGATCGGGCGTCGCCGCTGCCAGCGAAAATCGCTCATCTGGCGAACGCCGGCCAGTTCGACCTCACCGACATCCAGGGCCATCAGCCACGGTTTGCCGGTCGGTTCCATGACAATGCTGTAACTGAGCTTTTCGCCTCCCCTGTGCCAGTCAGGCGCATCCGGCACTTGCGCGCGGGAGGATTGCGACCAGCGCCGGCCGTCGAACTGCTCCAGTGTCAGGCCCCGCCAGTACTGCTGATTGCGCGGCGGCGTGGCCCCCTCGAAACTGGCCCTGAACACCAGGGCAGCGGACTTGCTCAATTCGGCGATGTCGCCCGGCGCCATGCTGTCGGACAGCCCTGTGAGCGCCTTGTTGCTGGGTTGCGGCAGCGACCACAACGGATCCAGGCGCGGAAAGAACAGAAACAACAACAGCATCAGCGGCACCGCCTGCAACAGCAGCTTGACCGCCAGCATCAAGGTGCTCGCAGGTTTACTGGACACCGCCGATTGTTGCAGCCCGATCAGCGCGGCCAGCAAGGTCGCAATCGGCAGCAGCGTGAACAGCCCCCAAAGCATCGCGTCCTCGAACAGATAGCCCACGGCAACGCAAAAGAACCCCAGGAAAATCAGCACCAGCGCGTCGCGCCGGGTCTGCATCTCCAGCATTTTCAGGATGAACGCAGCAATAAGCAGCGCCGCCCCGGCATCCAGCCCGACCAGACTGCCCCGCGCGAGAAAGATCCCGCCCGCTGTTCCCACCAGCAAACCCGACTTGACCCAGGTGCCCGGCATCGGCACGCGCATGCGGAAGATCTGGATGCGCCAGAACGTGCAGGCCAGCCACAAGACGATCAGGGAAACGGGAATGTGCAGCGCGAACGGTACGATGACCAGTGCCTGGGCGATCAACAGCCAGTTCAGGCTGACGCGCGGAATCGGTTGGGCAAGATGGGTCGACGTCATGACCACCTCATGCTCATGCCCGCACGCCGTAGAGCGCCAATTGCCGCAAACAGGCTTCACGGTGTGCGTCTCCGCTGTCCACGGCGGACAGAAAACCCGGCAGGCGCAAGGCGAACGGTTGCTGACGCTGGGACAATTCCAGCACCCAGTAACACAGGCGCGACAGGCGCTCTTCGATGTCGCCGCCCAACGCCATGAAATCCAGACACAAGTCGTGACCGCTGAGGTCGGTGAACTCCTTGACCATCAGCCCCTGCCCGCGCGACCAGGCTTTCCAGTGCATGCGGCGCATCGAATCGCCGGGCTGCCACGCGCGCAGCCCCTGATAGTCATCGACGCCCTGCCCCTGCGTGGCCTGACCGTCATCTTCGGCATGAGGTTGCACCCCTTTCAGCAACGGCATGCTGCCGGGCACCGGGCGCGGATAGATCAGCACCGTCTGTTCCAGGTCGAGCCAGCTCCAGGCGCGAAAAATACCTAACGGAAACACGCTTTCAACCCGCAGACGCGGCGCCCGCAACCACCCCCGATGAACGGCGGGCAACGTCAATGCGACTTCGACCTGACGCTCGGGATCGACATCGGTCTGTTCCAGTTGCTCGCTGTCCCAGCCCAGCGCGATGGCCTGATGACCGCTGGAGCTGCTTTCCAGCCGCAGGCGCAATTGCACCGGCTCCCCGACGAACACCGAACGGGCATTGCTGGCGCTGAGGATCAGGCCGCTGAAGTTGCGATACGTGTGGAGGATCGCAAGGATCCCCACCGACACCATGAGGAAGGTCAGACCATAGGCCAGGCTGTTCTGGTAATTGATCGACACCAGTAACAGTAAAAACAGCACCAACGCGTACGTACCGCCGACCCGGGTCGGCAGTATGAAGATTCGGCGGTGATCCAGCTCGATCCGCGACGCCGGGGGAATACGACGTCCCACCCAGCGCTGCCAGACCGGTTTCAACTGTGGCATCAAAGCACCGGCACCTCACGCAGCAGCCATTGAACCAACGCTCCGCCGCCGTGCCCGGTCGGATCGGAACGCTCGCGCAGGCGATGGCCAATCACCGCCGGCAAAATCGCCTGAACGTCTTCAGGTATCACGTAATCACGCCCGACCAACAGCGCCCACGCCCGCGCAGCGGACAGAATCGCCAGGCTCGCCCTAGGCGACAATCCGTAGGCAAATTGCGGTTGGCTGCGCGTCGCATCCACCAACCGCAGCACGTAATCCACCAGTGCATCGCTCGCCCGGACCCGACGCACCTCTTCCTGCAGGGCGGCCAGTTCAGTGTGGTCGAGAATCGGCTCGATGCGCGGTAATAACTCGCGTCGCGATTCGCCCAACAGCAAGGCCTTTTCCGCCGAGCGCGCCGGATAGCCCAGTGACAAGCGCATCAGAAACCGGTCCAGTTGCGACTCGGGTAAAGCAAACGTGCCACCCTGGCTGAACGGGTTTTGCGTGGCGATGACAAAAAAGGGATCCGGCAACAGACGGGTTGCACCCTCGATGGTCACCTGACCCTCCTCCATCGCTTCGAGCAGGGCGCTCTGGCTTTTCGGTGTCGCCCGGTTGATCTCGTCGGCCAGCACCAGTTCGGCGAAGATCGGTCCGGGATGAAAGGTGAACTGGCCGGTTTCCCGGTCAAAGATCGAGGTGCCGAGAATATCCCCCGGCAGCAGGTCGGAAGTGAACTGAATGCGCTGAAAACTCAACCCCAATACCCGCGCCAGCGTGTGACTGAGCGTGGTTTTGCCCATGCCGGGCAAATCTTCGATCAACAGATGGCCGCCGCCCAGCAGACACGTCATGGCCAGACGAACCTGGGGCTCCTTGCCCAGCACCACTTCATTGATCGCGTTTAGACAAGCATCCAGTTTTCTGCCCATTGGAAAGCCTCCCCAGGCGACTGCTCATGGCTAGTAGGACTGCAGAAGATGCCAGACGTGTCGCCACTTTAAATTCAGCGTAGGCCTTTTCGCCAGAGCGGATGAAGCGATTGGGGACTATTTGTTACGGGAGGTGAAGGCTCGCTGATTGATCAGAGAATTCCAGCGGATGAAAACACTGTGGGCGCGAATTCATTCGCGATGAGATGGATCAGGCAATCAAGCTACTGCGCCTGGACCGGCCTCTCGCGAATAAATTCGCGCCCACAGAGAATGACGTGGCACCCGACCCGAGTTACCGACCGGCGCGGGACTCACGGATATAGAAACGGGCTTTCTCGGCTTTCTCGGAACAGCCCTCGAACGCCTCGAATTGCTGCTGGGTCTTGGCGCCTGTCAGCAACGACAAGGCTTTCGAGTAGCTGACCGTACCGGCGAAACCTTCCGCCTTGGCCAGATCCAGCTCATGCCAGGCGGCATCCAGATTCGTGGCGCAGGTGTCGCGGTAGGCGGTTTTACCAGCGCAGCCTGTGAGAACGAGGGCAAGCAAAGGCAGGCAGATCCAGGCTTTCATGCGGTGTTACCTCAACAATGGAAATCGATGATGCGGCTTTGACGGCCCGGCGATGCAAAAGTGCCACACTCGGCCGTCCGAGCCTATCGATTTCTATCGTCGGCGTTGATCATGAACGCCTTGTGATCTGCCGCCCGCGTCCGCGCGTGGGCGCGGGTATTGATCAGTCCTTCGGGGCGTACTGCATGTCGCCGTTGCCGAACGACCAGTTTTCGCGTTTGACCTCGACCAGGTTGATCCAGATGTCTTCCTGTCGTAGCCCGGTCCGGTCGTGAATCCCCTGCGCCACGGCCTTGTAGAACGCTTTCTTGACGTCGATGCTTCGCCCCTCGTTCCAGGTAATCTGGATGAACACGATGTTTGGGGTGTACGTCACGCCCAGATACCCCGCCGCCGGGTAAACCAGTTCTTCCGAAGCATGGCGATGGACGATCTGGAACTTGTCGTGTTCAGGCACATTGGCCGTGCTGAGCATCGCTTCGTAGATGACATCGCCAATCGCCGTAACGGTGTCGGAAGAGGTTTGAGCAGCAACGTCGATTCTGACCAAGGGCATCGGGTGACTCCTTCTGCTTGAAAATGAGTAGGGCCGGACAGCACAGCCACCTGCCCGCGCATTAAGATTACATCCGCCATCCAAAAAAGATACCGGCATTTTTCGCAGGCAACGCCGACATCCGCACGTTCGTGCGCGACGGCGTGGGAGATTCTCGACAAAGACCAGATGAATCGCTGCGGCCTTGGGCGTAGGGTAGAACCATTGCAACGGGGAGCCTGTACATGAAAAAAAGAATTGCGCTGGTCTTGGGTTCCGGGGGTGCCAGGGGATATGCGCACATTGGGGTCATCGAAGAGTTGGAACGCCGGGGTTATGACATTGCCTGCATCGCTGGCTGCTCGATGGGCGCAGTGATTGGCGGGATCTACGCCGCAGGAAAACTGCCCGAATACAAAGCCTGGATCGAGAGCCTGGATTATCTGGATGTGTTGCGCCTGGTGGACGTCAGCTTTCGGCTTGGGGCCATTCGTGGGGAGAAAGTCTTCGGGCAGATTCGCGAGATCGTCGGTGAGATCAATATCGAGGACCTGCGCATTCCCTACACCGCCGTGGCCACCGACCTGACCAACCAACAGGAAATCTGGTTCCAGGAAGGCAACCTGCACTCGGCCATGCGCGCCTCGGCCGCGATTCCCAGCCTGTTCACGCCGGTGGTTCAGGGCAACCGCACCCTGGTGGACGGCGGTCTGCTCAACCCGTTGCCGATCGTGCCGGTGGTGTCCAGCCACTGCGACCTGATCGTGGCCGTCAACCTCAACTCGACCAACCAGAAGCAGTACCAGTTGCCCGTGATCGAGCGCCCGCCTGCCGTGAAAAAGCGCTTCGACAGCCTGATCAGCTCCATCGGTTCGCACTTGCCGTTTCGTCGCAAAATGGACGTGGCGGGCGATGATGTCTTGCGACTCGAACAGGACAGCCTCAAGGCGACCGCCGCCACCTTGCCGTCCAATCCCTGGCTGGGTGGCAGCGACCCGGAATCCGCCGACCCGCAGGGTCAGCAACCGGCGGCAGCACCCCAGGCGGCGGGTGCGCCAAAGTCTGCCAGTGGATCGATCATCGTCGACAACGTGGGCCCCGCATCCCTGCTGGACCTGATCAACCAGAGTTTCGAGGTGATGCAGACGTCATTGGCGCAGTACAAGATCGCCGGTTACCCGCCGGACATCCTGATCAACGTCCCCAAGCGCGTGTGCCGCTTCTTCGAATTCTACAAAGCACCGGAGCTCATCGCCCTCGGCCGCGAAATCGCGCGCGACACGCTGGATCGCTATGAGCGGGAGCATTGAGGGAAATAGCGAATAGTGGCGGGAGTGAGAGATTTCTGACTGCCGCAAACCTGTAGGCGTTAGCTTGCTGACGAAGGCGGTGTGTCAATCACCATTGATATACCTGACACGACGTATTCGTCAGCAAGCTAACTCCCACCGGGGATATATTCAGCCTGCACCAGACTGTTCTGGACCTAATCGCGCAACGCGCTTTTCTCTTTTGACCCGGAAATCAGCTCTCCACCAACCGATACCCCACCCCCGCCTCGGTCACGATAAACCGGGGTGCGGCAGGGTCATCCGCAAGTTTCTGACGCAGATGCCCGACCACGATGCGCAAGTAGTGGGTGTCATCGACATGGGTCGGCCCCCAGATGTCCTTGAGCAGTTGCTGCTGGGTGATGACCCGCCCCGGATGCCGCGCCAGCTGCGCCAGCACCGCGTACTCCTTGCGCGTGAGGGCAACCTCGACGGCGTCCAGCATGACGCGTCGATACGCCAGATCGACGGTCAACGGACCGATCACCAACGCCGACTCCACCTGCCCCGTCTCCGGTGCCTGACGCAGCAAGGCCCGAATCCGCGCGAGAAACTCCTGAATACCGAACGGCTTGGTCACGTAGTCGTTGGCGCCGGAATCCAGTGCGCGCACCTTTTCACCTTCGCTGGCTCGGACCGACAGCACCAGCACAGGGACCGCCGACCACTCGCGAAACTGCGCCAGGACGTCCTGACCGTCCATGTCGGGCAAGCCAAGGTCAAGCACCAGCAGATCAGGCTTGTTCAGCGCCGCCTGGCTCAGCCCTTCCGTCCCTGTGCCGGCCTCCAGGACCTTGTAGCCTTGTGACGACAGGCTGATGCGCAGAAACTTGCGAATCTGCGGCTCGTCATCGATCACCAGAATGGTTGCCGCCTGGTTCATGCTTTTCCCGTTACCCATGATTTCCCATTACCGTACACCAGCGTAACCCGGTGCGCGATCAAACTGCTTGCTCCATTTCTGCCTGAGGCTGTGCCTGCAACGGCAGATGCAGGCTGATGCACGTGCCCCTGCCTTCGATGCCGTCACCCACGCTGATACGCCCACCGTGCGCCCCGACCATGCCCTGACAGATCGCAAGCCCGAGCCCTGTGCCCTGTCCGCCCCGGTCACCGCGCGCAGCGGTGTAAAACATGTCGAAGATCTTCGCCCGCTCGGCCTCCGGTATGCCCGGGCCTTCGTCGCTGACGGCAAAGATCAGTTCATCGTGGGTTGCGCTCACCTGCATCTGCAAACGGCCGTGAGCCGGCGAAAAACGCGCGGCGTTTTCCACCACATTGATCAGCGCCTGCTCGATCAGCGCGGCATGAACGTACAGCAACGGCAGGTCCGCGGGCAGATCGGTGCTGACCTGCAACGGCGACAGTACCGCACGCAGCCGGTTCAAGGTGCTGCCGACGATGTCCCCCGGCGACACCCAGTCGCGCGCCAGCTTCAATGCGCCGTGGCCGAGTCGAGTCATGTCCAGCAAGTTCTGGATGTAACGGTCCAGGCGCTCGGCCTCATCGCGCGTACCTTCCAGCAGTTCTCGGCGATCCTCCAGCGGAATGGCCTCGCCCAACGCCAACAGGCTGTCGATGCTGCCGCGCATGGCCGTCAACGGCGTGCGCAGGTCGTGAGACACCGAGGCCAGCAATGCACTGCGCAGTTGCTCGGTTTCCCCATGCAGACGCGCCGCTTCCAGGTCTTCGGCGAGTCGTGCGCGGGCCAGCGCCTGTCCCAGTGGTTGGCTCAACGCCGTCAACAGCCGCCGACGCTGGGGACTGAACGCCTCGCCTTCTTTCGGTTTGACGCCCAATAGCGCCAGCGGCGCATCGTCGACCCACAGCGGCAGCCACCACCAATCGCCCGACGGCAATGTCCCGGTACCCCTGCCCGCAGGTTGGCCGTGCTGCCAGGCCCAGTCTGCCGCCGCGCGCTCAAATTCGGAGAATTCGACCGAGCCGCCTGCTTCAACCTTCCAGCCCTGCTGCTTGTCACTGTCGAGCACGCAGACCTGTAACTCTTTCCAGCCCGCCAGATGCTGTTCGGCAGCGCTGAGCACCGCCTGGCGATCTGTTGCGGCGGTCAGTCGTTTGGACAGGTCGAGCAGTTCGCTGGTTTCTTGCTGGGTATCGCGCAACGCCTGCAATTGTCGACGCTGGCGCGCGGCGAGATTGCCCGTCAACGCGGCCATCATCAGGAAAAACAGCAAGGTCAGCACGTCTTCCTCGCGCTGAATGCTCAGGGAGAAATTCGGCGGAATGAACAGAAAGTCATACGCCAGAAACGACAGCACCGAGCAGACCATCGCGGGCCCGACGCTGCTGCGCACCGCCACCAACAACACCGCCGCCAGAAACACCAGTGAGATGTTGGGCAACGCCAGCACGCTGGACACCGCCCACGCCAGGGCACTGGCACCGACCGTTGCCACCACCGCCAGCAGGTAATCGAACCATTGCAGCGCACGGGGCGTGGACGAGCGTGGCTGGTCGGCACGGGCCTCGCTGTCCAGCACGTTGATCTCCAGGCCGTGGGCGTTGCGCAGTAAACGTGCCGCCAGCCCGCCGCCGAACACCCGACGACGCAGCAAAGGCCGTGACTGCCCCACCAGCACCAGGCTGGCGCGACGTTCGGCGGCGTGCTGAATCAGGGTTTTCGCGACTTCCGGGGCGCGCAGCACCACCACTTCCCCGCCAAGCCGTTCCGCCAGTTGCTGCGCATTCTGCAAACGCGTGCGCGCCAGTTCATCGAAAAACCGGCCATTGTCAACGTGCACCAGGCTCCACGGCAGGTGCCTGCGCTGTGCCACGCGACTGGCATGACGCACGAGCCGTTCAGCCTGCGCGTCGCCATCCACACCGACCAGCAGCCGGCCGCGCACCGCGGGCGCGGACTGGCCCAACTGCCGATACCCCAGCGCCAGATCGTTATCCACCTGTGCGGCGGCGGTTTGCATGGCCAGTTCGCGCAGCGCGGTCAGGTTGGTCTGGGTAAAAAATGCATCGATGGCCGCCCTCGCCTGTTCCGGCACGTAGACCTTGCCGTCGCGCAGCCGCTCCAGCAGCTCGCGGGGCGGCAGGTCGATCAGCACCAGTTCGTAGGCTTCCTGCAGCACCCAGTCCGGCAAGGTTTCGCGCACCTGCACACCGGTGATGCCGCGCACCTGATCGTTAAGGCTTTCCAGGTGCTGAACATTGACCGTGGTGTAGACGTCGATACCGGCTGAGAGCAGTTCCTGAATATCCTGCCAGCGTTTGGCGTGACGGCTGCCCGGTGCGTTGCTGTGGGCGAGTTCGTCGACCAGTACCAGCTTCGGTTTGGCGCGCAGCAAACCGTCGAGGTCCATTTCTTCGAGCATCACGCCCCGGTATTCGGAGCGCAGCATCGGCAATTGCGGCAGGCCGCCCAGCAAGGCTTCGGTTTCGGCGCGGCCGTGGGTCTCGACAACGCCGACCAGCAACGAAACGCCCTGACGCATTTGGGTGTGCGCCGCCTGAAGCATGGCGAAGGTCTTGCCCACGCCGGGCGCGGCGCCGAGAAACACCTTCAGCCGCCCACGGTCATCCCTGGGCAGATTGGCCAGCAAGGCGTCAGCACGGCTGTTTGTGTTCACGATGGTTGTCCTGTTGCGTTGATGACGTTGTTGTACTGCCGCTCATCACTGTAGGAGCTGCCGGGGTGGCGCTTCAACTTGTCCCGCGAACTGCCGGGAACCGGCAGCAAGTGCATCGTTGTTGTGTGTCTAACACTACACAGGCGCTTGGTTTTACTACTGCTTCGCAGCAGATCGCGGGACAAGCCACGCTCCTACAGGGCCGGTGTTTATCTTGACTGTGACGGTAGCGCTTCCAGGCTCTGATTCAAAGCCAGGACGTTCACCACCGGCGGCCCGATCAGCGGGCTGTAGGTGTTGGCCGCAATCAGCTTTTGCACCGAATCGCGTGGCAGATTACGGGCTGCCGCGATCCGCGCAACCTGATATTCCGCCGCGTCAGGAGAAAGATGCGGGTCAAGACCACTGCCCGAGGTGGTCAGCAGGTTCAACGGCACGGGCCCTTGATTATCAACCTTCTCTTTGGTCGCATCATCGGTGATCCGCGTCGCCAAGGCAGGGTTGCTCGGCGACAGGTTGCTCGCACCGCTGGAGACGGTCGCATAGGCGCCCGCTGACGGACGCGAATGGAACCACCCTTCTCCGGTGAAATTCTGGGCGATCAGTTCCGATCCCCGGACCTTATCCTGATCGTCATACACCAGGCTGCCGTTGGCCTGTTCCGGGAACGCGACCTGGGCGACCCCGGTGACCACCAGCGGATAAGCCACGCCGGTGATCAGGGTCATCAGAACGATCAGGCTCACAGCCGGACGCAATACACTGGACATCATTCAATCCTCAATCAAGTTAGGCGCTGCGGACGATCGTTCGCCCGCAGCGCAGGCAGTGCCGTGACCCTTAAACCAGATGCAGCCCGGTGAGCAGCATGTCGATCAGCTTGATGCCCACAAACGGTACGACGATGCCGCCCAGACCGTAGATCAGCAGGTTGCGACGCAGCAGGTGCGCGGCGCTGGCCGCCTGAACCCGCACGCCACGCAGCGCCAACGGAATCAGCACGACGATGATCAATGCGTTGAACACGATGGCCGAGAGAATCGCGCTCTGCGGGCTGGCCAGGTGCATGACGTTCAGCACGCCCAACTGCGGGTAGATGGCCGCGAACAGCGCCGGCAGAATCGCGAAATACTTGGCCACGTCGTTCGCAATCGAGAAGGTCGTCAGTGCGCCTCGGGTGACCAGCAATTCCTTGCCGATCTGGACCACGTCCAGCAGCTTGGTCGGATCGCTGTCCAGGTCGACCATGTTGGCCGCCTCGCGGGCCGCTTGCGTACCATCGTTCATCGCCATGCCGACGTCGGCCTGAGCCAGCGCCGGGGCGTCGTTGGCACCGTCGCCACACATCGCCACCAGACGACCGTCGTTCTGCTCCTGACGAATGCGCTCCAGTTTCTTCTCTGGGGTGGCCTCGGCCAGCACGTCGTCAACACCGGCCTCGGCAGCGATCGCAGCGGCGGTGAGCGGGTTGTCACCGGTCACCATGACGGTGCGAATGCCCAGTTTGCGCAACTCTTCGAAACGCTCACGAATACCCGGCTTGACCACGTCCTTGAGGTGAATGGCGCCCAGCAATTTGCCGTCGCCGCACACCAGCAACGGCGTGCCGCCGGTCTTGGCGATCTTGTCGATTTCCCGCGACAGGGTCAGCGGCAGATCGCTGCGATCACGGCCCAGGAATTTGAGCAGCGAATCCACAGCACCTTTGCGATACACCCGACCGTCGTAGTCGACGCCCGACAATCGGGTTTCGGCGCTGAATGGCACCGCAGTCAGCTGGCTCGGCGCCGGCTCGATCATCGGGTGCAGCGCACGCAGGTACTCGACAATCGATTTACCTTCCGCTGTGTCGTCAGCCAGCGACGCCAGCAATGCGCCCTCACCCAGCTCTTTGGCGGTGATCCCAGGCGCTGCGTACACCGCTGCGCAACGACGGTTACCGAAGGTGATGGTGCCGGTCTTGTCCAGCAGCAGCACATGGACGTCGCCCGCTGCTTCAACCGCACGGCCGGATTTGGCGATGACGTTCAGGCGCACCAGACGGTCCATCCCGGCGATACCGATGGCCGACAGCAGGCCGCCGATGGTGGTCGGAATCAGCGTGACCAGCAGCGCGACCAGGAACACCAGCGGCAGGTTGCCGCCTGCGAAATGGGCGAATGGCTGCAGGGTCACCACCACCAGCAGGAAGATCAGGGTCAAGCCGATCAGCAGGATGTCCAGCGCGACTTCGTTGGGAGTCTTTTGGCGTTTGGCGCCTTCTACCAACGCAATCATGCGGTCCAGGGTCGACTCGCCAGGGTTGGCGCTGATGCGCACCAGCAGCCAGTCAGACACCAGACGCGTGTTGCCGGTGACCGCCGAGCGATCGCCGCCTGACTCGCGGATCACCGGCGCGGATTCGCCCGTGATCGCTGCTTCGTTGACGGCGGCAATGCCTTCGATGACCTCACCGTCACCGGGGATCAACTCCCCCGCTTCGACGCGCACCACATCACCCTTGCGCAGGGTGCTGGCATTGACCATCAGAAAGCCGCCAGTGGCGCCTTGCAAACGCGCTTTCAGGCCTTCAGTACCGGCCTTGAGGCTGTCAGCGCGAGCCTTGCCGCGACCTTCGGCCAAGGCTTCGGCAAAGTTGGCGAACAACACGGTGAACCACAGCCAGACGGCAATCTGTACCGCAACGAACGTCGGCACGGCCGGGTTGGGGATCAGGCACAGAATCGTAGTGAGAATGGCCGTCAGTTCAACGACCAGCATCACCGGCGCGCGCTGCAACTGGCGCGGATCGAGTTTGACGAACGCCTGGATCAACGCCGGACGCCAGAGATCTGCAAAGCCGGTCTTGACCGGTGCGGCAGTCGGCTGTTGGTCGGCGCTTGTGGCAGGACTCTTTGTTACAGGAGCTTGCATATTCATGATTCAGTCCTCAGAAGCCCAGGCTCAAGTGTTCGGCGATCGGGCCCAACGCCAGGGTCGGCAGGAAAGTCAGGCCGCCCACCAGCAGGATGGTCACGGTCAGCAGTGTGACGAACAGCGGGCCATGGGTCGGGAAGCTGTTCTGGCCCAGAGGCGCCGTCTTCTTCGCCGCCAGACTGCCCGCCAACGCCAGCACCGGCAGGATGTAGCCGAAGCGGCCGATGAACATCGACAGGCTGAGCATCAGGTTGTGGAACAGGGTGTTGGCGCTGAAACCGCCGAACGCCGAGCCGTTGTTGGCCGTGGCCGAGGTGTAGGTGTAAAGCAACTGACTGAAACCGTGGGCACCCGGGTTGCTCACAGCACCCGCCGGGCCTGGCAACGAGGCCGCCAGCGCACCGAACACCAACACGCCGACCGGCATCACGATCAGGGTCGCGACCAGCAGCTTCACCTCTCGCGCCTGCAGCTTCTTGCCCAGGTATTCCGGGGTACGGCCAATCATCAGACCGGCCAGGAACACCGCGATCAGCACGTTCAACAACATGCCGTAGAGACCGGCACCGACGCCGCCAAAGATCACCTCACCGACCATCATGTTCGCCAGGGCGACCATGCCGGTCAGCGGGTTAAGGCTGTCATGCATGCCGTTGACCGAACCGTTGGATGCGGCTGTTGTGGCCGTCGCCCAGAGCACTGTCGCGGTGGTGCCGAAGCGGGTTTCCTTGCCTTCCATCGGCGCGGTCTGCTCGACCGATGCAATGTTCAGCGCGGGGTTGGATTGGTATTCAGCCCACAGCGCAGTCGCACCACCGATCAGGAACAGCACGAACATGCAGGCCACGATGGCGCGGCTCTGACGCATGTCTTTGACGTAGTGGCCGAAGGTGAACACCAGCGCTACCGGGATCAGGATGATCGACACCAGTTCGAACAGGTTGCTCCACGCGGTCGGGTTCTCGAACGGATGCGCCGAGTTGACCCCGAAGAAGCCACCGCCGTTGGTACCCAGTTGCTTGATCGCGATCTGGCTGGCAGCCGGGCCCAGTGGAATAGTCTGGTCGGCGCCTTGCAGGGTTATAGCGTCGACATAGTGAGCGAACGTCTGTGGCACGCCCTGCCAGACCAGAAACAGCGCCATGATGATGCACAACGGCAGCAGCCCATAAAGGGTCGCACGGGTCATGTCGGTCCAGAAGTTACCGAGATTCTGTGTCGAACGACGACCGATGCCCCGGCAAAACGCAACCAGCACCGCAATACCCGTGGCCGCACTGACGAAGTTCTGAACGGTCAGCCCGGCCATCTGGCTGAGGTAGCTCAGCGAGGCTTCGCCGCTGTAGCTCTGCCAGTTGGTGTTGGTGACGAAACTCATCGCCGTGTTGAACGCCAGCGACCACTCCATCCCCGGCAAGCCTTGGGGGTTAAGCGGCAAGGCGCCCTGGAACAGCAAGATCGCAAACAACGCGACAAAACCCGCCAGGTTGAACGCCAGCAGGGCCAGTGTGTAGGTTTTCCAGTTTTGCTCGACCTTGGGGTCGACGCCCGACAGGCGATAACACACGCGCTCGACCGGACCCATGACCGGGGTTAGAAACGTGCGGTTGCCTTCCATGACGTTGTAATAAAAACGGCCCAGCAGTGGCGCGGGCAGCAGCACCAGCGCGAAGAAGGCCAGAATCAGCAGATAGTCATAACTGTGCATGGCCGTCACTCCTCGACCCGGCCGGCACGCAGCAGCGCGACCAGCAAGTACACGAACAACCCTGCCGCCAACAGCAGTGACACCCCATCCAGAACGCTCATGAAAAAACTCTCCGTCATACGGCGATTGCCGTGTGTAGGAATTGTCCTCACGCAGGGTGTAAAGGAACGAGACCGAGAGGGGGTTCGGGGCATAAAGAAAGCGTAAAGACTGGCGGTTTTGTTGGACCGGAGGCCGTAAAAAGCGGATTTACACTGGGGCTTGGTTTGGAGGATAGATCCGGGGTTATTTTTGATCGTTCCCACGCTCCGCGTGGTAACGCACCGATTGACGCTCCGCGTCGACTTGGACGCAGAGCGTCTTGCGATGCATCCCCACGCGGAGCGTGGGAACGATCAATATCCGTATTTGCGGTGGTGCGGGCATTTGTTCTGCCGTTAGGCAGAACCAAACCTATCAGCGCCACCCTGGATAACAGATAAACCCACAACCCCGATGCCAGAAAAGCCCAGCGCAACGCCGAAACCCGATCCTTGTACATTTCTTGATACATTCACGACAATCCACCGACACCTGCCCCCCTCACCCTTCCGCCCCGCTCGCCAGCGAAGTAGCATGGCAGCGTCGTTACTTACCCGCGGCCCACCCCGGCGGCATCACATGGCGGCAGCAACATGCAGACAACCTCAGACAGCAATACCGCCAACGCACAGGCTGACGAGCGCCGATGGACCACCCGCGCGCTGATCGTCGATGACGATGTCCCCATCCGCGAATTGCTGTGCGATTACCTGGCACGCTTCAATATCCAGAGCACCGGCGTGACCGATGGCAACGCCATGCGAGAAGCACTGGCAGAAGAAACCTACGACGTCGTCGTGCTGGACCTGATGCTGCCGGGCGAAGACGGCCTGTCACTGTGCCGCTGGCTGCGCAGTTCGTCGGATATTCCCATCCTGATGCTGACCGCCCGTTGCGAACCCACCGATCGCATCATCGGTCTGGAACTGGGAGCCGACGACTACATGGCCAAGCCGTTCGAGCCCCGTGAGCTGGTGGCCCGGATCCAGACCATCCTGCGCCGCGTCCGTGACGACCGCACCGAAGAACGCACCACCTTGCGTTTCGACAACTGGCGCCTGAACAGCGTATTGCGCCAGTTGACCGCGCCGGACGGGCTGGTCGTGCCGCTCTCCAACGCCGAGTTCCGGTTGCTGCGGGTCTTCCTGGAACGCCCGCGTCGCGTCCTCAACCGCGAGCAATTGCTGGATGCTGCACGTGGCCGCTCGATCGAAGCGTTCGATCGCAGCATCGACCTGCTGGTGTCGCGCCTCAGGCAAAAACTCGGTGACGACCCCAAGTCCCCGCAACTGATCAAGACCGTACGTGGCGAAGGCTATATGTTCGACGCCAGGGATATTGGTTGATCCGCTCCGCCGACACACTGTTTGCCCGATTGTTCGGGGGTGCGCTGCTGGCGATCATCCTGGCACACCTGCTCGCCTTCGCCTGGTTTCACTACTACGGGCCGAAGATGCCACCGCCCGACGCGCGCTGGGAGTCCGGGCAATCCGGGCATCCCCCGCAACCACCGCCTCCTGCCCGGCAGGACGGCACGCTTGCAGACAGCGCGATGGACGCCTTGCGCCCGCCACCACCCCCGCCCGGACGCCCGCCGATTCTGGGGGTTCCGTTTATTCCCCTGCTGTTTCAACTGATCAGCCTGGTGATCGCCGCCTGGTTCGGCGCCAAGGCACTGAGCCGGCCGATCCGTCGCATGAGCGAGGCAGCGGAGCGCCTCAGTGAAAACCTCGACAGCCTGCCGCTGTCGCTCAATGGTCCGCGCGAAGCCCGTCAGGCGGCCCTGACCTTTAACCTCATGCAGGAACGCATCCGCGAACAGGTACAACAACGTGGGCGCATGCTCGCCGCCGTTTCCCATGATCTGCGCACACCGTTGGCGCGGCTGAAGTTGCGCGTCGAGCAAATCGAAGAGCCCAAGCTGCACGGGCAGATGACCCAGGATCTGAACGACATGATCGCCATGCTCGACGCGACCCTGACCTACCTGAACGAGCAGCGCACCAGCGAAGCCCTGCAGTACTTCGATGTGCAGGCCTTGATCGAATCGCTCACCGAAAACGCTCAGGACAATGGCGACGACGTGCAGGCCAGCGGCACGTGTCGCCCCCTCAAATCGCAGCCCATGGCCCTGCGGTCCTGCCTGAACAACCTGATCGACAACGCACTGCGCTACGCGGGGCACGCCAGGGTGATGATTGAAGACGCCAGCGACCGCCTGGTGGTGCGCGTGGTCGACAGTGGCCCCGGTATTCCTGCCAACCTGCGCGAAGCGGTGTTTGAGCCTTTTTACCGGGTCGAAGGCTCGCGCAACCGTAATTCGGGCGGCGTCGGCATTGGCATGACCATCGCCCGCGAAGCGGCCCGACGCATGGGCGGCGACCTTCGCCTGGAAGAGACACCGGGCGGCGGTCTGACAGCCGTGCTGGACCTGCCACGAATCTGAAACCCTGACGGCTTGAGCCGAATGCCTGTTTCTGTGGGAGCGAATTCATTCGCGAGAGGCCGGTACATCCAGTACATCCGCGTCAGATTCGTCACCGTATCGCGAATGAATTCGCTCCCACAGGGTGAACTCGATGCATGCCCCGCCTGCGTAAGCCCCTCGTTACAAACCCCACATACCCACGACACGCGCCCCGTAGACGCTGCATAAGCCGGTGCACTGAGCCGGTTTTATCCATCTGATGGGGAGTCAGTCCGATGATCACAGGCGTCAGCGGCAGCAGCAGTTATTCCAGTTACGTCAGCTCAAGCAGTACAACCAGCACCACAAACAGCAAGAAGTTCGCCGACGAATTGCTGAAGAAACTCGACACCAACGGCGACGGCAGCATCGACAAGGACGAATTGAGTTCGGCCCTGACGTCTGATTCCAAAGGCGGCATCACCGTCAGCTTGAGCAAAGCGTTCAGTGACCTCGACAGTAATGACGACGACAGTCTGGATGCCGACGAACTGGCGTCAATGACCCCACTGCCACCGCCTCCCATGCAGACGGACGCAGGCTCCGCCGCCGATGAAGCGCAGGACCTGCTCAGCGCCCTGGACACCGACGGTGATGGCAATGTCAGCAGTGACGAACTGACCGCCGCGCTGAGCAGCTCGGACAGCAGCGCCGACAGCACCCAAGTGTTCGATGCGCTGGACACCAACCAGGACGGCAACGTCAGCCTCGACGAACTGACCGCCAGCCTGCAGACACAGCAACCGCCGCCTCCACCGCCCGCGCAGGATTCCAGCGATCTGTTCAGCAGCTTGGACAGTGACGGCGACGGCAGCATCACCGCCGACGAATTGACCGCCGCGATGACGCCCGACAGCAGCCGCCAGCAACAGACCACGACGCAGGCCACTGAAGCCTTGAACCGCATGGTCGCGGCGTTGAGCGATCGCTATAACCTCAACAGCAGCGCGACGGCCGGTAAATACGTCAGTACGTCTGCCTGAAAACAAAAAACCGCCGCCGGACATAGCCCGACGGCGGTTTTGAGAGTGCGCTCTCGCCTACTTCGGCAATTGCCGCGCCCGACTGTCACCCACCCAATCGAGCAACAAGCTGTAGGCCACTGCCAGCAACGTCGGACCGATGAACAGACCGATGAAGCCGAACGCCAGCAAGCCACCGAACACGCCTAACAGCACGATCACCAACGGCAGGTTGCCGCCGCGGCTGATCAGGTAAGGCTTGAGCACGTTATCGACGCCGCTGACGATGAACGTCCCCCACAAGCCGAGGAAGATCGCCATCCCGTACTCACCCTTCCAGGCCAGCCAGGCCGTGGCCGGAATCCAGATCAGCGGCGGGCCCATCGGCACCAGACTCAGCAGAAAGGTCCCGATCCCCAGCACCAGCGCACCGGGCACACCCGCGATCAGAAAACCGATCAACGCCAGCACCGCCTGAGCCGCCGCCGTGCCGATCACCCCGTTGACCACGCGTTGTACGGTCCCGGCCACCAGATCGACGTAGTACTGCGCGCGATCACCGATCAGCCGCTCCAGCAGGCTGAGCACGAATGCTGCCAGACGCGGCCCGTCGCGATAGAAAAAGAACACGAACACCAGGCTCAGGGTCAGTTCGAGAATGCCGCCGCCGATCTGCGCGCTGCGCGCCAGCAGCCAGTTGCCGACCTGTCCCAGATACGGTTTGACGCTGGCCAGCATGGCCGCGCCCTGCTGGTCGATCGTCGTCCAGTACCCCACCAGCCGTTCGCCGACAAAGGGAATGCTGGCCAGCCAGGTCGGTGGATCTGGCAGTCCGTCGACCTGCACGTCCTTCACGAAGGCCGTGGCGTCGCGCACATGATCCGCCAGGTTGAAACCCAGCCACACCAGCGGTGCCGCCACCAGCAGCATCCACCCCAGGGTGAGGATGCCTGCCGCGAGCGACTCGCGTCCTTTGAGCGCACGGGTCAACAGGCGCATCAGCGGCCAACTGGCAAACGCCAGCACTGCGCCCCAGAACAGCGCCGACCAGAAGGGAGCCATCACCCACAAACACGCACCGAGCAACGCCAGCAGAAGAATCTGCACCAACAGGCGATCGTTATTGAGCATGGATTATTCCGCAGATTAAGGGAGTCAAGATGATGAGCATAACGGCGAACCTTGCGGCTCGCCCCATGGCCCACTGAAACGCTTCTGATAGAGCGCGTCTCAGCGAATCAGTTCAAGGGTCAGTCCCGACGTCTGTGCACTGCCCGACTCCAGCCGCGCCGCGCGAACGCCTTTGCTGACCAGCGCATCGCGCCAGGCATCGTTCTGCGCGCCGGAGAGCGTCACGCGAATCGTGCTGTCCAGGTTAAGTCCACGTGACAACAACGTGATCCACGGCTCGGCGGGTGCACCAGTGAGCATGGGCAGGTTCAAATCGCCCGAGCTTTTCAGCTCCCGCAGCAGGGTCGCCGACGTGGGCAGCAACTCCCCGAGCGGCGCGCTGGCCTGAAATTGCTCAACGTGCAGATACGCCCGGCGATTACCCCGCGTGATGCTGTACAGCGCGACCAGGGTGTCGTTGTCCGGTGCGGCAAGGCGCAGCAGTAAATACGCCTGCCCGCTGTCGGCACCGTAGAGCCTGGAATTGCCGAACACCTCGTTGGCCCACAGGCTGCTTTCACCACAGTCACGCGCCTGGCACCAGAACAACAGCTGGGCGTTCTGCTTCTGCAACGCTTCACGGGCAGCGGTAAACGCCTCGTCGGCGGAGCGTTCAGGCGGTAATTCATAGGTCACGGAGGTCGCGTTGCCCCGCGACGAGACCTGGCCATCGAAACGCAACTGGCCGCTGATCTTGCGAATGGAGCCCATCGGGTAGTTACGTTCAAGCTCGGCGGCTGGCCGATAATCGACGATCTCGGCATCCGTCGGTCGTGGCAGATTGGCAAAGTCCTGACTGCCGGTAACATCCGCCGCCTGACTGACATTGGCGTAAACGGACAGGCACAGCAGCATCCCCAGCGCACGTGATAAATGCATAGGGGCGCTCATGGGGTGAAATTCGGGTGGCAAACAAATGCCGCACAATGGTGCGGCGTGCGGGAAGGTGAAATCGTCGGGCGTGGGCGGTGGTCCATCATGCAGTCTCCTGTTTCAACCCGCCCAGCCTCGACAGTTGCGTTGCGCAAGTCAAGGAACGGCGAAGAACCGATTGAAACAGTCTGCAACAGCGGATGCACCCGCCTCGTCATTGAGGTGCAGATGATGCCCGCCCGGCAATGCCGTCACCTCGAACGGCACACTCTCCAGCAGCGCTTTGTTCTGCGCCAGCATGCCCTCCTCCGCCACCACCAGCTGCGCCGGACAGCGGACTGCGTTGACGAAGGACAGCGCCTGAGCGCGGGTCAGACGCGTCGCCGACGCCAGGGTCAGTCGGCTGTCGCTGCGCCAGGTGTAACCGCCAGGCACCGGCATCAAGCCACGCTGAGCCAGCAATTCGGCCGCCTCGCGACTGACCGCGACCACGCCTTTCATCCGCGCCTCGACCGCGCGATCCATGTCCGCATAAACCGGTTTGCGCTTGCTCGATTGCGTCAGTTGCGCCTGCAGCGCCGCGCCCATACGCTCAGCGGCGCCTTCAGGCTCGCCCAGCGGCGGAATCAGGCCGTCGATCAAGGCCAGACGGTTGATGCGTTCAGGCAATGCACCCGCGATGATCACCGAAACGATGGCGCCCAATGAATGCCCGAGCAGCGAAAACCGCTCCCAGCCCATCTGCTGAGCCACCTGCAACACGTCGTGGGCGTAGTCCGGCAGGCCGTATCCGGCGCCTGCAGGGCGGTGATCGGAATGACCGTGGCCCGCCATGTCCAGTGCCAGAATCCGCAGGCCTTTGAGCTTGGGTGCCAGACGCGCAAAGCTGTTGGCGTTATCAAGCCACCCGTGCAAGGCAATCACTGGAAGACCGTCCTGCGGCCCGAACAAATGCGCCGCCAGCTCGATGTGCGGCAGACTCAAACGCACCTCTTCGACAGAACAGCTCATGCGCGGGCTCGCTGGCCAGCCAGCAGGTCGTTGGCGGCGCGACTGCGAGCGGACCAGCGAGAGAACAGGTTCTTGAGCATCTGCGCGGTATCCTCTGGGTGCTCGAGCGGAAACATGTGCCCGCCCGGTACCGAAAGATACTCGCCTTCGCGCATGCTTTTCACTGACATCGCGTGATGCCGGCGCACCACGTCGCTGTGCTCGCCGCGGACCATCGCCAGCGGCACTCGCAAATGACGCGCCATTCCAGGGCTGGTGTGCGGCACGCTGCGATAAATGCTGATCTCGGTGGCCGGATCGAAGCGCAGGCGCAACTGCTCACCATCGGGCTGCAAACCGTGCAGCAGATACGCTTCAAAACACTCAGGGTCGAACCGACGGAACAAATTTTTCCCAGAAAAGTAACGGCGCGCGGCGTCCAGATCGCTGAACACTTCGCGGCGTCCAAGCGTACGACCGGCAGGCGTAATGCGGTCGATGAAGCCAAACCGCTTGGCGGCACGGATCATCCATTGGTCGAAACGGGTCAGGACCGGTGAGTCGAGCATGACCACGCCACGGTACAGCTCGGGATGGCGCAAGGCGGCATGGTAATGCAACACACCGCCCAGTGAATGCCCCACACCCCACACCGGCTGCGGCTGTTCGCGCAAGTGGTGAACCAGCTCGTCCACCAAATTGGGCCAATTATCCGTCACCGGAAAACGCGGGTCATGGGCGTGCTGATCCAGGTGCTTCACCTGAAACTCATCACCCAGCGCGGCGAACAACTTGCCGTAGGTTGCAGAGGGGAAGCCATTGGCGTGAGCGAAAAACACAGGTTGGGTCATGCCGGCGCATCCAGAGAACCTTGAACAGGCGGCAATTGTGCGCAGCCGCGGGGTGACGCGGCAATGACCGGAACTGCCATCGGCGATGACACTCCGGTCATGCGCACGCACGATCAGCGTGCGGGCGGCTGCTCACCATGGGGAACGACCGCGACCGTCAGCCGGGAGATGCAACTGGCCTTGCCTTCGTCGCTGGTCAGGCGGATGTCCCAGACGTGGGTGGTACGGCCGATATGCACGGGGTGCGCCACCGCCGTCACCCGACCGCTGCGCAAGCCGCGCAGGTGATTGGCGTTGATTTCAAGCCCGACGCAGAAGTACTTGCTGGTGTCGATGACCAGATAGCTGGCCGACGAACCCACGGTTTCCGCCAGTACCACCGATGCGCCGCCGTGCAGCAATCCGTAAGGCTGATGCGTGCGATGATCGACCACCATGCTGGCGGTCAGGGATTGTTCGTCAAAGGCCTCGAAACGAATGTCGAGCATCTCGCCAATGGTGTTTTTCTGCATCGAATTGAGGGCATCAAGATTGGGTGTTGCACGCCATAGGCTCATGGTTTGTCCTTGTTATTGAAGTTGCACGATCGATTGGGGCAGACGCCTGCTGGTGAAACGGTCGCAGCTCAGACGGGATGCCGAACGCTGACCAACTCCATCGCACCCGCCAGCGGGAAATCTGCTTCCAGCTCGGCCAGGCTGGCGGTGTGCATCGGCTCAGCGGTTTGCAGATTGCCATGCACCGACAGACCAATCAGCGAACCCACCAGCGGCTGATGGCTGACGATCAATACGTTGTCCGAGGCGTACAGGTCCAGGTTGGACAGCGCCTTGCGTGGGTCGCTGTCCGGGGTCAGCCAAGGCACCGTGACCACCGCATCGGTAAACCCGAGGGCCTGGCGCACCAGTTCCGCTGTCTGCTGCGCACGCACATAGGGGCTCGCGATGATCCAGCGCAACGGCTGGCCCAGCAGATGCGCCGCACTGCTCAGCACTTCTTCGCGGCCGTGGTCCGTCAGTTCACGTTCAGCGTCCGTGCGCGCCCGGTTCTGAGCCTCACCGTGACGCAGAATCCACACTTTCATAGCTTCGGTTCCTCATCGCGAACCGGGTGCGCGGCGGCGGGAACGGTGTGGGGCGCTTCCCCTTCCGGCGGACGCGGTGCCGGCCAGTCGGCGAATGGCCAGGGTTTCTGATCGGTGTGGAAGGTGCCGAAACGACCGATCTGCGCCAGAAACTGGCTCAGGCTGTCCCCGAAAGACATCAGGCTCAGGCTGGGCGCCCCATAGAACAACCGGTACGCCAGTTGCACCAGCACCACGACCGCCAGGACAAGCTCGGCCACCTGCCAGACCACTAAAAACACCAGCATCCACAGGATGCGCAGCAGAATCGATTCGTGTTGCTTGAGTTTTGACTCGTTCAAGGGCTTCTCCATGGACGTGAAAACGGATGGGCAATGAAATCAGTTGAAACCGCTGGTCGAGATGAAATCGACGTCAGTCTTGGGTTCCGCCCGCATCAACAGCTCGATGACCTGCTCCAGCGTGCGGCCCTCAAAGAGAATCGCATGCAGCCCGGCGACCAAAGGCATGTAAACCTGCAATTCCTGCGCCTTGACCTTGAGCACTTTAAGCGTATTCACGCCTTCTGCCACCTCGCCCAGCCGGGTCACGGCTTCATCCAGGCTCAGCCCCTGACCCAGTGCGAAACCCACCTGATAATTGCGGCTCTTCGGCGACGAACAGGTCACGATCAGATCCCCCACCCCGGCAAGGCCCAGGAAGGTCATCGGGTTTGCGCCCTGGCTGACCGCGAAACGGGTCATTTCCGCCAGCGCGCGGGTAATCAACATGCTTTTGGTGTTCTCGCCCATGCCCAGCGCCACGGCCATGCCGGAAATAATGGCATAGACGTTCTTCAGGGCCCCGCCCAGTTCCACGCCAAACCGGTCGGCGCTGGCATACACGCGGAAGGTACGGCCATGCAGCGCCGCCTGGACCTCACGGCAAAGCTCCTCGTCCTCACTGGCGACCACCGTGGCGGTCAGCGCGTGCTCGGCGATTTCCCGTGCAAGGTTGGGCCCTGACAGCACACCGATGCGCGCTTGCGGCGCGATGTCTTCGAGGATCTCGCTCATCAGCTTGAAGGTCTGGGCTTCGATGCCTTTGGTCAGGCTGACCAGCATCTTGCCCGTCAGCAAATCGACATGCGGTGTCAGCACGCTGCGCAGCGCGCTGGAAGGCAATGCCACGAAGACCAGCTGGCTGTCGCTCAATGCGCGCTGCAGGTCGGTGACCGGTTCGACCCCTTCGAGCACCTTGATGCCCTTGAGATAGCGCGGGTTCTCGCGGTTGACGCGGATCGCCTCAGCCTGTTCGGGATCACGCATCCACTGCAGGACCCGGTGGCCATTCTCGGCCAGCAGGTTGGCCACGGCTGTCCCGAAGCTGCCACCACCCAGAACTGCGATCGGTTGCTGTTGGGTCATAAAACAATCCATCTAGAGCCATCAGAACTGGCGATGGCTGCATTATACGGAGCGCCGGGCTCGCCACCAGCGGCAAAACACGACAGCGGCACGCATCTCGCCGAAGCCCTACTCTTCACAATGAAATTACCTACAGCTCGGTTAAGATGCGCGCCCCGGATGAAAATTCCGCAACCCATCCGATGAGCTATTGTGAGGTCGCTTTCCCGATGAGATTCGATTCCATGGCACACCCGTGCACCTGCACCGTCTCTATTGCGTGAGCCGCTTCACATGAAGCAGCCCACGAAAGCCGGAATCAGGCCATGACGACACAACGTGGCTGGAACATCAGCACCCGCACGCAAATTCTCAGTCTGGGCCCGGCCCTGCTGCTGACGCTGTTATTGATCAGCTTCTTTACCGTAGTGCGCATTCAGGACCTGCGTCAGGAGCTCAACCACACCGGCCAGTTGATCGCGAACCAGCTGGCGCCGGCGTCGGAATATGGCGTGATCGTGGGCAACAACGACGTCCTCGAGAGCCTGATGAGAGCCACCATGAGCACGCCCCACGTGCGCTTCCTCGAGGTTCAGGACAACACTGGCAAAGTGCTGGTGCACGTCGAGCAAGCGCCCGACGGGGCGCATTCGCGGCAGATGGAAATCTTTCAGGCACCCATCCGCCTGCAACAGGTCAAGCAGGACGGCAATCGCCTGGACGAAAGCGACGACATGGCCAGCGTCCCCGTCGAAGACTATCTGGGGCGCGTGCTGGTGGGCATGTCCAGCGAGGCGTTCAACCTGCGCGAACAGGAAATCCTGTTGAAGGCCGGGATCCTTGCGTTGTTTGCCCTCCTCTTTACCTACATCCTGGCCAGACGCCTGTCCCTCAGCCTGTCTCAGCCCATCAGTGCCATGAGCGATGCGGTCAAGGCCATCCAGCACGGTGACTACACCACCCCCTTGCCGGTGGCCGACGACGCCGAACTGGGCGATCTTGCCCGCCATATCAACAACCTGGCGCTGGGCCTGGAGAAAGCCAGTCGTGAACAGAAACAAGCCATGGACGAGTTGATCAGAACCCGCGAAGAGGCGGAGCGCGCCAACCGCGCGAAGTCCGAGTTTCTGGCGATGATGAGCCATGAGCTGCGCACGCCGATGAATGGTGTGCTCGGCATGCTGCAGTTGATGGAAACGACGAAGATGACCGAGGAGCAGGCTGAATATTCCGCCTTGGCCACCGAGTCCACCGAGCACCTGTTGCGGGTGATCAACGACATCCTCGACTTCTCCCGCTTCGAGCGTGACGCGCTGGAGCTGGAAAACATTTCGTTCAACCTGGCCGACCTGATTGCGACCTCGGTTCAGGCGTTTGCCCACAATGCGCAACAGCGGGGCCTGGCGCTCGAACTGGATGTGCAGCCTGGGCTGGATCTGCTGCGCGTCAAAGGTGACCCGACGCGTATCCGCCAGATCCTGGTCAACCTGATCGGCAACGCGCTGAAATTTACCGAGTTCGGCAGCGTGCGGGTCGAAACCGCCTGGCGTCAGAGTGACGCGCAACACATTCTCTTTACCTGCGCGGTGCGCGACAGCGGGATCGGTATTTCTCCGGAACTGCTGGAGTCCATGTTCGACGCGTTCCAGCAGGCCGACAACTCTATTTCAAGGCGCTACGGCGGGACCGGGCTGGGTCTGCCGATCGCGCGCAATCTGGCGGAACGGATGGGCGGATCGCTGTACGCAGAAAGCAGCGAGGGACTGGGCTCGGTGTTCCATCTGGAGATTCCGCTGCAACGGGTCCAGCAGGAAGAACCCGCCCCGCAACCGGGCGCGGTCGGCGAAATTCCCCAGGAACGCGATGGCTGTGTGTTACTGGTCGAGGACAACCCGGTCAACCGCACGGTGGTTGAAGCCATGCTGCGCAGCCTCGGGCTTCAGGTGAGTGTCGCGGGGGATGGCGCGCAAGCCGTGAGCATGGCCAGCCAGGAAAAATACGCGTTGATCCTGATGGATTGCCGCTTGCCGGTCATGGATGGCTACGAAGCCACCCGCAGAATTCGCCAGCTACCGGGGCTTGAAACGCTGCCGATCATCGCCCTGACCGCCAACGCCCGGCACGGTGATCGCGACATATGCCTGGCGGCAGGCATGAACGATTACCTCGCCAAACCGTTCAAACGTACTGATTTACAGCAGGTTTTACAGCGTTGGCTGACCTTTAAGGCATCTGCGACTGGCGATAAATGATAAATTGCGGCAGTCTTGTGTGCCGTGATCGAACTGCGCCGACGCGCGGACGGAAAATTTCAGTGCACAGGTGTACATTCATTTCGCCTGTGCTGTGACTTTCATTACAACGCAATAGTCTATGAGTAGGCTGCCAGCTGAGGAATGACCCGCTGGTCAGATGGGGTAAGCATTGTCACACCCTGCCGCACAGGATTATCGAGGAGCTCGCATGACCAAACAAAACGCCTTTACCCGGGAAGATCTGCTGCGCTGCAGTCGCGGCGAGCTGTTCGGCCAAGGTAACGCGCAACTGCCCGCCCCCAACATGCTGATGATTGATCGCATCACTCATATCAGCGAAGAAGGCGGCAAGTACGGCAAAGGTGAATTGGTCGCTGAACTGGATATCACTCCGGACCTGTGGTTCTTCGCCTGTCACTTCGAAGGTGATCCGGTCATGCCGGGGTGCCTGGGCCTGGACGCCATGTGGCAACTGGTCGGTTTCTTCCTGGGCTGGCAAGGCCTGCCGGGCCGTGGCCGTGCGCTGGGTTCGGGCGAGGTGAAATTCTTTGGTCAGGTTTTGCCGACTGCCAAAAAAGTCACGTACAACATTCAAATCAAGCGCGTCCTCAAAGGCAAACTGAACCTGGCCATCGCCGACGGTTCGGTGACCGTGGACGGTCGCGAAATCTACACCGCCGAAGGCCTCCGCGTCGGCGTGTTCACCTCCACTGACAATTTCTAAGGGTATCCGCATGCGCCGCGTCGTTATCACTGGTCTGGGCATTGTTTCTTGCTTGGGCAATGACAAAGACACCGTTTCCGCCAACCTGCGTGCAAGCCGCCCTGGCATCCGTTTCAATCCGGAATATGCCGAAATGGGTCTGCGCAGCCAGGTTTCCGGCTCCATCGACCTCAACCTCGAAGAGCTGATCGACCGCAAGATCTACCGCTTCGTCGGTCACGCTGCCGCCTATGCCTATCTGGCCATGAAAGACGCGGTCGCCGACTCCGGCCTGACCGAAGAGCAGGTCTCCAACCCTCGGACCGGCCTGATCGCCGGTTCCGGTGGCGCGTCGACCCTCAACCAGATGGAAGCGCTGGACATCCTGCGTGAGAAAGGCGTCAAGCGCGTCGGTCCGTACCGCGTGACCCGCACCATGAGCAGCACCGTTTCGGCCTGCCTGGCGACGCCATTCAAGATCAAGGGCCTGAACTACTCCATCGCTTCTGCCTGCGCCACCAGTGCTCACTGCATCGGTACCGCCATGGAACAGATCCAGATGGGTAAACAGGACATCGTGTTCGCCGGCGGCGGTGAAGAAGAGCATTGGAGCCAGTCGTTCCTGTTCGACGCCATGGGCGCACTGTCGAGCAAGCGCAACGAAACCCCTGAACAGGCTTCGCGTGCCTACGACGCCGACCGTGACGGCTTCGTCATCGCCGGCGGTGGCGGCATGGTCGTGGTCGAAGAGCTGGAACACGCGCTGGCCCGCGGCGCGAAGATCTACGCCGAACTGGTCGGCTACGGCGCAACGTCCGACGGTTACGACATGGTCGCTCCAAGCGGCGAAGGCGCCATCCGCTGCATGCAGCAGGCGATGTCCACCGTCGACGGCAAGATCGACTACCTGAACACCCACGGCACCTCGACCCCGGTCGGCGACGTCGCGGAAATGAAAGGTGTGCGTGAAGTGTTCGGCGACAACGCGCCAGCCATCAGCTCCACCAAGAGCCTGTCGGGTCACTCGCTGGGCGCCGCAGGCGTTCACGAAGCGATCTACTGCATGCTGATGATGGAAGGCAACTTCATGGCCGGCTCGGCCAACATCGACGAGCTGGACCCGGAAGTGGCTGACCTGCCAATCCTGACCAAGACTCGCGAAAACGCCGAGATCAACCTGGTCATGAGCAACAGCTTCGGCTTCGGTGGCACCAACGCCACGCTGGTGATGAAGCGCTGGACCGGCAAGTAATTCAGCCGGACGCAGCACTGAAAAAGGCGCCCTTCGGGGCGCCTTTTTTGTGGCTGGCCAGTGGTCGCCTTTGTAGAAGCACGCTCGCTAGCGATGCGCCTGACCGAACGATCCAGTGCCGACTGACACCCCGTTTTCGCGGGTTAGCGCACGCGTGCACATGAATCGCATTGTGCTTAAACCGAAAACGCCGCCACCATGCCATTCAGATCCGTCGCCAGACGCGACAAATCATGGCTGGCAGCGCTGGTCTGGTTCGCACCCGCCGAGCTCTGCAGCGCGATGTCGCGGATGTTGGTCAGGTTGCGATCCACTTCCCGCGCCACTTGCGCCTGCTCCTCGGACGCGCTGGCGATGACCACGTTACGTTCGGTGATCAAGGTAATAGCAGCTGCGATCTCGTCCAGCGCAACCCCGGCGGACTGCGCCAGTTCAAGCGTGGATTGCGCACGGGTGTTGCTGCCTTGCATGGCGGCCACGGCCTGATCGGTGCCCTGGCGGATATCGCCCACCAACTGCTCGATTTCCTGAGTCGACGACTGAGTGCGATGGGCCAGAGCACGCACCTCGTCCGCGACCACCGCAAAACCCCGGCCGGCTTCACCCGCACGGGCCGCCTCAATGGCAGCGTTGAGCGCCAACAGGTTGGTCTGCTCGGCCACAGAACGGATCACGTCCAGCACCTTGCTGATGCCATAGACCTTCTGCGCCAAGGTTTCCACCTGATCGCCCGCCTGAGTGACGTCATGGGCCAGGCTACCAATAGACGCCACCGTTTCCCTCACTTGATGGCGCCCGCGCTGAGCGATGCGATCCGACTCGCCGGACGCCTGGGATGTCGCCACGGCATTGCGCGCAACCTCCTCCACCGCGGCGGTCATCTGGTTGACTGCCGTGGCGGCCTGATCGATTTCCAGGCTCTGTTGGTGCAGACCGCGCGTGGAGTCTTCGGTCACTGTGCTCAGTTCTTCCGACGCCGAAGCGAGCTGACTGGACGAATCAGAGATCCGCAGAATCGTACGACGCAGGCTTTGTTGCATAGCCTTCAGCGCTTCCAGCAACCGCGCGGGTTCGTCGCGCCCCTGAACGACGATATCAGCGGTGAGGTCACCGGCTGCGATGACCTGGGCGATGCCCAGCGCCTGGGCCAGCGGCTGCACGATGCTGCGGGTCAACCCCCACGCGAGCACCAGTGTGATCAGCGCGGTCAGCACGATCATGCCCATCACCCAACTCTGGGCATTGCCGAAGACTTGCTGGGCCAGATCGGTCGCTTCACCCGCGCCTTTCTTGTTGATCGCCGTCAGTTCGTTGAGCGCCTGGGTCATTTTGTCGGCGTATTGATTCATTTCGCCGTTGACGACCTGCAAGGCATCATCCATCTGATTTTGCCGGGACAAGTCCATGACGCGAGTTTGCCGCTGAAAGTAGGCCTGTTTCGCGGCGGCAAAACCGTCGTACAGTTCTCGCTCATGGGGCGACCCGATAAGCGCGACATAATTTTGCTCGGTGGACTGTAATCCGGTCTTGAGATGATCGATTTTGGTGTAATTATCCTGCAATGCGTCAGCGCCGCGGTTGAGCATCAGCCGCAGCGTCAACGTCCTGATCCGCATCAGGTCCTGGCCCATCGTGCCCAGCTCCATGACGCTGGGCAGCCATTTGCTCTCCACCAGATCCGACTGCTTTCGCATGCTGGCCATCTGCATCAATGCAAAGACGCCCAGCCCAAAAACCAACAGCGCAAGCACGCCAAAGCCGAGAGCCGCTCGAGGTGCGATATTCATGTTTCTGACGGTCATAGTGGGTCCTTCCCAAATTCCCTGCATCGAAAAAAGAGCAGTCGGTTGTCGCCCCAGATATCGGCTATAACCATGATCTCTGTAGGGGGTTTCCGATAATTATCTAACGAAAATTCAACAACCCGAGCGGGGAATATCCGATAGGTTTGAAACGGCAGCACAGACGATCCATACGATTGGATTTATGATTTGTATTCTGTCGCCACGCCCAACGAGAGCCTCGCCATGCTGACCATCAAACCCCGCGCGGAAGACGTCGAAGGCCAGCCGATTCTGCGCCCCTTGCCTTCGGCTCAATGCCGCAGCGTCGGACCCTTCGTGTTCTTCGACCACATGCTGGAAACCACCTACGGGCCGGGCCGCGGCATGGACATCCGCCAACACCCGCACATCGGCCTGTCGACCCTCACCTACCTGTTCGAAGGCCAGATCCAGCACAAGGACAGCCTCGGCAGCGATCAACACGTTATGCCGGGCGAGGTCAGCTGGATGACTGCCGGGAGTGCGATCGCGCATATCGAACGTACGCCGCAGGCGCTTCACGACAGTGGGTCGCGGCTGCACGGCCTGCAAGTCTGGCTGGCATCTCCCAAAACTCACGAGCAAGGCACTGGCCACTACAGCCACCATCCGGCCACGACCTTGCCCGTCAGCGACACCCTGGGCATCAGCATCCGCATGATCGCGGGCAACGGCTTTTGCCTTGAGTCACCGGTTCCGGTCTTGTCGCCGACGCTGTATGCCGAAGTGAAGATGCAGACGGCAACGACCCTGCTGATTCCTACAGAACATGAGCAACGTGCGTTGTACGTGATAGCGGGCGACATGTCGCTGGATGGCGAGCCTGTCGAGCCTCGCAGCCTTGTCGTACTGGATGCAGGTGACGAACCGACACTGAGCGCTGAAAGCGAATCCCATGCAGTACTGATTGGCGGTGCGCCACTGGATGGGCCACGCAGGATGAACTGGAATTTCGTTGCCAGCGATCCGGCCTTGATCGATCAGGCAAGGGCGAAATGGGCGGCGGGAGACTGGCCGACAGTGGCCGGAGAAGTGGAGCGGATTGAGTTGCCGTCAGGCAAAAAATAAACCGTAATCCCTGTAGGAGTGAGCTTGCTCGCGATGGCGTCCGTTCATTCACCACATCAGAGCATGACGCAACGCAATCGCGAGCAAGCTCACTCCTACAACCGTGTGTTAGCCCGCGAACACCTCATCCAGCAGATTGTGCATCGCAGTGAACGCACGTTTGGACACCGTCGGGTTGTACATCTGCACGCCAGGGTTGTTGGCATGCGGATCGGTGAACGAGTGGAACGCGCCGCCGTAGCTCAGCAGCTGCCAGTCGACGTTGGCGGCATTCATTTCGGCTTCGAACGCTGGCAATTGCTCTTTCGGCACCAATGGATCGGATGCGCCGTGCAATACCAGGACCTTGCCTTTGATGTTTTTCGCATCGGCCGGGTTTGTGGTGTCCAGCGTGCCGTGGAACGACACGGCGGCTTTCAGCGGCGCGCCTGTGCGTGCCAGTTCCAGCGCACAGCAGCCGCCGAAGCAGAAACCAAATGCGGCAAGGCTTGCCTTGTCCACCTTTGCAACGGTCTGCGCGGTCAGCTGCTCCAGCGCTGCCGTCATGCGTTTGTTCAGCAAGGCGCGGTCGTTTTTCATCGGCATCATGGCCGCCGCTGCTTCATCGCCGTTTTTCGGGCGAACGTTCTGGCCATAGAGGTCAGCCAGCAGCACCACGTACCCTTTACCCGCCACCTCTTTGGCGATCTGCTCGGCGTCTTCGCTGATGCCCATCCAGTTAGGTGCCATGACCAGCCCTGGCACTGCGTTAGCGCCTTCGCTGAAGACCAGACGACTTTCGTAGCTCTGCCCGTCAATCTGATACACCACGGACTGCACAGTTACGTTGCTCATTGCTGACTCCTGCTGTTGAGAATGAAGGAATACCAAATGACAAAACCCGCCGAAGCGGGTTTTGTCTGCACTCGAATGTTAAACCGACAGTTCTACCAACAGCTTGTTCAAACGGCGCACGTAAGCAGCCGGATCTTTCAAGCTGTCACCGGCGGCCAGCGCTGCCTGATCGAACAGAATGTGCGACAGCTCGCCGAAGCGCTCTTCGCTCTGCTCGTTGTCGAGCTTGCCGATCAGCGGGTGAGTCGGGTTGAATTCGAAGATCGGCTTGGAATCCGGGACCTTCTGGCCGCTGGCTTCCAGGATCTGACGCATCTGCAGGCCCAGGTCCTGCTCGCCGATGGCCAGAATCGCAGGCGAGTCGGTCAGACGGTGCGAGACGCGCACTTCGCTGACCGTATCACCCAGCGCGGCCTTCAGACGCTCGATCAGACCTTCTTTGTCCTTGGCCACTTCTTCCTGGGCTTTCTTGTCCTCTTCGGAATCAAGCTTGCCCAGGTCCAGGTCGCCACGTGCCACGTCAACGAAGCCCTTGCCGTCGAAATCGCTCAGGTAGCTCATCAGCCACTCGTCGATGCGGTCGGTCAGCAGCAGCACTTCGATGCCTTTCTTGCGGAAGACTTCCAGGTGCGGGCTGTTCTTGACTTGCGCGTAGCTTTCGCCGGTGAGGTAATAAATCTTGTCCTGACCTTCCTTGCCACGGGCCAAGTACTCGGCCAGGGAAACGCTTTGCTCGCCGCTGTCGTCGGAGGTCGACGCGAAACGCAGCAGACCGGCAATCTTTTCCTTGTTGGCGAAGTCTTCGGCCGGGCCCTCTTTCATGACCTGACCAAAGTTTTTCCAGAAGCCTTTGTATTCTTCCGGCTGGTTCTTCGCCAGTTTTTCCAGCATGTCCAGCACGCGCTTGGTCAGCGCGGACTTCATCGAGTCGATGATCGGGTCTTTCTGCAGGATTTCACGCGAGACGTTCAACGACAGGTCGTTGGAGTCGACCACACCCTTGATGAAACGCAGGTACAGCGGCAGGAAAGACTCGGCCTGGTCCATGACGAACACGCGCTGCACGTACAGCTTCAAGCCGCGCGGCGCTTCACGCTGATACAGATCGAACGGGGCACGGGCCGGCACATACAGCAGCGAGTTGTATTCCAGCTTGCCTTCGACCTTGTTGTGGCTCCAGGCCAGCGGGTTTTCGAAATCGTGAGCAATATGCTTGTAGAACTCCTGGTATTCCTCATCCTTCACTTCGGTGCGAGGGCGGGTCCACAGAGCGCTGGCACGGTTAACTGTTTCCCATTCCTGCACAGGCGAAGGCTCACCCTCGACAGCGACCTGCTCTTTCGGCAGCTCGATCGGCAAGGCGATGTGGTCGGAGTACTTCTTGATGATGTTGCGCAGGCGGTAGCCGTCGGCGAATTCGTCTTCAGCTTTCTTCAGGTGCAGCACGATGCGCGTACCGCGATCGGCCTTTTCCACGGTAGCGACTTCAAACTCGCCCTCGCCTCTGGAGGACCAGTGGACGCCTTCACTGGCCGGCAGACCCGCACGACGGCTGAACACTTCAACCTGATCGGCGACGATGAACGCGGAGTAAAAACCCACGCCGAACTGACCGATAAGGTGCGAGTCTTTCTTCTGATCGCCGGTCAGGTTCTTCATGAAATCGGCAGTGCCGGACTTGGCGATGGTACCCAAGTGGGTGATCACATCTTCGCGGCTCATGCCGATGCCGTTGTCTTCGAGGGTGACGGTCTGAGCGTCCTTGTCGAAGCTCACACGGATTTTGAGCTCAGCGCCGCCTTCCAGCAGCTCGGGCTTGGACAGCGCTTCGAAACGCAGCTTGTCCACCGCGTCGGAGGCGTTGGAAATCAGCTCGCGGAGAAAAATCTCCTTGTTCGAATACAGCGAATGGATCATGAGGTGCAGCAGTTGCTTCACCTCGGTCTGGAAGCCCAGGGTTTCCTTTTGAGTTTCCACACTCATGGTCATCAAACTCCAATCAGTCCACACAAATAGGGGTAGCCGTCCGGTGCACTGCTCAGGCCGAACGGCGGGTTGTCATCAAGGTGGGGGCTGGGTCGGGGATTTCAAGAGCGTGGGCAATGTGATCGCGCATTCTTCGTCAGGTCTTTAACTGCCCCCGTTAAGATCGTGTGTGACAGCGCAAGCAAAATCGTTTAACCCGCAGGAAATCGCTTTCCCGCGTAACAGCATTGAAACAGTTATTCATTTATTGGGGCGCACGATGGAACTAACGGAATAAGCATGCGTTCGAAGGCTCGTAGATGTTCAATAAGGAGAAATACCCATGCGTAAGACTTTAGCCATTGCCCTCATGCTTTCTGCCACCTTGGGCCTCGCCGCGTGCGAAAAAAAATCCGAGGATAAACAGCAAGATGCCAACAAGGCCGCCCAACAGTCTCAGGAGTCGATGCAAAAGGCTCAAGACAAAGTGAACGACGCCGCCAAAGAAAGTCAGGAAGCTGCCCAGAAGAATGCCGAAGCCGCTCAAGAGCGCGCAAAAGAGGCTAACGAACAGGCGCCTGCACCAACTAAGCAGTAAGTTCCAAAGTTTCCCAAAAATAAAGCCCGCTTGCGCGGGCTTTATTTTTTATACCTTCAAGTTAAGCAGCGCCGCCATGAATTGACGCCGCCGCCCTCCTCTCAGGCCAGCGCTTCGCTGCGTCGACCCAGCATGCGATCCACCACGAACGCCACGAACAGCGTGATCAGCGACGGAATCAACCAAGCCAGCCCTTGCTCGCTCAATGGCAAATGCGCCAGCGCATCAGGCAGGTTATCTGCAAACCCCGCCCCCTTGACCGCGTCGACCGTGCCGAATACGAACGACACCAGCATCACCGGCGCAACGACGCGTCCTTGTGACTGCCAGAAATCCTTGCAGAAACTCAAAGCGACCAATGCGATGCACGGCGGATAGATAGCGGTCAGCACCGGAATGGAGAACTGGATCAGCTTGGTCAGGCCCAGGTTGGAGACCAACAACGAGAACGCCGCCAGCAGGATCACCAGGGTCTTGTAGGAAAGCGGCAGCAGTCGGCTGAAATACTCGGCGCAAGCGCACGTCAGGCCCACCGCCGTGACCAGGCACGCAAGGGAAATCAATACCGCGAGAAAACCGCTGCCCAGCGTGCCGAACGTGTGTTGCACATAGGCGTGCAGCACCGCTGCGCCGTTGGTGGCACCTGCAGCGACGGCATGGCTCCCGGCGCCGAGACGGAACAGGCTGATGTAGACCAGCGCAAGACCCAGCCCGGCAATCAGACCGGCAATGATCGCGTAGCGCGTGATCAGTTTCGGAGACTCCACGCCGCGAGAGCGGATGGCATTGACAATGACGATGCCAAACACCAGCGCGCCCAGCGTGTCCATCGTCAGGTAACCATTGATGAAGCCCTGGGAGAACGGAGCGGCAACATACGCAGGCTGTGCAATCCCGACGTCACCGGCAGGCAACGCGAAGGCTGCGATACCCAATACCGCCAGTGCGATGATTTTCAACGGCGCCAGGAAGCGCCCGACGGTGTCGAGCAAGCGGCCGGGATAGAGCGAGATCCAGAAGACCAGCAGGAAGTACACGAGGCTGTACAGGAACAACGCCAGCGGGCTTTCGCCGGTGATCGGCGCCAGGCCGACCTCAAAGGACACGGTGGCCGTGCGCGGCGTCGCGAACAACGGCCCCACGGACAAATAACAGACTGCCGCGAGCACGGTGCCGGCGACTTTGCCGATCGGACTGCTCAGCGCGTCCATGGCCCCGCCGACCTTGGCCAGTGCGACAACGGTCACGACCGGGAGGCCTACCGCCGTTACCAGAAAGCCCAGCGCCGCCATCCACACGTGCGGACCGGCCTGTAGACCAACGATAGGGGGGAAGATGATATTGCCAGCACCTACGAATAACGCGAACGTCATGAAGCCAAGCGCCAGGATGTCCTGACCTTTCAACACTTTCATCAAAGAAACCACACTGCTGAATCGGAATTAAGAAGAGGATTTCCCTGAGGGTGAGGGAAATGCTGCCCGTCCTTTTAGAACAGACCCGTCTGCGCGCGGCGGCTCCTTATGGGGGTCGGCCACGCAAAATGGCGGCTAGCCTACCCTATTTTTCGCACCGATACAGGGCGGGGCGACCGATGTATGCACATGGCTGTCGCATATCGGAAAAAACCTACAACATTCGGGAGAGCGGCTGCCTGCTTAAATAGGAGCGCACGGGCGAACGGCTGATTGCTATGCCGCTATTCGGTCTTGCGGTGCCTGATACCTCTGGTCGCGAGCAAGCTCACTCCTACAGGCCGGGTTTCGTGATCCCGGAAAACACAAAGGCCACCCGAAGGTGGCCTTTGTCGATCAGACAATGATCAGCAAGCGATGCTTACTTCTTCATTTCCCAACCGGTCAGCTCAGCCAGGGCTTTGCCGATGTCTGCCAGCGAACGCACGGTTTTTACGCCTGCGTCTTGCAGTGCAGCGAATTTCTCGTCTGCTGTGCCTTTACCGCCGGAGATGATCGCGCCCGCATGGCCCATGCGCTTGCCCGGAGGAGCGGTCACACCGGCGATGTAGGAAACGACTGGCTTGGTCACGTTTGCCTTGATGTAGGCAGCCGCTTCTTCTTCAGCCGAACCACCGATCTCACCGATCATGACGATCGCTTCGGTCTGTGGGTCGTTCTGGAACAACTTCAGGATGTCGATGAAGTTGGAGCCAGGGATCGGGTCACCACCGATGCCGACGCAGGTGGACTGACCGAAACCGGCGTCAGTGGTCTGCTTCACAGCTTCGTAAGTCAGGGTGCCGGAACGCGACACGATACCGACTTTGCCTGGCAAGTGAATGTGACCTGGCATGATGCCGATCTTGCACTCGCCCGGAGTGATCACGCCTGGGCAGTTAGGGCCGATCAGGGTAACACCCAGCTCGTCGCACTTGACCTTGGCATCCAGCATGTCGAGGGTAGGAATACCTTCGGTGATGCAGATGATCAGCTTGATGCCGCCGAAAGCAGCTTCCAGGATCGAATCTTTGCAGAAAGGAGCCGGAACGTAGATCACGCTGGCGGTAGCGCCAGTTTGTTCTACCGCTTCGCGAACGGTGTTGAACACCGGCAGGTTCAGGTGAGTGGTGCCACCCTTGCCTGGGGTCACGCCGCCAACCATTTTGGTGCCGTAGGCAATGGCTTGTTCGGAGTGGAAAGTACCTTGCGAGCCGGTGAAGCCCTGGCAGATAACTTTGGTGTCTTTGTTGATCAGGACGCTCATTATTTGCCCTCCGCAGCTTTGACGACTTGTTGAGCAGCGTCGGTCAAGCTAGTAGCAGCGATGATGTTCAAGCCGCTTTCTGCCAGTACTTTAGCGCCCAGGTCAGCGTTGTTACCTTCAAGGCGAACAACGACCGGGATTTTCACGCCGACTTCTTTCACCGCGCCAATGATGCCTTCGGCAATCATGTCGCAACGAACGATGCCGCCGAAGATGTTGACCAGTACTGCGGCGACGTTGCTGTCGGACAGGATGATCTTGAAGGCTTCGGTCACGCGCTCTTTGGTAGCACCACCACCTACGTCGAGGAAGTTGGCTGGCTTGCCGCCGTGCAGGTTGACGATGTCCATGGTACCCATGGCCAGGCCAGCACCGTTGACCATGCAGCCGATGTTGCCTTCCAGTGCCACGTAGTTCAGTTCGAACTTTGCAGCGTGGGCTTCACGTGGGTCATCTTGCGATGGGTCGTGGAAAGCCTTCAGCTTAGGCTGACGGTACATGGCGTTGGCGTCGATGTTGATCTTGGCGTCCAGGCAGTGCAGATCGCCGTCAGCCTTGATCACCAGCGGGTTCACTTCCAGCAGGGCCAGGTCGTGGTCCTGGAACAGCTTGGCCAGACCGACGAAGATCTTGGCGAACTGAGTGACCTGCTTGCCTTCCAGACCCAGCTGGAATGCCAGATCGCGACCCTGGAATGGCTGAGCGCCAACCAGTGGATCGATCGTGGCCTTGAGAATCTTCTCAGGAGTTTCGTGAGCGATTTTCTCGATGTCCACGCCACCTTCGGTGGAAGCCATGAACACGATACGACGGCTCGAACGATCCACTACAGCGCCCAGGTACAGCTCTTTGGCGATGTCAGTGCAGGATTCAACCAGGATCTTGGTGACTGGCTGGCCGTTGGCATCAGTCTGGTAAGTGACCAGACGCTTGCCCAACCACTGTTGGGCGAACGCAGCTGCGTCTTCCTTGCTGCGAACCAGCTTGACGCCGCCCGCTTTACCGCGACCACCCGCGTGAACCTGGGCTTTGACGACCCATTCGGTTCCGCCGATCTTGTCGCACGCTTCTGCTGCTGCTTCCGGGGTGTCTACTGCAAAGCCCTTGGATACTGGCAGGCCGTATTCAGCAAACAGCTGCTTACCCTGATACTCGTGAAGATTCATGCTTATTACCGTCTTCGTTAGGTACTGCGCATTCGGTGCTGCTCGTCTAAGCGTGCCGCACCACCTGTGACCGCTTCTCCCGGAAGGGCCTGGACCGCCACATGAGTGCCGATCCGGAACCCGCCGGGAGTTCGAGTCCAACGGACCTTCCGCGGTAAGCCTTGCGAGCAAGGCCTACGACGGGCGGTCCGTCGTGGTTTTTTTCTTAGCGTTTTTTCTTGTTCTGGATGTGGATGGCGTGGCCATTCACAGCCAAAGCAGCTTCGTGCAGCGCTTCGGACAACGTCGGGTGGGAGAAGACCATCATGCCGATGTCTTCGGCACTGGTGCCGAATTCCATACCGATCGCGCCCTGCTGTACCAGTTCTGCTGCGCCTGGGCCGATGACGTGTACACCCAGTACACGGTCGGTTTTGGCGTCAGCGATGACTTTGACGAAACCGCCAGTGTCGTTCGCCGCCATCGCACGGCCGCTCGCCGCGAACGGGAAGCTGCCGACGTTAACCTCAACGCCTTCGGCCTTCAAGGTCTGCTCGGTTTTACCGACCCATGCGATTTCCGGGTGCGTGTAGATAACCGACGGGATCAGGTCGTAGTTCATCTGGGTCTTGTGACCCTTGATGCGCTCGACAACCATGATGCCTTCTTCCGACGCTTTGTGTGCCAGCATCAGACCACGGACCACGTCGCCGATCGCGTAGACACCAGGAACGCTGGTCTCGCACTGATCGTTGACGAAGATGAAGCCGCGCTCGTCGATGTCGACGCCGCTGTCGGAGGCCAGCAGATCGGTGGTCACCGGACGGCGGCCTACGGCAACGATCAGGCGGTCGAACGTGATGTTCTGCTCACCGTCTTTATCGGTGTAGTTGACGACCACTTCATTGCCGTTGACTTTCGAGCCAGTGACGCGAGCGCCCAGCTTGATGTCCAGACCCTGCTTGGTGAAGGTCTTCTGTGCTTCTTTGGAGACGGCTTCGTCAGCGGCAGGCAGGAACTTCTCCAGCGCTTCCAGAACGGTGACCTTGGAACCCAGACGTGCCCACACGGAGCCCAGTTCCAGGCCGATAACGCCCGCACCGATGACGCCCAGACGCTCAGGCACTGCCGGGAATTCCAGAGCACCGGTGGAGTCAACGATGACGTTCTGATCGACCGGAGCCGGTGGAATGTCGATCGGACGCGAACCCGAAGCCAGGATGATGTTGTCGGCTTCAATGACTTCGGTGGTGCCGTCAGGCTTGGTCAGCTCGACTTTCTTGCCGGCCAGCAGCTTGCCATGGCCTTGCAGGGAAGTGACGCCGTTGGCCTTGAACAGGCTGGCAACGCCACCGGTCAGACCCTTGACGATCTGTGCCTTGCGGCCAATCATCGCGGCCACGTCGATTTTCACGTCGCCAACCGAGATACCGTGAACACCGAACTGGTTCTTGGCTTCGTAGAATTTCCACGAGCTGTCCAGCAGCGCCTTGGAAGGAATGCAGCCTACGTTCAGGCAGGTACCGCCGAGAGCGAGCTTGCCCTCTTTATCCTGATACTTCTCGATGCAGGCAGTCTTGAGACCAAGTTGCGCGGCCTTGATGGCGGCAACATAACCGCCAGGGCCTGCGCCAATCACTACCACGTCGAATTTCTGGGACATAAAAAAGAGTTCCTCTTTAGCTGCGAGCTTCAAGCCACACGCTGCAAGCTGATCCGTGATGCTCTACAGACGAGTTGCAGCCTGTTCATTAGGATGTTGCGACGACCCAAGCACGAGCGCCAGGCTGCTTATTCTTGCAGCTTGGCGCTTGCGGCTTGCAGCTGCCTTGAATCAGATATCCAGCAACAGACGAGCCGGGTCTTCCAGCAGGTTCTTGATGGTCACCAGGAACGTCACAGCTTCTTTACCGTCGATCAAGCGGTGATCGTAGGACAGTGCCAGGTACATCATCGGACGGATTACAACCTGACCGTTGATTGCCATTGGGCGCTGAACGATGTTGTGCATGCCCAGGATGGCCGCTTGTGGCGGGTTGACGATCGGGGTCGACATCATCGAGCCGAAAGTACCACCGTTGGTGATTGTGAAGGTACCACCGGTCATCTCGTCGATGGACAGTTTGCCGTCACGGGCTTTCTTGCCGAAGGTGGCGATGCCGCCTTCGATTTCAGCCAGGCTCATCTGCTCTGCGTTACGCAGAACCGGAACCACCAGACCACGGTCGCTGGAAACAGCAACACCGACGTCGGCATAGCCGTGGTAAACGATGTCGGAACCGTCGATCGACGCGTTGACAGCCGGGAAGCGTTTCAGCGCTTCGGTGGCGGCCTTGACGAAGAACGACATGAAGCCCAGGCGTACGCCGTTGTGCGACTTCTCGAACAGATCCTTGTACTTCGAACGCAGGGCCATGACTTCAGTCATGTCGACTTCGTTGAAAGTGGTCAGCATGGCCATGGTGGACTGAGCTTCAACCAGACGCTCGGCAACCTTGGCACGCAGGCGGGTCATCGGAACGCGCTTCTCGGTGCGGTCGCCAGCGGCGAACACAGGAGCAGCAGCCGGTGCAGCGGCTGGCTTGGCAGCAGGTGCCGCTGCCGGAGCGGATTTCTTCGCTTCAATGGCAGCAACGACGTCTTCCTTGGTGACGCGACCGTCTTTGCCGGTGCCCTTGATGCTGGCCAGTGCAATGCCGTTTTCTTCAGCCAGCTTGCGAGCAGCCGGAGCGCCGATGGCGTCTTCGTCGCCAGCGGCGGCAGGAGCAGGAGCAGGTGCAGCAGCAGCGGCAGGCGCTGCAGCCGGGGCCGCTGCGGCAGCAGGCGCGGCCGATGCAGTGGCGCCAGCGTCCAGGGTGGCGATCAGTTCGTTGGACAGGACGGTGTCGCCCTCGCCTTTCACGATCGACGCCAATACGCCGTCAGCTTCAGCCAGTACTTCGAGAACCACCTTGTCGGTTTCGATGTCGACCAGCAGTTCGTCGCGTTTTACCGCTTCGCCCGGCTGTTTGTGCCACTTGGAAATGGTGCCGTCGGCAACGGATTCCGGGAAAGAGGGGGCTTTGATCTCAATAGCCATTGTCTGTAATTCCTTAATTCGGTTTCTAGTGCGCGAAGGCGTTAAACAGTGAACGCGTCTTTCAGCAGTTTTTCCTGCTGTTCGGCGTGCATCGAAGCGTAGCCACAAGCAGGGGCAGCAGAAGCATCACGGCCGGCGTACTCGAGAACGAGGTTGCGGTTGTGATTGCCGATGCTACGACGCAAGTGATGCTGGCTGCTGTACCAGGCGCCCTGGTTCATCGGTTCTTCCTGACACCAGACCACGTGGGTCAGGTTGGTGTAAGGCGCGATGGCCTCCATCAGGTCGTCTTCCGGGAACGGGTAGAGCTGCTCGATACGCACGATGGCGATATCTTCGCGGCCTTCGGCACGGCGTTTTTCCAGCAGGTCGTAATAAACCTTGCCACTGCAGAGAACCAGACGGGTCACCTTGGCCGGATCGAGGGTGTCGATTTCCGGGATGACCGTCTGGAACGAGCCTTCGGCCAGATCTTCCAGCGTCGAGATCGCGAGTTTGTGACGCAGCAGGGACTTCGGCGTCAGCACCACCAGCGGCTTGCGCAGCGGACGGATCACCTGACGGCGCAACAGATGGTAGATCTGTGCCGGGGTCGTTGGTACGCACACCTGAATGTTGTGCTCGGCGCACAGTTGCAGGTAACGCTCCAGACGTGCCGACGAGTGCTCAGGACCCTGACCTTCGTAACCGTGTGGCAACAGCATGGTCAGACCGCACAGACGGCCCCACTTGTGCTCGCCGCTGGTGATGAACTGGTCGATCACGACCTGTGCACCGTTGGCGAAGTCACCGAACTGGGCTTCCCAGATCACAAGCGCATTTGGCGAAGTGGTGGAGTAGCCGTATTCGAATGCCAGTACCGCCTCTTCCGACAGGAACGAGTCATACAGGTCAAAACGAGGTTGACCGGCATACAGGTTTTGCAGAGGAATGTAGGTGCTCGCGTCTTTCTGGTTGTGCAGGACGGCGTGACGGTGCGAGAACGTACCGCGACCGACGTCTTGACCGGTGATGCGAACCGGGTGACCTTCGAACGCCAGGGTGGCGTAGGCCATGGTTTCGGCATAACCCCAGTTGATTGGCAGGCCACCGGCTTGCATCTTCTGGCGATCTTCGTAGATCTTCTGGACTTGGCGCTGAACCACGAAACCTTCCGGCAGCTCCATCAGCTTGGCCGACAGTTCCTGGAGGGTCTTGAGGTCGAAACGCGTGTCGTGACGCGCAGTCCAGGCGTGGCCCAGGTACGGACGCCAATCGACGAACAATTCCTTGTTCGGCTCTTTGACCAGGCTTTTCACCACGTGCATGCCGTTGTCCAGCGCGTTGCGGTACTCGTCGACCTTGGTCTGAGCCGCTTCAGCGTTGAGAACGCCGCTGGCAGCCAGCGCATCGGCGTACAGCTCACGGGTGGTGCGCTGTTTGGCGATCTGCTGGTACATCAACGGTTGGGTGCCGCTAGGTTCGTCCGCTTCGTTGTGACCGCGACGACGGTAGCAGACCAGGTCGATTACCACGTCACGCTTGAACTGCATGCGGTAGTCGATGGCCAGCTGGGTCACGAACATGACGGCTTCAGGGTCATCGCCATTCACATGGAGAATCGGCGCCTGAATCATCTTGGCAACGTCGGTCGCGTACTCGGTGGAGCGAGCGTCCTGCGGGTTGCTGATGGTGAAACCGACCTGGTTGTTGATCACGATGTGGATCGTGCCACCGGTCTTGAAGCCGCGGGTCTGCGACATCTGGAAGGTTTCCAGCACGACGCCCTGACCTGCGAACGCAGCGTCGCCGTGGATGGAAATCGGCAGCACTTTCTCGCCAGTGGCGTCATTACGACGATCCTGACGGGCGCGCACGGAACCCTCGACCACCGGAGAAACGATCTCCAGGTGAGACGGGTTGAAGGCCATGGCCAGGTGAACTTCGCCACCGGTGGTCATGACGTTGGACGAGAAGCCCTGGTGGTATTTCACGTCACCGGAACCCAGCTCGACCTTTTTCTTGCCTTCGAACTCGTCGAACAGCTCGCGCGGGTTCTTGCCGAAGGTGTTGACCAGCACGTTCAGACGGCCACGGTGGGCCATGCCGATCACGATTTCCTTGGTGCCGTAGGACCCGGAGCGCTGGATCAGTTCGTCCAGCATCGGGATCAGGCTTTCGCCGCCTTCCAGACCGAAACGCTTGGTACCCGGGTATTTGGTACCCAGGTATTTTTCCAGGCCCTCAGCCGCGGTGACGCGCTCGAGCAAGTGGCTCTGAATGTCGGCGGAGTATGCTGGACGGCCACGCACGCTTTCGAGGCGCTGCATGAACCAGTTGCGCTGGTTGGAATCGACGATGTGCGTGAACTCGGCGCCGATGGTGCGGCAATATGTCTTCTGCAAAGCGTCGACGATTTCGCGTAGGCTCGCCTCCTCCTTGCCGATGAACAGGTCGCCGGCACGGAAGGTGGTATCGAGGTCAGCGTTGGTCAAACCGTAATGGTTGATCGACAGGTCAGCTGGCGCAGTACGCTTCCACAAACCCAGAGGATCGAGTTGCGCACCCTGATGGCCGCGCATACGGAATGCCTGGATCAGTCGCAGCACTTCGACTTGCTTCTTCTCGTGTTCGCTGCTCACGCTACCGGCGGAGACCGGCTGAGCGCGGCGCTGGTTTTTGCCCAGCAACACGAAATGATCGCGAACCGTAGAGTGCGATACATCGGTGGCAGTGCTGCCGTCAGCCGGCAACGTCTGAAAGTAGGTGCGCCACTCTTCTGGCACAGCGTTAGGGTCGTGCAGGTAGAGCTCGTAGAGCTCTTCCACATAGGCAGCGTTACCACCTGAAAGGTGGGCGCTGTTCCACATGCGCTGCATCACGCTTTCTTGCATGCTTGGTCACCCTCGGTTAGGGGACACCACCGGCGTCGACACCGTTGCAAACTTGAAAGTCCATGCAGCGAATGTATCAAGTCGCTGACTGCACCAAGCCGCTAAGGATCACGCAGATAGTCCGGGTACCAGCCCGGATGCCCCTGCTGGTCTCATTTCTTCAAAATAAGAGCTGCGGCCAAATGACTGCTGCTCAGGTTAAAACTACGGCGCCGGTTGAAGCCCGCGCCGCAGCGTTTACGGGTACAACATTTACAAATCTACAAATGCTTCGATGCTGCTACGAACTCAGATACCGCTCTTCAGAAGCATGCTGCGCACGTGACCGATCGCCTTGGTAGGGTTCAGGCCTTTCGGGCAGACGTTCACGCAGTTCATGATCCCGCGGCAACGGAACACACTGAACGGGTCGTCCAGGGAAGCCAGACGCTCCTGGGTCTTGGTGTCACGGCTGTCAGCCAGGAAACGATAGGCTTGCAGCAGTGCAGCTGGACCGAGGAACTTGTCGGGGTTCCACCAGAACGACGGGCAGGAAGTCGAGCAGCAAGCGCACAGAATGCACTCGTACAGACCGTCCAGCTTCTCACGCTCTTCTGGCGACTGCAGACGCTCGATGGCCGGGGCCGGCGTGTCGTTCTGCAGGAATGGTTTCACCTTCTCGTACTGCTTGTAGAAGATGCTCATGTCGACGACCAGGTCACGAATGACCGGCAAACCAGGCAGTGGGCGCACCACCAGCTTGTTGCCTTTCACCACGGAAGACAGCGGCGTGATGCACGCCAGGCCGTTCTTGCCGTTGATGTTCATGCCGTCGGAACCGCAGACGCCTTCACGGCAGGAGCGACGATACGAGAAGCCTTCGTCCTGCTCTTTGATCAGCGCCAGCACGTCCAGGACCATCAGGTCCTTACCACCGGTATCAACGTCGAAGACCTGGGTCTTGGGCGCCGAATCGGTGTCAGGGTTGTAGCGATAAACTTCGACTTTCAACATAGCGGCCACCCTTAGTAAGTCCGAATTTTCGGTTCAAACGCCGGTACGGTTTTCGGCGCAAAGTTGACTGCACGTTTGGCAACCCGCTTCTCGCCCGGGTAGTACAGGGTATGGCACAGCCAGTTTTCGTCGTCGCGATCTTCGAAGTCTTCACGGGCGTGAGCGCCGCGGGACTCTTTACGCACTTCAGCAGCCACTGCGGTTGCTTCGGCGACTTCCAGCAGGTTCTGCAACTCCAGCGCTTCGATACGCGCGGTGTTGAAAGCCTGGGACTTGTCGTTGATCTTGACGTTGGCAATACGTGCCCGCAGATCAGCCAGTTGGGCAATACCCTTCTGCATGTATTCGCCGGTGCGGAACACGCCGAAGTAATTCTGCATGCAGTTCTGCAGCTCGCGACGCAGCGTGGCGACGTCTTCGCCTTCGGTACGCTCGTTGAGCGCGTTCAGACGACCCAATGCAACATCGATGTCGGTGTCGCTGGCGTCGGCGTATTCGATACCCTCGGACAGCGCTTTTTCCAGGTGCAGACCGGCAGCACGACCGAACACGACCAGGTCGAGCAGCGAGTTGCCACCCAGACGGTTGGCACCGTGAACCGATACGCACGCCACTTCACCGACCGCGAACAGACCAGGAATCACGCGATCCTTGCCTTCGGCGTCCATGGTCATGGCCTGACCGTGAATGTTGGTGGCAACGCCGCCCATCATGTAGTGGCAGGTCGGAACAACAGGAATCGGCGCGACCGCCGGGTCAACGTGCGCGAACGTCTTGGACAGTTCCATGATCCCTGGCAGACGGCTGTGCAGCACTTCTTCGCCCAGGTGATCGAGCTTGAGCATGACGTGGTCGCCATTCGGGCCACAGCCGTTGCCGGCGATGATTTCCTTGACCATGGAACGCGCAACGACGTCACGACCTGCGAGGTCTTTGGCGTTCGGAGCATAGCGCTCCATGAAACGCTCGCCATGCTTGTTGATGAGGTAACCACCTTCACCACGGCAACCTTCGGTGACCAGTACACCTGCGCCAGCGATGCCGGTCGGGTGGAACTGCCACATTTCGATGTCCTGAACCGGAACACCGGCACGCAGTGCCATGCCGATACCATCACCGGTGTTGATCAGGGCATTGGTGGTGGACGCGTAAATACGACCCGCACCGCCGGTGGCCAGTACAGTGGCCTTGGCCTTGATGTACATGGTTTCGCCGGTTTCGATGCAGATAGCGATCACACCCACGAACGCGCCGTCCTGGTTCTTGACCAGATCGACCGCGTAGTACTCGTTCAGGAATGTGGTACCCGCTTTCAGGTTGCCCTGATAAAGGGTGTGCAACAGTGCATGACCGGTACGGTCGGACGCAGCGCACGTACGTGCAGCCTGACCGCCCTTGCCGAAGTCCTTGGACTGACCACCGAACGGACGCTGGTAGATACGACCGGTTTCGGTACGCGAGAACGGCAGACCCATGTGGTCCAGCTCGAAGACCGCAGCCGGGCCTTCCTGACACATGTACTCGATAGCGTCCTGGTCACCGATGTAGTCGGAACCCTTGACGGTATCGTACATGTGCCAGCGCCAGTCGTCGTTCGGGTCGGCCGAAGCGATGGCGCAGGTGATGCCACCCTGGGCGGAAACGGTGTGCGAGCGGGTCGGGAAGACCTTGGTGACTACAGCGGTCTTATGGCCGCCCTCAGCCAGCTGCAGCGCAGCGCGCATGCCTGCGCCGCCGCCGCCAATGATGATGGCGTCGAACGAGATGGTATTAATTTTAGCCATGAATCAGATACCCCAAAGAATCTGCACACCCCAGACGAAGTACGCGAACATCGCAATGCCGCACACCGCCTGGAACAGGAAACGCACCGCTGTCGCGGACTCACCGAAACTCATGGGAGTCAGGTAGTCGGTCGCGATGGTCCACATGCCAACCCAGGCGTGAGCGGCCAGGGCCACAAGGGCGAGCAGACTGAAGATGCGCATTGCGTTATGGGAGAACAGAGCGTGCCACGTGGCGTAGTCGATGCCAGGGTGCGCGATCAGGTATCCGATCAGGAAAATGAAATAAGCCGCGAGCACTACAGCGGAGACGCGCTGCGCCATCCAGTCGTAGAGGCCCGAACGAGACAGGTTCGTAACGCTGGTTACCATATCCAAACTCCCGCCAGAACGATCAGCGCCAGAGAAACGACGATGACGATTTTCGAGCCCAGCTTCCCGCCTTCCAGCGTTTCACCGACTCCCGTATCCATGATCAGGTGACGAATGCCCGCCACCAGGTGATACAGCAGGGAAGACAGAAGCCCCCATGCGATGAACTTGGCCAGCGGACTGGTCAAGGTCGACTTCACGTTGGCAAAGCCTTCTTCAGAACCCAGCGACGCGCTCAGTGCGTAGAGCATGAAAGCGAGGCCGATGAAGAGGATGATGCCGGAGATACGGTGAAGGATCGACGTGATCGCGGTAATGGGGAGTTTGATGGTCCTTAGGTCTAGGTTTACAGGTCGTTGGCTTTTCACGGCTTTTTTTCACACTGAAGAGCCCCTAGGAATCAGGGCAAGTTGTTGGGAAGTGCACTGGTCAGGTACCCACTACCCAGGAAGTGCGACCCCCAGAAAAACAGGTCTCAAAGCCCCTGGCGGTCGGGCAACGAGTATAGACAGTTAGCCAACTAATGACAACGCGCATACCCTCCCCTAATGGCTGATTGCTTTAGCGGAATAAAAGGCGTAAATGGCAGGGAAATTCGAGGAAAACCTCGCCTTAAAGCCTTCTGCCACAAGACTTTTGGCAAATTGACTTTAGAATTTATCTCACTATAGTGATGCGGGCCCTGCGTGGGGGGCCTGTCTGATGATTTGAAGCATAAATAGGAGGCCACATGGCTGACAAAAAAGCGCAGTTGATCATCGAGGGCGCAGCCCCCGTCGAGCTGCCCATTCTGACCGGCACCGTTGGTCCCGATGTAATCGACGTACGCGGCCTGACCGCCACCGGACGCTTCACATTCGACCCAGGCTTCATGTCGACCGCCTCATGCGAATCCAAGATCACCTACATCGACGGTGACAACGGCATTTTGCTGCATCGCGGCTACCCGATCGAGCAGTTGGCCGAACAGTCGGATTACCTGGAAACCTGCTACCTGCTGCTGAACGGCGAATTGCCGACTGCCGAGCAGAAAGCCCAATTCGTTGTCACCGTGAAGAACCACACCATGGTGCACGAGCAACTGAAGACGTTCTTCAACGGCTTCCGTCGCGACGCTCACCCGATGGCCGTCATGTGCGGCGTAGTGGGCGCGCTCTCCGCGTTCTACCACGACTCGCTGGACATCAATAACCCGCAGCACCGCGAAATCTCGGCGATCCGTCTGGTTGCCAAGATGCCAACCCTGGCAGCGATGGTTTACAAGTACTCCATGGGTCAACCCATGATGTACCCGCGCAACGACCTGAGCTACGCGGAAAACTTCCTGCACATGATGTTCAACACGCCGTGCGAGATCAAACCGATCAGCCCGACGCTGGCCAAGGCCATGGACCGGATCTTCATCCTCCACGCCGACCACGAACAAAACGCATCGACCTCCACCGTCCGCATGGCCGGCTCTTCGGGTGCCAACCCGTTCGCCTGTATCGCTGCCGGTATCGCCGCACTCTGGGGCCCTGCCCACGGCGGCGCCAACGAAGCCGTGCTGACCATGCTGGACGAAATTGGCGATGTGTCGAACATCGACAAATTCATTGCCAAGGCCAAGGACAAGAACGATCCGTTCAAGCTCATGGGCTTTGGCCACCGCGTCTACAAGAACCGCGACCCACGGGCCACGGTCATGAAGCAGACCTGCGATGAGGTCCTGCGCGAGCTGGGCATCACCAACGATCCGCAACTGGAACTGGCCATGCGCCTCGAAGAGATCGCGCTGACCGATCCGTACTTCATCGAGCGCTCGCTGTACCCGAACGTCGACTTCTACTCAGGCATCATCCTGAAGGCGATCGGCATTCCTACCAGCATGTTCACCGTGATCTTCGCTCTGGCACGCACCGTCGGCTGGATCTCGCACTGGAAAGAAATGCTGTCCAGCCCGTACAAGATCGGCCGTCCGCGCCAGCTGTACACCGGTGAAGTTTCTCGGAACATCGTTCCACTGGCCGAGCGCAAGTAAGCGTTTCGCTACCCGGTTAATACGGAAACAAAAAAGGCTGCCAGTGGCAGCCTTTTTCATTTTGGAGAAAACTGTACCGGTTTTACTTCTCTGCGCGCTCTTTCAATGCCTTGAGCGTATTGAACGGCGCGTCCACCACAAACTTGTTGGCCAGCCACGACGGCACGCTGCCGCCCGGCTCGGTATGCACTTGATAGGTCACCTCTGTTTCGTTGGCGCCTTTGGGAACGAGCTTCCAGAAACCTTCGACCTGAGTCACGCGCACAAAGCCCTTCTCTTCAGGAATATATGTGGGCTGACCCAGCAGGTTGCGAGTCAGGCTTCCGTCGGCCCCTTCAACCGTGGTGATCTGCAGCACCGAATCACGCGGGGTGACCGGCCAGGGGGTATTGAACTGGGAGTAAGTCCAGGTCTTGTCACCTTCGTGCTTCAGGATTTTTTGCGTCTTGCATTCATGAACCCATGCACAAGCGCCCGCGACATCCTCTTGCAAACTGCGTAACTTCGCGACGCTGGCCTTGATCGTGGTCACGCCCTGGTAGGCCTTGTATTGCGACCCTGAAACATCGCTGAGAGAGACCTTGATGCCGTCCTCGTTCTTGGCAACCGTCCAACTCTCCGCCTGAGCAGCGCTGGCGACCCATACAGTCATGCCAATTCCAAATGCAATCCGGTACAGCGAACCCATTGTCTTATTCCTTATTGTGAAGTTCATTTGTCTCGACTCAACGACTCATCGCCTTCATGCGACCGACGTAGCCTGCTCCCACCACCCCAGTATCCGGATAGCCTCTTCTGAACTGCCGCCACACACCTCGGGATCCGCAACAAACTGACTGCACACCAGAGGCCGCTCAGGCTGGCCGAAGATGCCGCACAGCATGTCGACTGAAAGATGCAGACATCGTTCTCCCGCAGGTTTGCCTTGAGGCATGCCCGGGATCGGTGACGAAATCGAAGGCGCAATGCAGCAAGCGCCGCAGCCCGGACGGCATTCCATGGAAACATCCTCTTGAGAGGCAATGAGAGAAGACAGGATCTTACCCGCTAAAACGCGCGTTTGAAAATGAAGGATTCGGTACGGAGTCGAGCCAGGTTACTGCTTGAAGGTGAAATCCACAGCAGCCCCCTCAACCTCCTTGCGAGCCTCATTGCGCAGCTGCAACTGCATTTCGTTGCTCAATAAACGGCCCTGAAGCTGGAAATCAGGGTCACTGTTGCCGTCCGGAAACATTTTGGGTAGCAGCGGCTTGGCGCCGCCAGACGGGGACTTGGACTTTGCCCCAGCGGTAATGACATTGGGTGGAGGCGTCATCTGCTTGACCATCTCGGGAGGCAAACTCAGATCGAGAGAAGGCTTTGGCAGTTTTGTGTCCTTGACCACCTGCGCAGGCGATTTGCTCTTGTTTGCAACGGGCGCGCGGTTAGCGACTTCGGCGTTATCCGCTTTGACCTTGGCGGATTTGGCGTTCACGCTGGGCGTCTTTTGCTCGATTCCCGCCGCCTTGGCGGGCGTCGATGCTTTTTTTGATACATCAATCTTCGACGGTTCAGGCTTGCTGGCCGCCATGACGCGAACGGCGGACACGTTAGGCGCCAATTCATGCACCGGGGGCGCCTCATGCACGGGGGGCGTCGCCGCAGCTTTTTCTACAGGCTCCGGTGCCTGCACCGTTTTGACCCCAGGGACCGCAACAGCCGCCGTAGCGACAACTTTAGCGGGTGGCGCAGGCGCCTTGTCGGCATCACAAGCCGTCAGAAAAAGCACCGAAAGCACACCCAGACAACGCAGTGTTTTCATAACGTCAACGGCAGGAATAGGCAGAAGCCAATATGCTGGCTCTTTGCATGGCCGATGACAAGTGAATGCTCTGTCGGTCGGCCCCTCGAATATGTGAAAAACAGTTACACGCGCGAGTTCACTGAATCTGAATCACCACGTTTGACCTGCGTCCTGACAGAGCTGCTTGGCCAACATGCCGAGGGTCATCAGCGCCCTCTCCGCTTCGCGATTCCACGGCAAACCACAGTTCAGCCGTATGCAGTGATTGAACTGCTCTGTATTGCTGAAGATCAAGCCAGGCGCGATGCTGATGCCCTGCTCCAGCGCACGAACATGCAGTTCCTGCGTGTTAACCCGGCCCGGCAGGCTGATCCACAAAATGAATCCGCCCGCCGGGCGACTGATTTGCGTACCCTCAGGAAACATCTGCTGCACGGCGAGCTGGAACGCGCTCAGGTTCTTGCGGTGCTCCTGACGAATGTAGCGCAGGTGCCGGTCGTAGCCGCCGTTCTCAAGATAAGACGCGACCCCCATTTGCGTCACACTGCACGCCGAATGGGTACTGAATGTCTGCAAGCGCTGGATTTCCGCCTGATATTTGCCCGCGATCATCCAGCCGATGCGCACCCCCGGCGACAGCGTCTTGGAGAAACTTGAGCAGTAAATCACGCGCCCCAGACGATCGAACGCCTTCAACGCTTTGGTCTTGTTCTGCTCGTACATCAGCTCACCGTAGATATCATCCTCGATGACCTGAATGTCGAAATCCGAGGCCAGACGCAGCAAATGCTTCTGCCGCTCTTCCGGCATTGTGCTGCCCAGCGGGTTACTCAACCGAGAGGTCATCACCAGCGCCTTGATAGACCACTGGTTCGCCGCCAGTTGCAAGGCCTCAAGACTAATACCGGTGTTGGGATCGCTGGGGATCTCGATCACCTTCAAACCCAGTAAGTCCGCAAGTTGCAGCAGGCCGTAATAGGTCGGCGACTCGGCAGCGATCAGATCACCAGGACGGGTCAGCACACGCAGCGACATCTGCAGCGCGTCCACGCAACCGTGGGTGATCACCACTTCAGAAGGATCGACCACGACGCCGGCATCCCGCATCCGGATCGCCACCTGACGGCGCAACGGCTCGAACCCCGGACTGAACATGTAATTGAAGGCCCGCGGACTCTGAAAACGAGTGACCTTGGCCAGTTGCTGATGCAATGCGCGCAGGGGCAGGTAATCGATGTGAGGCACGGCGGCGCCGAACGCAAAAACGCCCTCGCGACGCGCCTCCACCAGTACCTGTTGAATGATGCTGGCCCGGGTCACCAGGCCTGGCCGCTCAACCCGCGCGATGTCAGGCGTCGGCGCCGTCAGCGCGGGCGTCTGGTGAACGTAATAGCCGGACTGGGGACGCGCCCGGATCAACCCCTGATCTTCAAGATTGGCATACGCCTGCAATACCGTGGCATGACTGACGTTGAGCTGAGAACTCATTTTCCGCACGGACGGCACACGCTCGCCAGGCTGATATACCCCCCGGCGAATATCGTCGGCCAGCTGCTGGGCGATACGTTGATACAGCAGAAGATTGGTCACTTTGCGTCCCTCGACTTCACTCTTTCAAACTGCCTCCTCGCAGATTCGCAGGTCGGCAGCGTGGCGATCAGCGCAAAAGATCACCGGCACAGTTAAGAAGTGTACGGGGACAGTTTAGGTAAGGGCTAGCCCTACATGAGTGTGACAAAAAATTTTATGTGGCATACCTGCCAAATCACCTGTTTTTACGAACAAAAAAGCCCGGCATTTCGAAAAAAAAACCGGGCTTTGAGGAAAATATTTTTCAGCGAGCGGCGCTGAGGTGACCTTTCTCGTCAGAAAATACGATTTCTACACGCCGATTAAGTGCTCGCCCGCGCTCGGATGTGTTGACGTCAACCGGAAACTGGTCGCCGTACCCTTCCACCTGGATGCGCTCATCCTCGATGCCAAGGTCCGAGAGCACATCGGCAACTGCCTGTGCGCGGTCACGCGACAATTGCAGATTCTCCTGACTGTCGCCGGTGCTGTCGGTATAGCCCTCGATCCGCACGACGCGCTTGGGGTTGAACTGCAAGAACTGCACGACCTTCAGCACCGTGCGGTTCGCTGAGCTTTTGAGCTCAGCCCGCCCGGTGTCGAACAGCATGTCGCCCAGAGTCATCACCAACCCCCGCTCGCTCTGCTGGGTCGAGAGACTGATGACCTGGTCTTGCGCCCATTTGCCTTGCTGCTGGGCACCCGAAAGTTTTGCCTCGCGCAGCGCCAACTGCAGGCGTTGACGTTCAAGCTCAAGACGCGCAAGTTTTTCCTGATTCAGCAGCAACTGACTGTGCTCCGCAGCGATGGCGCTGTAGCGGCTACTCAGATAAGCGTAATGGCTCACGTCGTCGGAGCTGCCGGCATATCCTGAAAGACGCTCGGCCTTGGCCAACAGCTCACCCGCACGGATCACGTCCTTCGGCGCGCTGCGCAGCACGTTGGTATCGCCCTTCACTTTCTGGAAGTCGGCACTGGCGCTCTGCAATGCCCTTTCGCTGTTCTGATGGCCCGCACAGCCATACAGCCCGGCACTGGCCAACAACAGGCAAACACTCACTACACGAGGAAGACGGTTCATTGCGCCGCTCCCAATTGCTTGCGCAAGCGATCCAGACGCGCGTTCACTTGTGCCAGTTGTTCGTCACTCTTCTCTGTGAGCTCCCGCGCCTCGGCGAGTCGCGCATCGAGTTCTGCTTGCTCCGCCAACATGCGGGCATCCTTATAGGACTTCTTCGCCATGGCGGCCCGCGCCTGAGTCAGCTTCGATTGCGCCGTGACCATGTCAGGCTCGTCATCAGTGGCCCCCACTGCAGTCGCCTGGGCGACGGCTTGCTCCGTGAGTTTCAGCTGCTCGTTCGGCGCGGGATCGTTCGCACAGCCGAACAATGAAGCGATGGCCATGGCAACGAATAAAGGTCGTGTTCTCAAAAGAAAGCTCAAAAAACGTTCCTACTGATTGGGAGTGCTGGCGGGCTGCTGCAACTGAGCCTTCCACAACTCCAGGTTGCGCGCGACCGCTTCACTGGAGCGGCCCGAAGCCGCCAATTCTGTCATTTTTTTTGCCAGCTGTCCGCGCAACCACGGATCGTTGCACGCCGAATTGAACGACAGCGCCAGATACAGTCCTGGCTTGTCGACGGGCAAGGGTTGCGCCTGCAGGTCCTTGGACATCCCAAGGGTCTGGGTCAATGCCATGCCCGCGTAGCGTCCGGCAAGCACGAACTCCGCCTGCCCGAGCATGAGCTTCTGAAACGCCTGAGTCAGATTCGGCTGTTTCGCGAGGGTCAAATGCTCTTTGGAAGCGTTTTCGAACGTCGAGGTGAGGCGGGTTTTCTCGGAGATCGCGCCCGAATGCCCATTCAAGTCAGCCAGCGAATTGAAGGGTTGCGCATGCCCCGCGCGCGTCCAGACCATGATCTCGTTTTGCGCGATGGGCGGATGGATGAAATCCAGCGACTCAAGCTCACTGGCATTCAGCGGTGTGTCAGCCAGCAGATCCATCCGTCCGGTGCGCACTTCTTCCAGCGCCTGACTGCGTTTACCGGCAAACAGCAGCTCGACCCTGACGCCGATCTGAGTCGCCGCCTCCTTGAGCAGGTCGGCATTGGCGCCCATCAGATGCTTCGGATCTTGCGGGTCGCGCCACAGATAAGGAGGCGCATCGGGACTGCCGGTGACAACAAGCCGCTCGCATTTGCCCGCCGCGACGGCTGCCATCGATGGCAACATCAGCCCGGCGATCAGCGACGTCAGGGTCTGCCTTGGCGACCACATAACTGCATCCTTTTTTCGGCCCAATAAAAAACCCGTTCAGTCGAGGCTGAGGAAGGCATCAATCATCACAACAGCCGATGATCAGCGCTTTCGAGCAGCCCGAAACGAACGGGTTCTCTTTATAAGTCAGACGGCTGGTTTAGACCAGCTTCTCCAACTCGGGTACAGCTTCGAACAGATCCGCGACCAGACCGTAGTCGGCTACCTGGAAGATCGGCGCTTCTTCGTCTTTGTTGATCGCAACGATCACCTTGGAGTCTTTCATGCCGGCCAGGTGCTGGATCGCGCCGGAGATACCGACAGCGATGTACAGCTGCGGCGCCACGATCTTGCCGGTCTGACCGACCTGCATGTCGTTGGGTACGAAACCTGCGTCGACGGCTGCGCGGGAAGCGCCGACCGCAGCACCCAGCTTGTCAGCCAGCGCGTACAGGTGTTTGAAGTTGTCACCGTTCTGCATGCCGCGACCGCCAGAAACGACGATTTTGGCAGCGGTCAGCTCAGGACGATCGGATTTGGCCAACTCTTCGCTGACGAAGGATGACTTACCTGCATCGTGTGCAGCCGAAACGGACTCAACTGCTGCAGAGCCGCCTTCAGCAGCAACGGCGTCGAAACCGGTGGCACGAACCGTGATGACTTTGATGGCCGCCGACGACTGAACGGTCGCGATGGCGTTACCGGCGTAGATCGGACGCTTGAAGGTGTCAGCGCTTTCCACCGAGATGATCTCGGAGATCTGGTCAACGTCCAGCTGGGCGGCAACACGCGGCAGGATGTTCTTGCCGTTGGAGGTGGCAGCGGCCAGCACGTGGCTGTAACCGGGGGCGAGCTCGGCAACCAGCGGCGCAACGTTCTCCGGCAGCTGATGGGCGTAGGCCGCGTTGTCAGCGACCAGCACTTTGGCCACGCCAGCGATTTTCGCGGCGGCTTCACCAACAGCGCCCACGTTTTGGCCAGCGACCAGGACGTGAATATCACCGCCAATCTTGGCAGCAGCGGCAACGGTGTTCAGGGTGGCAGGAGCAATTGCGCCGTTTTCGTGCTCAGCGATTACGAGAATAGGCATCAGATCACCTTCGCTTCGTTTTTCAGTTTCTCGACCAGTTCAGCCACCGATTTGACCTTGATACCCGCGCTGCGGGCAGCTGGGGCTTCGACCTTGAGGGTCTTGTTGGTCGAGGACGTCGACACGCCCAGTGCGTCAGGGGTCAGGACTTCAAGCGGCTTTTTCTTCGCCTTCATGATGTTCGGCAGCGACGCATAGCGCGGCTCGTTCAGGCGCAGGTCGGTGGTGACGATGGCGGGCAGCTTCAAGGAAACAGTCTGCGCACCGGCGTCGATTTCACGGGTGACGTTGACGCTGTCGCCAGAGACTTCAACTTTGGAGGCGAAGGTGCCTTGGGCGTAACCGCTCAGGGCCGCCAGCATCTGGCCGGTCTGGTTGTTGTCGCTGTCGATCGCCTGCTTGCCGAGGATGACCAGTTGCGGCTGTTCTTTATCGACAACAGCCTTGAGCAGCTTGGCCACGGCCAGTGAGGTCAGCTCGTCAGCGGATTCAACGAGGATGGCGCGGTCGGCACCCAGCGCCAAAGCAGTGCGCAACTGCTCCTGAGCGGTGGTCGGGCCAATGGAAACAACGACGATCTCGGTCGCAACGCCCTTCTCTTTCAGGCGTACGGCTTCTTCCACAGCGATTTCGCAGAAGGGGTTCATCGACATTTTGACGTTAGCGAGATCGACGCCGGAGTTATCCGCTTTGACGCGGACCTTGACGTTGTAGTCGACCACTCGTTTGACAGCTACAAGAACCTTCATGGATTCCTCGTTACTCTCCGGTGAAAAGAAGTCGCCAGGCCCGGCCTGGCGATGGTTACACGTCAGTGTAAAGAACACCTCTGAAAACAGCGTATTCGTCGTTGCTTAACGGTGAGTTCGGCAAAAAACAACCGCGCCTTCCCGGCAATCCAAGCCATACCACCACCCGGCGTGTAAACTGCACCCCGCCTGCCCTGCAGAGACATCGAAGGGGATCGCGCGCACACCGTCGCGTTGCTTTTAGAGGCGTTCTCCGGTCTGACGTTCAGCCTACGGCGAGCGCAAAACCGCCCGTATCTTGACCGGAACGCCTATTCCGGTCAATACGACAAAAACGCCAGTCATGAGCCGTCTCCCTATGATTTATCAGGGTTTCAGCCGATTCAAACAAACGTTTGTATTGGACCTGCAAGGTGGTGTAGATATAATGCGCCCCTTTGAGATGACGCGCGGGCAAACCGTTTACGTGCGTCGGTTGAGCAACCTATAAAAAAATACCCGTTGAGCCTTGATCAGGAGATAGCCAGTGGAACGCGAATTTATGGAATTCGACGTCGTCATCGTCGGAGCCGGCCCCGCAGGGCTGTCCGCCGCATGCCGTCTGAAACAGAAGGCCGCCGAAGCTGGCCAGGAAATCAGCGTCTGCGTGGTGGAAAAAGGCTCTGAAGTCGGCGCTCATATTCTTTCGGGCGCGGTGTTCGAACCTCGCGCTTTAAATGAATTGTTCCCTGACTGGAAAGCACTCGGCGCACCGCTGAATACGCCCGTCAAAGGCGATGACATCTATGTGCTGACCAGCGCCGACGCGGGCACCAAGGTCCCTGGCGCGTTCGTGCCCAAGACCATGCACAACGAAGGCAACTACATTATTTCCCTCGGCAACCTGTGCCGCTGGCTGGCGCAGCAGGCTGAAAACCTGGGCGTGGAAATCTACCCCGGCTTCGCCGCTCAGGAAGCGCTGATCGATGAAAACGGCGTGGTCCGCGGGATCATCACCGGTGATCTGGGCGTCGATCGCGAAGGCCATCCGAAAGAAGGCCTGTACACCCCTGGCATGGAGCTGCGCGGCAAATACACGCTGTTCGCCGAAGGCTGCCGTGGCCACATCGGCAAGCAGCTGATCAAACGCTTCAATCTGGACAGCGAAGCCGACGCCCAGCATTACGGCATCGGCCTGAAGGAAATCTGGGAAATCGACCCGGCCAAGCACCAGCAAGGCCTGGTGGTGCACACCGCTGGCTGGCCACTGGACGTGATGGGCACCGAGAACACCGGCGGTTCCTTCCTTTACCACCTGGAAAACAATCAGGTGGTGGTGGGTCTGATCGTTGACCTGTCCTACGCCAACCCTTACCTGTCGCCGTTCGACGAGTTCCAGCGCCTCAAGCATCATCCGATCCTCAAGCAGTACCTGGAAGGCGGCAAGCGCATCAGCTACGGCGCACGCGCGATCTGCAAAGGTGGCCTGAACTCGTTGCCGAAGATGGTCTTCCCGGGCGGCGCATTGATCGGTTGCGATCTGGGCACGCTGAACTTCGCCAAGATCAAGGGCAGCCACACCGCGATGAAGTCGGGCATGCTGGCCGCCGATTCGGTGGCAGACGCGCTGTTCGCCGGCAATCAAGGCGGTGATGCGCTGAACACCTATGTCGAAGCCTTCAAAGGCAGCTGGCTGCACGAAGAACTGTTCGCCAGCCGCAACTTCGGCGCGGCGATCCACAAGTTCGGTCCGGTGCTGGGCGGCGCCTTCAACTTCATCGACCAGAACCTGTTCGGCGGCAAGATTCCGTTCACCCTGCACGACAACAAGCCTGACTACGCGTGCATGAAGCTGGCAGCCGATTCGAAAAAGATCGACTACCCGAAACCGGACGGCAAACTGAGCTTCGACAAGCTGAGCTCGGTGTTCATCTCCGGCACCAACCACGAAGAAGAACAGCCTTGCCACCTGAAGTTGAAGGACCCGAGCATCCCGATCAGCGTCAACCTGCCCAAGTACGACGAGCCAGCGCAGCGCTACTGCCCGGCGGGCGTGTACGAGGTGGTGACTCAGGAAGACGGCGCCAAGCGCTTCCAGATCAACGCGCAGAACTGCGTTCACTGCAAGACCTGCGACATCAAGGATCCGTCCCAGAACATCACCTGGGTCACCCCTGAAGGCGCGGGCGGGCCGACTTACCCGAATATGTAACAGACGCAGCGGCAAGCGTTGAACTGCAAGCGACAAGAGAAAGGCGCCCTGGTTGGCGCCTTTTTTTGTGGGCGTCAACCGGACGATGACGGGTAACGAAACCTCACTGTGGGAGCGAATTCATTCGCGATACGGAGGTCACGCCGACACGCCTTCATCGCATGAAACATTTTTCGCGAATCAATTCGCTCCCACAGTATGTTCAGCGGCGGGCCGTCACGCAGAAGCCCTCAACTGGGCGCCCTCTTCTCCCGGGCTGCGATCAAAGTACCGTTTGTATTCGCGGCTGAACTGCGACGTGCTTTGGTACCCCACCTTGTGCGCGACCTGCGCCACGCCCATGCCTTCGCCGATCAGCATTTGCTGCGCCTTCAACAGACGCAGGCGCTTGAGGTACTGCACCGGCGACAGCAACGTACTGCGCTTGAAATGCTCATGAAAAGTCGAGGTGCTCATGTTGGCGCAACGCGCGAGGTCATCGACGCTCAGCGCTTCGCTGTAGTGATCGCGCAGGTGTTGCAACGCAGCGGCGATCCTCGCGAAATGCCCCTGTTGCTCCACCAGCGCTCGCAACACGCCCGCCTGCGGTCCGCGCAGCGCCGCATACAAAACCTCGCGCACCAGAGCCGGGCCCATCACCTGACAATCCATCGGGTCGTGCAGGCAACGCAGCAACCGCTCGACACTCTCACGCATCTGCGCGTCCAGCTCGGCCGAGTTCATGGACTCCGGCGTCTGCGCCTTGACCGAGGCATCGACGGGCAATGCCATGGCCTGCACCAGCTCACCGAGCACGATGCGGTCAATGGCGACCGAAACGCCGTACAACGGCTCTTCCGTGGTGGCGAAGGTTTCGCACATGAACGGCACTGACAGCGCCTGCACCAGGTAATGCCCAGCACCGTATTCAAACGTCCGCGCGCCGAGGCGCGCCAGTTTGCTGCCCTGCGCGAGGATGATCAGGCTGGGCTCGTAGATTTGCGGGCAACTGGCAACGTAATAGCTCCACGACATGGTCTGCACACCGGGCAAACCACTGTCGAGAAAGCCCGGGCGGTGGGACAGGGGCTTGATCAGCGAAACCAGCGTGGCGTTGGCATCGGAACGGGACGTCAGGAGCATGAGTAACCGTGACGGAGGATTAGACACTGCAATGATCGCAGATCTGCCGCTCTGCGCATCACCCAATCAGGCAGGTTCGGAGGATTAGGCATGACACACAGAGGAATGGTCATGGCCGGTCAAGGCCTTGCTGAGGAGAATGCACCGCCTCCACTGTCAACGTTATGCGAGGTTACACATGTACACAGCCATCGGTTATGCCGCCCAGTCGGCCACCACTCCCCTCGCCCCCATGACCTTCAACCGCCGCAGCCCTCGCCCTGACGACGTGGCGATCGAGATCCTGTATTGCGGCGTCTGCCACTCCGACATCCATCAGGCGCGTAACGAATGGGGCATCGCCGTTTACCCGCTGATGCCGGGTCACGAAATCGTCGGCAAGGTCACTGAAGTCGGCGCCAACGTCAGCAAGCACAAGGTTGGCGATCTGGTCGGCGTCGGCTGCATGGTTGACTCCTGCCTTCACTGCGAAGCCTGCGCTGCGGATCTTGAGCAGTATTGCCTCGAAGGCCCGACCCTGACGTACGCCACGCCGGACCGCATCGACGGCACCAACACCATGGGCGGCTATTCCAGCAGCATCGTGGTCAGCGAGCACTTCGTGGTACGTATTCCGGAAAAACTGAACCCGGCCGCCGCTGCACCGATCCTCTGCGCCGGCATCACTACCTACTCGCCGCTCAAGCACTACGGCGTGAAAGCCGGTGACAAGGTTGGCGTACTGGGCATGGGTGGCCTGGGTCACATGGGCATCAAATTCGCCAAAGCCATGGGCGCGGAAGTCACGCTGTTCACCCGCTCGGCGAGCAAGGCCGAAGAAGCCCGTCGTCAGGGCGCCGATCACGTGATCGTATCCACCGACGCCGAGCAGATGAAAGCCGCTGCCGGCCACTTCGACTTCCTGCTGGACACCATTCCGGTGCAGCACAACCTGAACCCGTACCTGGAAACCCTGCGCTTCGACGGCGTGCACATTCTGGTCGGCCTGATCGAGCCAGTCGATCCAGCCCTGCACGCGGCGAATCTGGTGATGAAGCGTCGCGTACTGGCGGGTTCGTTGATCGGCGGCATCGCAGAAACTCAGGAAGTGCTGGATTTCTGCGCGGAACACGACATCAGCTGCGACATCGAGATGCTCGACATCCAGCACATCAACGAGGCGTACAGCCGCATGATTGCCGGTGATGTGAAGTATCGGTTCGTGATCGATATGGCGACGTTGAAAGCGTAAACGCAAGTCGCCCCGCATGGCGTGGGGCGAAACCTGTGGGACCGAATTCATTCGGGAGAGGTCGAAGCATCCGACACACTTTCATCGGCCGAAACATCCCATCCCGAATGAATTCGGTCCCACAGGGTCACGCGACACCGCGAACAGTACCCGCTACCCACCCAACTCCGCCGACAAGCGCGCCGCCGTCTCCTTGATCACCGGCACCAGCTCGGCCATCTTTTCCAGCGGCATGTACGGCACTGTGCTGGCGATGCTGATCCCCGCGACGATGTGTTTGCTGGCATCGCGAACCGGCGCGGCGACACAGCGGATCGACGGCTCGTTGTCCTCAAGATCGAACGCGTAACCGCCCTTCACGTACTCGTGCATCCGGTCGCGCACCTGTTCCCAGGTCTGCTCCTGATGCGCAGGCCACAACGGGTTCCTCGCCACTTCCGGCACGCTCAGGTCATACAGTCGGCGCCATTCGCTTTCCGGGCTGTCCAGCAACAGCGCCTTGCCAATGCCGGTGCGCGCCAGCGGCATCCGGTGGCCTACCCGTGAACGCATCTCCGGACCATTACGTCCGGGGTTCTTGTGCAGATACAGCACCTCGTCCCCGTCACGAATCGCCAGATGGATGGTATCACCCGTCAGCGCCGACAACTCATCAAGGAAGGGACGCGCGAGCATCGCCAACGGCAACTCTTCACGCGCCTGAAAACCCAGTTCGATCAGCTTCGGCCCGAGCAGATAGCCCACTTGTGGCAAGACGCGAAGATAACGTTCCTCCACCAGACAGCTGGCCAGCCGGTGCGTCGTACTTTTTGTCGTCCCGATCAGCCGTGCGATTTCCTTGAGGTCCCGGGCGCCGCTGGCGACCGCCTGCACCACGCCCAGCCCCCGCAACAGCGTTTGCGTGCCGGTCGGCGCCGTGTCTTTACCCGTCTCGCTCGTGGTGTCGGAAGAATCTTGCATATCACGCCTTATCGAATCAGAAAGCCGGCGGCATTATCGTCGTCGGCTTGGGTGCATGCCAATCGTCAGCGCGGATTATCCAGCTCGATTCGCTCGACCTTGCCCACCAGCAGAATGTAGGAAAGCGCTCCGAGCAACGCCAACACAGCGATATACGTGATCGCGGGCGCGAACGACTCACCTGAGGCCAGAAAGCCAATGACGATCGGGGTGGCAATGGCCGCCAGGTTACCGATCAGGTTAAAGGTGCCACCGGTCAGACCCAGCAAACGCGCCGGGGCCAGCGTCGACACCAGCGACCAAGTGATCGACGCCAGGCCATTGCCAAAAAAGGCCAGGGCCAGGAACGCGATCACCAGAGGTGTCGATTCCACATAGTTGGCGCCGATGATCGACGTGGAGATCAGCAGCCCGGCAATGATGGGCAGCTTGCGCGCAAAACCCACGGTGTGGCCGCGACGGATCAACCAGTCGGAAAAGAACCCTGAGCACAGGACGCTAACGAAGGCCGCCAGAAACGGCAACGACGCCAACAGACCCGACTTGATGAAATCCATGCCGCGGTACTTCACGAGATAGGTCGGAAACCACGTCAGGAAAAACCACAGCGTCGAATTCAGGCAGAACTGGCCGAGGTAAATGCCCCAGAGTTTACGTTGGGTCAGGACGATGCCCAGATCCTTCCAGCGGAAACCGGTCTTGGCTTTTTCGGTGTCGGTCTGAATGTCGACCAGACCGCCGCCGTCCTTGATCAGATCGATTTCACCTTGATTGACGCCTTTGAAATCGCGCGGCTCGCGGTAGACCATGTACCAGATCACCGCCCAGATCACGCCCACGCCGCCGGTGGCGACAAACACCATGTGCCAGCCGAACGTGGCTTGCAACCAGGCGAGGACCGGGGTCAGAAACGCCAGGCCGACGAACTGGCCCGAGGTGTAGAAGCCGACGGCAGTGGCGCGTTCCTTTTCCGGAAACCAGGCGGTGACCACGCGGCTGTTGATCGGATACGCCGGTGCTTCCAGCGCGCCGACCGCCATGCGCAGCACGAACAGGCCGACGAAGCTGCCGACGAAGCCGAGGAAGATGGTCGCGATCGACCACAAGGCCAGCGCGACGGTGTAGAGAATGCGTGGCGGAACGCGATCCACCAGCCAACCGCCGGGCAATTGCATGGCGGCGTAGGTCCAGCCGAACGCCGAGAACACCAGGCCCACGTGTACCGGGTCGATGTTCAGCTCGCTGGTCAGCGCGGGCGCGGCGATGGACAGGTTGCTACGGTCCAGGTAGTTGATCACCACGGTGATGAACAGCAGGACCATGATGAAAAAGCGTTTGCGTGTCGGCGTGGCGGTGATCGCCCGCGCCTCCGGCAAGGTCTGTGTGCGCATGGGGAATGCCTCTTTTTATGTTTATCTGAGGTCTGGATTCGTGTGTGTCTGTTTTAGAAGCTTCGCGAGCAAGCTCGCTCCCACCGAAGTCGGGGATGTCAGGAGGACGTCTGGCTGACACAAAACCTGTGGGAGCGAGCTTGCTCGCGAATGGGGCCTGCGCGTTTGCAGCGTCAGGCCGCGCAAGCAATCACCACTCGGCAAAGCTGCCGTCGGCATGGCGCCAGATCGGGTTACGCCAGCGGTGGCCGATGGCCGCGCGTTCCTTGACGTATTCCTCGTTGATCTCGATCCCCAGGCCAGGCCCGTTCGGGATCTTCACCATGCCTTTGTCGTAGTCGAAGACTTCAGGGTTCTTGATGTAGTCGAGCAGGTCGTTGCTCTCGTTGTAGTGAATGCCCAGGCTCTGCTCTTGAATGAACGCGTTGTAGCAGACCGCGTCCAGTTGCAGGCACGCCGCCAGCGCGATCGGACCCAGCGGGCAATGCAGCGCCAGCGCCACATCGTAGGCCTCGGCCATGTTGGCGATCTTTCGGGTTTCGGTGATGCCGCCTGCGTGAGAGGCGTCCGGCTGGATGATGTCAACGTAGCCTTCGCTCAGCACGCGCTTGAAGTCCCAGCGCGAGAACAGGCGCTCGCCCAGGGCAATCGGGGTGCTGGTCAGCGGCGCGAGCTCTTTCAGCGCCTCATAGTTTTCGCTGAGCACCGGCTCTTCGATGAACATCAGCTTGTACGGGTCCAGTTCCTTCATCAGCACTTTGGCCATCGGCTTGTGCACGCGACCGTGGAAGTCGACGCCGATGCCGACGTTCGGACCGACCGCATCACGCACGGCGGCGACGTTGGCCAGGGCCAGATCGACCTTCTCGAAGGTGTCGAGGAATTGCAGTTCTTCGGTGCCGTTCATCTTCACGGCGGTGAAACCACGGGACACGGCTTCTTTCGCCGCCCGTGCGGTATCGGCAGGACGGTCGCCGCCGATCCACGAATAGACACGAATCTTGTCGCGCACCTGACCGCCCAGCAGATCGCTGACCGACACGCCGAGTGCCTTGCCTTTGATGTCCCACAACGCCTGATCGATACCCGCCAACGCGCTCATGTGGATCGCGCCACCCCGGTAGAAGCCGCCGCGATAGAGCACGGTCCAGATGTCTTCAATGTTGCGTGGGTCTTTGCCGATCAGGTAGTCGGACAGTTCCTCAACAGCCGCAGCAACCGTATGCGCACGCCCCTCGACCACGGGTTCGCCCCAGCCAGTGACACCCTGATCGGTTTCCACTTTCAAGAAGCACCAGCGCGGTGGAACGATGAAGGTCGTGAGTTTGGTGATTTTCATGTCTTGTCTCTCTTGTATTCGAAGCTATTCGAAACCGGTAATCGCGGCCTGCTACTCGAAGCCGCTATGCGCAATGCGAGTTACTTGCCGTTGGGGCGGTACTGTTTCCAGGCGGCGACATAGCCCTTCGCGCGTTCGGCGACGTCTGCGGCGCTCAGGCCAGGCTTAAACAGCCCCGAACCCAGACCAAAGCCTGAAACACCGGCGTCCAGGAAAACCTTCATGTTGTCCGGAGTGATTCCGCCAACCGGTAGCAGCACAGTGCCCGCCGGCAACACAGCCAGCCACGCCTTTACCACGGCCGGCCCCATTTGCTCGGCCGGGAACATTTTCAGCACATCGGCCCCTTCAGCCAGGGCGGCAAAGGCCTCTGTCGGAGTTGCCACGCCTGGGGACAGGAACAGGCCCTCGGCCTTGCCGGCACGCAGCACTTCGGGGTCACTGTGCGGCATCACGATGACCTGTCCACCGGCTTCTTTGACCTGACGCACCTGCTCAGGGGTCAGCACGGTGCCTGCGCCAATCAGGCAATCGGCGGGCAGGCTCTGACGCAGCAGACGGATGCTGTCGTACGGTTGAGGGGAATTGAGCGGAACTTCAATGACGCGAAAACCGGCGGTGTACAGGACGTCACCGATCGCCGGGGCTTCTTCGGGGCGCAGGCCGCGCAGAATCGCGACCAGACCGTTTTGCGCGAGGGCTTGTTTGAGCATCTCAGTTCTCTACGTGAAGGGGCCGGGCAGCGGCCGCAGAAGTGGATGAAATCAGACCGGCCTGGACCGCGACCTGCCACAGGCCTCGTTCGGTGGCCTGTTCGGCCAGCGTCACCTGTGGGAAGCCATTGGCGTCGAGTGCGCGCTGATAGCGCTCCAGCAACGGGCCGCTGCCGATCAGAATCACCGACGGCAGATCGGTCTCGTGCTGGCGCAGCAACTGGGTCAACGCCACGATTTCGTGGCCGATCAGCAGACCGGACAGATAATCGGGTTGCGCGGTACCGGCCAAGGCGCCGGTAAGGCCGAGGGTGCGACAGCTGAATATGGTCGAGAGCGGGCCTGCGGCGCCTTCCGGAGATTGCGCGACGGCGACACCACGGTCGAAGGCAACGACGTCGAACGCATCGCTGCGCTGCATCGTGCGGCCGAGGATGGTGTGACTGGACAGCGCGGCATAGACCTCGCCGGTCATGAAGGTATCGAAATGAACGATGCGACCGTCGACCGCCCTCACCCACTTCGAGTGGCTGCCGGGCAACCCGATCAACAGTGGCCTGGCCTTTTCTTCGGCGGGCAACGCACTGAGAACGCCCAGAACCTGCGTCTCTTCACCGCGCATGACATTGGGCAGTTCGGAGCGTTGCAGCACGCCAGGAACAATGTGGACATTGACGCCGCGCACGCTGCGCACCGTCACCAGCGCAGAACTCAGCGCCGCAACGCTAGCTGGCGTCTGCTGGTAAACCGCTTCCCGCCATCCTTGAGCGCTGCCGACCATACCGCAAGCGATGACCGGTAAGCTCGGCTGGGCGTCGAGCCAATCGCCACAGGCTTCATCGAATGCCAGCTCAAAACCGTCGCTGCACAGCTGGCCGGCAACCCTGCGAGCGGTAGAAGGCAATTGCATGATGCCCGCGCTGAGCGAGCGTTGTTCCTGTACCCGGCCGTTTTCGCCGAGTCGATACGCACGAAGGGAGGTCGTTCCCCAATCGAGCGCGATCAATTGCGCCTGCATGGCTTCACCTGATTGTTATTAATGAGTGAATGCGGGGCGAACTATAAACCCGGAAACAGAATTATCTCAATATGTAAATTGCTATCCCATATTGTGGGATCTTTACATTTTGCCACGAGTGCACGCCTCGCCTTCGCCGCTGAATCTGGCAGCTCCTCGGTTCACTCAGGCATACTCCGTTCTGCCCCGGATCCCCGGGCTGCTCCAGACATCCTCGTTGCCTCACCGACCATTCAGCCTCCAGTGCCGAAGGTGGTAACCATCCCTCGCGTTTTTTTCACACGCTGTTCCTTAAGCTCAGGCGACATCAGACGCCGATAGCCACCTGCCATCCACGGTCTACACTCATCTGCAAAAGGACCCGTAAGATGAAGCGATTTCTCGTGCTCGACAGCTTTCGCGGCCTGTGTGCCGTCGCGCTGATCGTTCATCACTCGCACATTGAGCGCAGCATCACGGAGCTGACGTTTTTCAGAAACGCCAGCCAGTTCGTGGGCTTCTTCTTCGCCTTGAGCGGTTTTCTGATTTACCGGCGCTACATCGGTCACCTGGCCACGCCTCGCCAACTGGGCGAGTTCATGATCACGCGAACCTGTCGCGTGGTGCCCTTGCACGTCGCCGTGCTGCTGTTTTTCATCGGGTTCGAGTGCCTGAAACTGGTGATGGAGCGATATGGCCTGTCGCTGAATTACCCGGCATTCAGCGGCGACCGCGCGCCGAGCGAGATCCTGCCTAATCTACTGCTGATCCAGGCCTGGTGGCCGACGTTCAATGCCCTGTCGTTCAACTACCCCTCTTGGTTCATCAGTGTCGAATTCTATCTGTGGGTGATCTTCGCGCTGATCCTGTTCTCCCTGCCGGGCCTGGCGCGAAAGCTGTTTTCACTGCTGTGCGTCCTGGCGTTCATCGCGCTGTACAAGGATTTCAACCTGATCCCGCGCAACGTGCTGTGGGGGGCTTCGTGTTTCTTTGCCGGCGCGATCACTTACCGCCTGTACGTGCGGCTACATGACTCGGTGCCGGGTCCGGCATTCGCCACGGTGCTGGAGGTGGGTGTGCTGGCAGCGATTTACTGGGTCATGACGCAGGGCGAACCGCCGCTGACCATCGAGCTTGGGCTGCTGTTCTGCGCGGCGGTGCTGATTTTTTCTTATGAGGCCGGATTGGTGTCCGGACTCCTGCGCCTGCGGTTGTTCCCGGCGCTGGGCAAGTTGTGGCTGTCCATTTACCTGACCCATGCGGCGGTGATATTCGTGCTGGCGACAGTCATCACGCTGGCGGCGAAGTTCAGCGGCCTGTCATGGCTGGTCGACCGGCCGGGCGAAACCAGCGGCACGATGGTGCGTTATCTGAGCACGGGGACTGCGCTGAACGATAACTTGCTGATGCTCTTTGTGGTCATCGCCGTGGTGGTGGTGTCGATGTTGACCCATTGCTACATCGAAGCGCCGGGGATCCGGTTTGGGAAGCACTGGAAACGCGGGACGTTGTTTCGTCGGCGTAAGGATGATCCGCCGCCGGAGCAGGTTTGAAGAGTCTTGCGGCGGCGTTTTTTACGCCTGGGTTCAGCCTGCAGCCAAGTCGCGATTGGTGGCGTTTTGGACCATTGATGTCGAAGAGCAAAATCAACAGCAGGAGCAGGAATATCAGGGCGACGCGATACCTGTAGGAGCGTGGCTTGTGTCTGGGCCGCATCCGGACGATCTACCGCGCAGCGGTAGCAAAATCAGGCGACTCGACTATTCCTGACACTGCGAATGCGCAGGTCTTGCTGCCGGTTCCCGGCAGATCGTCCGGATGCGGCCCAGACACAAGCCACGCTCCTACAATAAAGAGTGGCGTGCGGGAGATGGATGCATGAATCGAGATGCGATGAGCGTTAGCTCCAGCTCGCACTCCTCTTGTGCGCGACAGTCCAGACACCACCAAACGCGACTTGGGTGCAGGCTGAACGCAGGTGGCGTGGAGTGGGTCGAGCGGCATGGATGCCGCGAGAGCGCCGTCAGGACAGGGATGTCCGTTCGGCGCGGGCCCACGGAGCGTCGCCTTCGTTACGGTACCTCGACGAAGTCGAGGCCAAACCAGGAGCCTGACCCTTAGTTACGTGGGGATGGTCCGGCATTCCGGCTTTCAAGTAACTCGCCGAAGGCGAAACAGTTTGGCCGTTAGGCCAAACCCTCCCCGCGCCGCCAAAAAACACGGATAAGACACACCTAGGCCGCCCCCAAATCAAACCCATAAAAAAACCGCCCCTAACAGGCGGTTTTTTATTTGAAACACAAAAAGCGAATCAACGCTCCAGCAGAATCCGCAACATACGACGCAACGGCTCAGCGGCACCCCACAACAACTGGTCACCCACTGTAAACGCGCCCAGATACTGCGAACCCATGTTCAGCTTGCGCAGACGCCCTACCGGAATGTTCAGCGTGCCGGTCACCGACGTCGGGCTCAGTTCCTGAATGCTCGCCTCACGGTTGTTCGGCACCAGCTTCACCCACGGGTTGTGCTGGCTGATCATGCCTTCGATGTCGGCAATCGGCACATCCTTGTTCAGCTTGATGGTCAGCGCCTGGCTGTGGCAACGCATGGCGCCGATGCGCACGCAGATGCCGTCGACCGGGATCGGGCTTTTGAAGCGGCCCAGAATCTTGTTGGTCTCTGCCTGACCTTTCCACTCTTCACGGCTCTGGCCGTTCGGCAGTTCCTTGTCGATCCATGGAATCAGACTGCCCGCCAGCGGCACGCCGAAGTTCTCGGTCGGGAAGCTCTCGCCGCGCATGGCTTCGGCCACTTTGCGGTCGATGTCCAGAATCGCGCTGGCAGGGTTCGCCAGTTCGTCAGCAACCGAGGCGTTGATCGCGCCCATCTGCTTGATCAGCTCACGCATGTTCTGCGCGCCGGCACCGGAGGCCGCTTGATAGGTCATGACGTTCATCCACTCGACCAGACCGGCTTCGAACAAGCCGCCCAGCCCCATCAGCATCAGGCTGACGGTGCAGTTACCGCCGATGTAGTTCTTGGTGCCGGCATCCAGTTGCTGGTCGATGACCTTGCGGTTGACCGGATCGAGGATGATCACCGCGTCGTCCTGCATGCGCAGGGCCGACGCCGCATCGATCCAGTAACCCTGCCAGCCTGCTTCACGCAGCTTCGGGAACACCTCGTTGGTGTAGTCGCCGCCCTGACAGGTCAGTACCACGTCCAGGGTCTTGAGCTCGTCGATGCTGTAGGCATCCTTCAACGGCGCAATGTCCTTGCCCACCGACGGACCTTGTCCGCCGACGTTGGAGGTGGTGAAAAAAACCGGCTCAATGAGATCGAAATCCTGCTCTTCCAGCATGCGCTGCATGAGCACGGAACCAACCATACCGCGCCAACCGACCAGACCTACACGTTTCATCGCAACTACACCTTAATTAAAAGTGGGGCCCCTCCTCGCAGAGAGCCTTTCGACTCGATCTTGCGGCAGTGGGCCCGAGATATTACAGATTGCGCAGCGCGGCGACTACGGCGTCACCCATTTCCTGCGTACCGACCTTGGCATTACCTTCGGACCAGATATCACCGGTGCGCAGGCCTTGGTCCAGCACCAGGCTGACGGCCTTCTCAATGGCATCGGCTGCGGTGTGCTGATTGAAGCTGTAACGCAGCATCATCGACACCGACAGGATGGTGGCCAGCGGGTTGGCCACGCCCTTGCCCGCGATGTCCGGCGCCGACCCGTGGCAAGGCTCGTACATGCCCTTGTTGTTCGAGTCCAGCGACGCCGACGGCAGCATGCCAATGGAACCGGTGAGCATCGAGGCTTCGTCGGACAGGATGTCGCCGAACATGTTGTCGGTGACCATCACGTCGAACTGCTTCGGCGCGCGGACCAGTTGCATGGCGGCGTTGTCCACGTACATGTGGCTCAGCTCGACATCCGGGTAGTCCTTGGCCACTTGCTCGACCACTTCGCGCCACAGCTGGCTGGACGCCAGTACGTTGGCCTTGTCCACCGAGCAGAGTTTCTTGCCGCGTACACGGGCCATGTCGAAACCGACGCGAGCGATGCGGCGGATCTCGCTCTCGCTGTACGGGAGGGTATCGTAAGACTGACGCTCGCCGTTTTCCAGCTCGCGGGTGCCGCGTGGCGCGCCGAAGTAGATACCGCCGGTCAGCTCGCGAACGATGAGGATGTCCAGGCCCGAGACGATTTCAGGCTTGAGGCTCGAAGCGTCGGCCAATTGCGGGTACAGGATCGCCGGACGCAGGTTGGCGAACAGGCCCAGTTGCGAACGGATTTTCAGCAGGCCGCGCTCAGGGCGAATGTCGCGCTCGATGGCGTCCCACTTCGGTCCACCCACAGCGCCCAGCAGGACGGCGTCGGCAGCACGGGCACGGTCCAGCGTCTCGTCGGCCAGCGGCACGCCATGCTTGTCGATGGCTGCGCCGCCAATGACGTCGTGGCTCAGTTCAAAGCCCAGCTGATACTTCTCGTTCGCCAGTTCCAGCACCTTGACCGCTTCGGCCATGATTTCCGGACCAATGCCATCACCTGGGAGAATCAGAATCTGCTTGCTCATAACATCCTCGTTTCAATAAGTGCATCGGCGCTTCAGGAGCGCCGATTGAAAAAGCGGGTACCACAGGCCTGCGACCAATCCGACCATGTCGGGTGACTGTCAGGCCATCTTCGCGAGCAAGCTCACTCCCACAGGACCGCGTTACTCAGGTCCAACATCAAACCTTTGGAAATCAGCTTGCCCCTCAACATCTCATTCAATGTCCAGCGCCGAACCTGTGGAGTCAGCTTGCCCCTCAACACCTCATTCAAGGTCCAACGCCGAACCTGTGGGAGCGAGCTTGCTCGCGAATCGTCCAGACGACACACATTCAATCAGTCACGAAACAACCAAGGCTGCGAAGCGCGGTGTTTGGCCTCGAACGTCGCGATTGCATCGCCATCCACCAGGGTCAGGCCGATGTCGTCCAGGCCGTTGAGCAGGCAGTGCTTGCGGAACGCGTCGATTTCAAAGGTGTGTACCGTGCCGTCTTCGCGGGTCACGGTCTGTGCCTGCAGGTCCACTTTCAGCTGATAACCGGGGTTCGCTTCGACCACCTTGAACAGCTCGTCGACCTCTGCTTCGCTCAGGATGATCGGCAGCAGGCCGTTCTTGAAGCTGTTGTTGAAGAAGATGTCGGCGTAGCTCGGCGCGATAATGCTGCGAAAACCGTACTCTTCCAGCGCCCACGGCGCGTGCTCGCGGCTCGAGCCACAACCGAAGTTTTCGCGGGCCAACAGCACGCTGGCGCCTTGATAACGTTCGTGGTTCAGCACGAAATCAGGGTTCACCGGACGCTTGGAGTTGTCCTGGTATGGCTGACCCACATCCAGATAGCGCCATTCATCGAACAGGTTAGGACCGAAACCGGTGCGACGAATCGACTTCAGGAACTGCTTGGGAATGATCTGATCGGTGTCGACGTTGGCACGATCCAGCGGAGCGACCAAACCTGTGTGTTGAGTAAAAGGCTTCATGCGGGGCTCCTTATTGCTGGCTCATGGTGCGGACATCGACGAAACGGCCATTGACCGCTGCCGCCGCTGCCATCGCCGGGCTGACCAGGTGAGTACGACCACCGGCACCCTGACGGCCTTCGAAGTTACGGTTGGAAGTGGACGCGCAATGCTCGCCACTTTCCAGACGGTCCGGGTTCATCGCCAGACACATCGAGCACCCTGGCTCACGCCATTCGAAACCGGCTTCGAGGAAGATTTTGTCCAGGCCTTCTTTTTCTGCCTGCTCTTTCACCAGACCCGAACCCGGGACGACAATCGCCTGCTTGATGGTCGAGGCCACTTTGCGGCCTTTGGCGATGTCGGCGGCAGCACGCAAGTCTTCGATCCGCGAGTTGGTGCACGAACCGATGAACACGCGATCCAGCTGAATGTCGGTAATCGCCTGATTGGCCTTGAGGCCCATGTACTTCAAAGCGCGCTCGATCGAGCCACGTTTGACCAGATCGGTTTCTTTCGCAGGATCAGGAACATGCTGATCGACCGCAAGGACCATTTCCGGCGACGTGCCCCAGCTCACTTGCGGTTTGATCTGGGTGGCGTCCAGCTCGACCACGGTGTCGAACACCGCATCATCGTCCGACACCAGGTTTTTCCAGGCCTCGACAGCCATGTCCCACTGCTCGCCCTTTGGCGAGAAAGGACGGCCCTTGACGTAGGCAATGGTCTTTTCGTCGGTGGCCACCAGACCAACACGAGCGCCTGCCTCGATGGACATGTTGCAGATGGTCATGCGGCCTTCAACGGACAGGTCGCGAATCGCGCTGCCGGCGAACTCGATGGCGTGGCCGTTACCGCCGGCGGTGCCGATCTTGCCGATGATCGCCAGGACGATGTCCTTGGCGGTGACGCCAAACGGCAGCTTGCCTTCGACCTTCACCTGCATGTTTTTCATTTTCTTGGCGACCAGGCACTGCGTGGCGAGCACATGCTCGACCTCGGAGGTGCCGATGCCGTGGGCCAGCGCACCGAAGGCGCCGTGCGTCGAGGTGTGAGAGTCGCCGCAGACCACGGTCATGCCAGGCAAGGTTGCGCCCTGCTCCGGGCCGATGACGTGGACGATGCCCTGACGCACGTCGTTCATCTTGAATTCGGTGATGCCGTATTCGTCGCAGTTGTCGTCCAGGGTCTTGACCTGCAGGCGCGACACCTGATCGACGATGGCGTCGACGCCGTCCTTACGGTCCGGGGTGGTCGGCACGTTGTGGTCAACGGTGGCGACGTTGGCGTCAATGCGCCATGGTTTGCGGCCAGCCAGGCGCAAGCCCTCAAACGCCTGTGGTGAGGTCACTTCATGAATGATGTGACGGTCGATATACAGCAGCGCCGAACCATCGTCGCGCTGTTTGACCAAATGCGAATCCCAGAGCTTGTCGTAGAGCGTTTTGCCGGCCATCAGACGATTTCCTCATCAGCTTGTTTCTATGCCTTGGGTCATCGTCATCACGGTGACGATTCAAAGACCCCTTGGCTTGTGGGGGAGATGCTAGGGAATATGCTTAAATAACTCAAATTCATATTTTTCATGCTTTGGATAACCAATAGGAATTCGAGATGGACCTGGCGAACCTCAATGCCTTTATTTCCATTGCCGAGACCGGCAGCTTTTCCGGGGCCGGTGAACGCCTGCACCTGACTCAGCCCGCCATCAGCAAACGCATTGCCGGGCTTGAGCAGCAACTCAATGTACGCCTGTTCGACCGTCTGGGTCGGGAAGTCAGCCTGACGGAGGCCGGACGGGCCCTTCTGCCCCGCGCCTACCAGATCCTCAACGTACTGGACGATACCCGGCGGGCGCTGACCAACCTGACCGGCGAGGTCACCGGCCGCCTGAGCCTTGCGACCAGCCACCACATTGGCCTGCACCGCTTGCCACCAGTGTTGAGGGCGTTCACCCGCGCTTATCCCGATGTGGCGCTGGATATCGAGTTTCTGGATTCCGAGGTCGCCTATGAGGAGATCCTGCACGGGCGCGCGGAACTGGCGGTGATCACTCTGGCGCCGGAGCCCCATTCGCTGGTCAAGGCGGTCAGGGTCTGGGACGACCCACTGGACTTTGTGGCTGCCCCAGAACACCCGCTGGCCACGATGCCGAATGTCAGCCTGGCCGACATCGCCCGCTACCCTGCCGTGTTTCCGGGCGGCAATACCTTCACCCATCACATCGTCAGCGGCCTGTGCGAGGCGCAAGGGCTCAAGCCCAACATCGCCATGAGCACCAACTATATGGAGACGATCAAGATGATGGTGTCCATCGGGCTGGCCTGGAGCGTGCTCCCCAGAACCATGCTCGACGAGCAAGTCGCCAGCATTCCATTGCCGGGCATACAGCTGCGCCGCCAGCTAGGCTACATTGTTCACACGGAACGTACGCTGTCGAACGCCGCCAAGGCGTTCATGACGCTGCTCGATGCCCAGGCAACTGTTGCCTGAGCGGTGATGCTTACTGATCGACATACCGGCTTGACTCTCTGAAGGCTCGTGATCACATGCCCATAACCGCTGACAGCCCATTGTTCACACCAAATGACCTGGCGTTGACCGCGAAAGAATCGGAGAAACACTTCGCGACCCTGTTCAACCTCAGCCCCAACGTGGTCCTGCTCACGCGCTTCGAAGACGGCCTGATCTGCAACGCCAACCGCCATTTCGAGACCACCTTCGGTTGGCCGATGGCCGAGTGCATGGGCCGTACCACGCTGGAAATCGGGCTCTGGATCGATTCCCTGCAACGCCAACTGGCGCTGGACCGAACCTTCGCCAGCGACGAAGCCGCCAGCCTGGAAAGCCAGTGGCGCAGCCGCGATGGCCGCGAACACGACGGCACGCTTTACACTCAGAAAATAAGCTTGAGCGACGGCCTTTATCTGCTCAGCACCTTCATCGACAACACCGAACACAAGCGGGCACAGCAGGCACTCAAGGCCAGTGAAGAGAAGTTTGCCCGCGCCTTTCACTCAAGCCCGGACGCCATCATCATCACCGAGCGGGACTCCGGCCGGTACATCGAAGTCAACGACGGCTTTTCTCGCCTGTCCGGCTACAGCGCCAGCGATGTCGTCGGCCGCACGGTGTTCGAATTCTCGATCATGGCCGACATCACCCAACGCACGCGGTTGATTCAGGAAATCGAAGAACAGGGCAAAGTGCGTAACCGTGAGTTGCTGGGGCGCAACAAGAACGGTGAACTCATCACGGTCGACGTCTCCATCGACCCGCTGTTGCTCGACGACACCCCATGCTTGCTCATCACCGCGCGTGACATCAGTCAATTGAAGAACGCGCAGGCCCAGATTCAGCATCTGGCCTACCACGACTCCCTGACCAACCTGCCCAATCGCGCATTGCTGATGGACCGCCTCAGCCAGCAGATTGCCCTGCTCAAACGCCACAGCCTGCGCGGTGCCCTGCTGTTCCTGGACCTGGATCATTTCAAGCACATCAATGATTCGCTGGGGCACCCGGTCGGCGACAGTGTGCTGAAGATCATCACCGCGAGACTGGAAGCCAGCGTTCGGCTTGAAGATACCGTGGCGCGGCTGGGAGGCGACGAGTTTGTCGTCCTGATCAGCGGACTGGAGGGATCGCGGGACGAGGTCGTCGATCAGGTCCAAAGCCTGGCGAACACCTTGCGTGAGCTGCTCTCCGAGCCGATGTTTCTCGACGGTCACCGCTTGCAGGTCACGCCCAGCATTGGCGTGGCGTTGATTCCCGACCACGGCTCGACTCCGGCCGACCTGCTCAAGCGCGCGGACATTGCGCTGTACCGGGCCAAGGACTCGGGCCGTAACGCGATACAGATGTTTCACAGCACCATGCAGAAGGCGGCCAGCGACCGCTTGCGCCTGGAAAACGACTTGCGCCAGGCTCTGGCACGCGGCGAGTTCAGCCTCACCTATCAACCCCAGGTGGACACCCGAGGTAATCGCATCATCGGCGCCGAGGCGCTGCTGCGCTGGCAACACCCGAGCCTGGGTCATCTGGCGCCCAACCAGTTCATTCAGGTCATGGAAGAGAGCGGGATGATCCTTGAGGTTGGCAACTGGATTCTGGAAGAAGCCTGCAAAACCGGCAGCGAATTGCTGCACAAAGGGCTGATCAATGTCGACGATTTCAGCCTGTGCGTGAACATCAGCCCACGGCAGTTTCGCCAGTCGGATTTCGTCGAGCGCGTCGAACGCTGCTTGCACACCTATGAACTGCCCAATCGCCTGCTCAAACTGGAAATCACCGAAGGCATCGTCATACAGAATCTGGACGACACCATCGCCAAAATGCTGAAGCTCAAACACATGGGCATCAGCTTCGCCATGGATGATTTCGGCACCGGGTATTCATCGCTGACCTACCTGAAGCGCCTGCCAGTGGACGCCCTGAAAATCGATCAGTCATTCGTTCGCGACGCCACCAGCGACCCCAACGACGCCGAAATCGTCCGCGCAATCGTCGCCATGGCCGCCAGCCTTAATCTGGCAATCATCGCCGAAGGGGTGGAAAAACAGGAACAACTGGATTTTCTCGCACAACTGGATTGCCACTTCTATCAGGGATTTCTGTTCAGCGAGCCGCTGCCCGTGGCGGGGTTTGAAGCGTTGTTGCGTGAAAGAGTCCTGTAAGTCCCACAGCGGCAATAAGCGGGCAGTCAACCCACGCAAAAAAGGCGCCCCGAGGGGCGCCTTTTTTATGGCTGGCGTCTGGATCAGTGCGCCAGGGTTTTCTGACCATTGATCTGGATGCGTTTTGGTTTGGCCTCTTCAGGCACCAGGCGCAACAGGTCAATGTTCAGCAGGCCGTTGGCCAGTGCGGCGTTTTGCACTTCGATGTGGTCGGCCAGACGGAACGACAGCTTGAACGCGCGCTGGGCAATGCCCTGATGCAGGAAGGTCACGCCTTCCGCTGTGTTGTCGCGCTTGCTGCCGGTGACGGTCAGCACACCCTTCTCGACCTGCAACTCAAGGTCTTCTTCCTGGAAACCCGCAGCCGCGATGACGATGCGGTATTGGTCGTCTGCGTGTTTCTCGACGTTGTAGGGAGGGTAGCTGCTGGCCGACTCGTTACGGGCCGCCGATTCGAACAGGTCGTTGAAGCGGTCAAAACCCACGGAAGAACGGAACAGGGGAGCCAGAGAGAAAGCGGTAGTCATGATAATCTCCTGATAAATCAGCAAGTGGTTGTCTCCGCGACCCGACTTCGGCATCGCGTAATCCCAAGATAGGGACGGTCACTTCTGTTTCAAGAGTCGCTATGAAAATTTTTTCAGGCAGCTTCCTGTTCGACCACACCGAGCATCTGGCTGATGCGCTCGCAGTCCGTTTCACGGCGCAACGCATCGAACAGGACGACGGCTTCGGGATAGCTTTTGGTCAGCAGCACCACCCACTGCTTGAGACGCCCTGGCGCCTGCACGCGGGTCATCTTTGCCAATGCCTGCAGCCAGAACACGCGCAACAGCGGTTGCAGCTCCTCCCAGGTCATCTCGACGACCTCGCGCCCGGCTTCTGCCGCCGCGATTTGCCGCCCCAGATCGGGACGTGCGACCAGACCGCGCCCGATCATGATGTCCCGCGCCCCGCAGATTTCGCGGCAGCGACGCCAGTCGTCGACGGTCCAGATTTCACCGTTGGCGATGATCGGAATCTTCACCACGTCCTGGATCTTACCGATCCATTCCCAGTGCGCCGGCGGTTTGTAACCATCGACCTTGGTCCGGGCGTGGACGACGATGTGTTCGGCGCCACCCGCTTCCAGCGCACGGGCGCAATCCAGCGCCGGCTCGGTGCTGTCGTAACCGAGGCGCATCTTGGCGGTGACCGGAATGTGTGCGGGCACCGCGCGGCGGACATGGCTGAGGATCGAATGCAGGAGCTCGGGCTCTTTCAAGAGCACCGCCCCGCCCCGCGACTTGTTGACGGTCTTGGCCGGGCAACCGAAGTTCAGGTCGATCACCGGAGCCCCCAGCTCGGCGGCAAAGGCTGCGTTTTCTGCCAGACACACAGGGTCCGAACCCAGCAACTGCACGCGCAGCGGCACGCCCGCGCGGGTCTTGGCGTCCGTCAGCAACTCGGAGGCGAACTTGTGGAAATAGTGCGCAGGCAACAGACGCTCGGTCACCCGGATGAATTCGGTCACGCACCAGTCGATGCCGCCGACCTGAGTCAGCACATCGCGCAGAATATCGTCGACCAGGCCTTCCATGGGCGCCAGAGCAATTTGCATGGGGTCACACTCGAAAAAAGTCCGGCAGTTTACGCAGTGGCGGCGTGCTTGGGAACGGGCCGAAGGCGCCGGACGTCAGGACGCTACCGTCTGTAAAGCAGGCGCATACCCTTCGATGAACTCAGCAGGCATGCGTTTGGGCTTGCCCGTGGACAATTCGATGCACACGAAGGTGGTCTGCGCGCGAAGCAACGTCACGCCGTCACTGGGCCGCCTGAGCTGAAAGCGTCGGGTCATCTTCAGGCGCTGATCCCAATCGACGATCCAGGTCGCCAATTGCAGTTCGTCGTCCTGATAGGCGCTGGCCAGATAGTCGATCTCATGCCGGACCACGGCCATGGCCCGATCCAGTCGCCGGTACTCGGTCAGATCGAGCCCCAACTGCTGTGAATGGCGCCACGCGCAGCGCTCAAGCCAGGTGACGTACACCGCATTGTTGGCGTGCCCCAATCCATCGATGTCGTCCTCGCCCACGTGCAGATCGATGACGAATGGCGTTGCCAGATCCCAGACCATGCTCGTTCCTGCCCCTCGTTAGTTCGTTCGCGGGCAGTGTAACCAAAAGCGCGTCAGCAGAGTCCGCCTCTGTCGCGAACGCCTCACTGCATGGCCGACTTGGCGGCACGCAGCACACGGTCTGACAACTCGCCGGGGCCCAGCGCTCGCGCCAGCGCCAGACCGCCGAGCATCAGGGCAATGTCAGCCAGGGTCTTGTCGGTTTCTTCCGGGCTGGAGGCCAGCTGCGCGACCATCAGCTCGATGTGTTCGGATAACGCGCCGCGAAAATCATCCGACAGACGCGCCATCTCCCCGATCGCCGTGGGCAGAGGACAGGCGTGATCTTCGGCATCACGGTGTTTGCGAGACAGATAAAACGCGGCCAGCAGAGCGCGCCGCTCTTCGCCGGGAAGCTGGTCGTCTATTTTCGCAACCATGTCCCGTCGCTCGCCGAGCAACTGGTTGAACGCCTCGAGCATCAAGGCTTCCTTGCTGTCGAAGTGCGCGTAGAAACCACCCACTGTCAGCCCCGCCGCGCCCATGATCTCGTTGACGCTGGGCTCGACCGGGCCGCGTGCGATCAATGCGACGCTGGCCGCATTGAGAATACGTTCGCGGGTTTGTGCTTTTTTATCGTTCATGTCCGCCTCCGGGATGATGGCAGTAATATTATCTGCATCATGCGGGATGGCAAGTCGCGATGTGAAACCACGAGCCGTGGTCATCAACGGAAGGAAGGGAAAATAAAACCCCAGAAAAACAAAAGGGCCATTCAATAATCGAATGACCCTTGGTCTCGCAGAGCGAGAAATCGTGGCGTCCCCTAGGGGACTCGAACCCCTGTTACCGCCGTGAAAGGGCGGTGTCCTAGGCCACTAGACGAAGGGGACGCAAAACCTTCAGTCAGGTTCGTCATGAACATCATTAACGAACCCTGGCAAATTTGGTGGAGCTAAGCGGGATCGAACCGCTGACCTCCTGCATGCCATGCAGGCGCTCTCCCAGCTGAGCTATAGCCCCGGATTTACGTCTCTCGACGGAGATCAGCCTGCTGGCATCACTCGGTAAAACTGGCGTCCCCTAGGGGACTCGAACCCCTGTTACCGCCGTGAAAGGGCGGTGTCCTAGGCCACTAGACGAAGGGGACGTAACCCTTGTGTACCTGAATCGGTGCTGGTTCCGATTTTGCGGTACAAACCTCAAGGCAGTGTAGCCAACCTTGACGCTTCTAAATTGGTGGAGCTAAGCGGGATCGAACCGCTGACCTCCTGCATGCCATGCAGGCGCTCTCCCAGCTGAGCTATAGCCCCACATTACACTCTCAGATCACCCTGCGTTGCCGCCGTGTTTCTGTGTTGCCGTGTGGACGGGGCGCATATTAAGTGCGACCCACATACCTGTCAAACTTTTTTTCAACAAATTCCAAAAGAATTTTCCGGGATAACAATCACTTACCGCCCTCCCCTGAAGAATCAGGGAGTTGCTCGGCCACCGTGCGCCCGGGTTCGGCTACGCACGGCGGTCGGGCGTCACTCAGCCGATGGCGCCGAGCAGCTTTTCCCACTCTTTGTTTTCTTTCTTTGAAACGCCGCCCAGCAGGTCAAGCGCCTGGCGCAGACGGAAGCGGGTCAGGTCCGGACCGAGGATTTCCATGGCATCGGTCACCGACACCGAGTTGGCCTGACCGGTGATCGCGGCGAACATCAGCGGCATGGCGTCGCGCAGCTTCAGCTCGAGGTGCTCGACCACCGCCTGAATGCAACCGGTAATGGTGTCTTTCTCCCACTGACGCAGCGATTCCAGCTTCCACAGGATCAACTGCATCACCTGACGCACCTGCTCCGGCGACAGTTTCTTGTGCTCGAACAGTTTCGGGTCCGGGTTGACGACCCCGGCGAAGAAGAAACCACCCAGCGGTGCGACCTGACTGAACGTTTCCACGCGTCCCTGAACGTGCGGCGCGATTTTCATCATGTAGTCGCTGTTGAACGCCCACTTCTGAACACGCGCAGCGAACTCCTCGACCGGCAACTCACGCAGCCACTGGCCGTTGAGCCAGGACAGTTTCTCGATGTCGAAGATAGGACCGCCCAGTGAGACGCGGTTCAGGTCAAAGTTGTCGACCATTTCCTGCAACGAGAACTTCTCGCGCTCATCCGGCATCGACCAGCCCATCCGGCCCAGGTAGTTGAGCATCGCTTCGGGCATGAAGCCCATGCGCTCGTAGAACGTCACCGAGGTCGGGTTCTTGCGTTTGGACAGTTTGCTCTTGTCCGGGTTACGCAGCAGCGGCATGTAGCACAGCGCCGGTTTTTCCCAGCCGAAGTATTCGTACAGCAGGATCAGTTTCGGGGCCGACGGCAGCCACTCTTCGCCGCGCAGCACGTGGGTGATGCCCATCAGGTGGTCGTCGACCACGTTCGCCAGGAAGTAGGTCGGCAGACCGTCGGTCTTCATCAGGACCTGCATGTCCATGCGGTCCCACGGAATTTCGACTTCACCGCGCAGGATGTCCGGCACGATGCACACGCCTTCGCTCGGCACTTTCATGCGGATGACGTGCGGTTCGCCTGCCGCCAGACGGCGCTCGACTTCTTCCTTGGACAGCAGCAGCGCACGCCCGTCGTAACGCGGGGTCTCGCCACGGGCCATCTGCTCGGCGCGCATCTGGTCCAGCTCTTCGGCGGTGCAGAAGCACGGGAAGGCATGACCGGCGTCGACCAGTTGCTGGGTGTATTTTTTGTAGATGTCGCCACGCTCGCTTTGACGGTACGGGCCGTGCGGACCGCCGACATCCGGGCCTTCGCTCCATTCGATGCCGAGCCAGCGCAGCGCGTCGAAAATCTGTTGTTCGGACTCGCGGGTCGAGCGCAGCTGATCGGTGTCTTCAATGCGCAGGATGAATTCGCCGCCATGTTGCTTGGCAAAGCAATAGTTGAAGAGTGCGATGTAAGCCGTGCCAACGTGGGGGTCGCCGGTAGGCGATGGCGCGATGCGGGTACGAACGGTGGTCATGGAAAATTCCGAATAGGTCGAACAAGCCGAGAATCTTAACAGGCGCAGCCCTCGCGGCTCCAGCGCCGGAACCGGATCACGGGACAGATTCGCGCAGGTGGAAACTCAGCGTAGCCCGTCCATCACTCGGCACCATAAATGAATACCGAATTATCACTTCCAGTCATTATTTCAACGATGGCTAGGTGCCAGACCTTCTTTGCTGATAAATTTCCTTACATTCCAATCATCCAGAATGACCATGCCTGCCCAACTGAAACGCCGCCTGTTCATCTTCTTCGGGGTGGTCCTGTTGATCGCCCTCGCCTTCTTTGCCCAGTGGTATTTAAAAGGACGTTTTTATGAAACCACCGATAACGCCTACGTACAGGGCGAAATTACCCGAGTGTCCAGCCAGCTAGGCGCGCGCGTCACCGAGGTGTTGGTGCAGGACAACCAGCACGTCGAAAAAGGTCAGTTGCTGGTGCGTCTGGAACCCGATGATTTCCGTCTGGCGATCGACCGCGCGCAGGCCACCCTCGCCACGCGTGAAGCCGAACGTCTGCAGGCGCAAAGCAAGCTGACCCAGCAGTCCAGCCTCATCGCGGCCAGCGACGCGCAAGTGCAGGCTAATCAAGCCACGCTCGGCCGCACGCAGATCGACCTGGCACGCCTGCAAAAGCTGCGCACGCCGGGCTTCGTGTCGGAAGCGCAGGTCACCACCATGACCGCCGACAGCAATGTCGCACGTTCTCAAGTCACCAAGGCCCAGGCCGACGCGCAGAGCCAGCGTCAGCAGGTCAACGCGCTGAACGCCGATATCAAGCGCCTCGACGCGCAGATCGCCACCGCTCGCGCCGATCTGGCTCAAGCCGAGATCAATATGCAGCGCACGGAGATCCACTCGCCGATCAGCGGCTTGGTCGGCCAGCGCGCGGCGCGCAACGGTCAGTACGTGCAGGCGGGTGCATACCTGATGTCCATCGTGCCCGATGAAGACATCTGGGTGCAGGCCAACTTCAAGGAAACCCAGATCGAGCACATGGAGATCGGCCAGTCCGCCGAGCTGACGTTCGACAGTTTCCCCGGCACGCCGATCAAGGGGCAGGTCAACAGCCTGTTCGCCGCGTCCGGCGCACAGTTCAGCCTGCTGCCACCGGACAACGCCACCGGCAACTTCACCAAGGTCGTGCAGCGCATTCCCGTGAAGTTGACATTCGCGGCCGATAATCCGCTGCACGGCAAGATTCGTCCCGGCATGTCGGTGACGGTTTCGGTCAACGTTAAACCTGCAAACGACGCGCACAGTGGCCGGTGACGAGCTGATCCGCGCGGTCGGTGAGCCGACCCGGCGCGACTGGATCGCGGTGATGAGCGTGATGCTCGGTGCGTTCATGGCGGTGCTGGATATCCAGATCACCAACTCGTCGCTCAAGGACATTCAAGGCGCGCTGTCGGCGACCCTCGAAGAAGGCTCGTGGATTTCCACGTCCTATCTGGTGGCCGAGATCATCATGATCCCGCTCACCGCCTGGCTGGTGCAGCTGTTGTCAGCGCGACGGTTGGCGGTGTGGGTGTCACTGGGATTTCTGGTCTCGTCCCTGCTCTGCTCGATGGCTTGGAGCCTGGAGAGCATGATCGTGTTTCGCGCCATGCAGGGTTTCACAGGCGGCGCGTTGATCCCGCTGGCGTTTACCCTGACGTTGATCAAACTCCCCGAACACCATCGCGCAAAAGGCATGGCGCTGTTTGCCATGACTGCCACCTTCGCGCCCTCCATCGGCCCCACCCTCGGAGGATGGCTGACGGAAAACTTCGGTTGGGAATACATCTTCTACATCAACATCCCGCCAGGTCTGGTGATGATCGCCGGTCTGATGTACGGGCTTGAAAAGAAGGCGCCGCATTGGGAGTTGCTCAAGAGCACCGACTACGCCGGCATTGTCACCCTTGGCGTCGGCCTGGGCTGTCTTCAGGTGTTTCTGGAGGAAGGCCATCGCAAGGACTGGCTGGAATCCAACCTCATCGTGAGCCTGGGCAGCATCGCCCTGCTCAGCCTGATCACCTTTGTAATCATCCAGTTCTCCAAACCCAAACCGCTGATCAATCTGGGCATCCTCGGTAACCGCAATTTCGGGCTGTCGAGCATTTCCAGTGTCGGGATGGGCGTTGGGCTGTACGGTTCGATCTATTTGCTGCCGCTTTATCTGGCGCAGATACAGGGTTACAACGCGCAACAGATCGGCGAAGTGATCATGTGGATGGGCATTCCCCAGCTGTTTCTGATTCCGCTGGTGCCGCAACTGATGAAGATCATTTCGCCGAAGGTGCTCTGCACCTTGGGTTTTGGCCTGTTCGGGATCGCGAGTTTTTCATCGGGCGTGCTGAACCCTGATTTCGCCGGTCCGCAATTCAATCAGATCCAGATCGTTCGCGCGCTGGGTCAGCCGCTGATCATGGTGACCATCTCGCTGATTGCCACGGCGTTCATTCAGCCCCAGGACGCAGGGTCGGCGTCGAGCCTGTTCAACATCCTGCGTAACCTCGGCGGCGCCATCGGCATTGCCTTGCTGGCGACCCTGCTGGATGCACGGACCAAGACTTACTTTGACTACTTGCGAGAGTCCATCTCCCCCGCCAACCCGCAGGTCGCTGAGCGCATGGCACAACTCACGGACCGGCTGGGCAACGAGACGGCCGCGCTGGGCAAGCTTAGCGAAATCGCCCACCAGCAAGCGGCAATCATGGCCTACAACGATGCGTTTCATTTCGTCGGGATTGCACTGGGGATCAGCATGCTGGCAGTGATGCTGACCAGGAAGCTGCCGCAGGGGATCAAGGGTGGCGCGGCGCATTGAGGTCTTTCCCTGTAGGAGCGCGCTTGCCCGCGATAGCTGTCTGCCTGCAACTCATGTATTGACAGTCAAACCGTAATCGCGGGCAAGCGCGCTCCTACGGGGATCTCATCAAGCCGTATGCCGTGCAGAGAACCTGCGGGCGCGAATTCATTCGCGAAAAATTGATCAGGCGCCAGAGGTGCACCGCCTGTACAACCATCGCGAATGAATTCGCTCCCACAGAAATTCCTCGTTTGCTCAACCTGCGATCAAACTGCGAGCAACCGCTCGCGAAGCTTGGTGATTTCGTCGCGCATCTGTGCCGCGGCTTCGAACTCCAGGTCGCGGGCCAGCTGGTACATCTTCTCTTCCAGTTGACGAATGCGCTTGGTGATCTCGCTCGGCGAACGCAGCTCGGCTTCGTACTTGGCGTTCTCTTCGGCGGCTTTGGCCATGCCCTTGCGCTTCTTGCTGCGCGAGCCGGGCACGGTGGCGCCTTCCATGATGTCGGTGACGTCCTTGAACACGCCTTTCGGGGTGATGCCGTTTTCCAGGTTGAAGGCGATCTGCTTGTCTCGACGGCGTTCGGTTTCGCCAATTGCCCGCTCCATGGAGCCGGTGATGCGGTCGGCGTACAGGATTGCCCGCCCATTGAGGTTACGCGCCGCGCGGCCAATGGTCTGGATCAGCGAACGCTCGGAACGCAGGAAGCCTTCCTTGTCGGCGTCGAGAATCGCCACGAGGGACACCTCGGGCATGTCCAGGCCCTCGCGCAGCAGGTTGATCCCCACCAGCACATCAAAGGTGCCCAGACGCAGGTCACGGATAATCTCGACGCGTTCCACGGTGTCGATGTCCGAGTGCAGGTAACGCACCCGCACGCCGTGGTCGGCCAGGTAATCGGTCAGGTCCTCGGACATGCGCTTGGTCAGCGTGGTAACCAGCACCCGCTCTTCCAGCGCCACGCGTTTGTGGATCTCTGACAGCAGATCGTCCACCTGCGTCAGGGCCGGACGAATCTCGATCTGCGGGTCGACCAGACCGGTCGGACGCACCACCTGCTCGACCACTCGCCCGGCGTGCTCGCCTTCGTACGGGCCCGGTGTCGCAGATACGAAAATGGTCTGCGGGCTGACGCTTTCCCATTCATCGAAGCGCATCGGCCGGTTGTCCAGCGCCGACGGCAGCCGGAAGCCGTATTCCACCAGCGTTTCCTTGCGCGAGCGGTCGCCCTTATACATGGCGCCGACCTGCGGCACGCTGACGTGGGATTCGTCGATCACCAGCAGTGCGTCAGGCGGCAGGTAGTCGTAGAGAGTCGGCGGCGGCGCCCCGGCAGGACGACCCGACAGGTAGCGCGAGTAGTTTTCGATGCCGTTGCAGTAGCCCAGCTCCAGGATCATCTCCAGGTCGAACCGGGTGCGTTGCTCCAGACGTTGCGCTTCCACCAGTTTGTTGGCGCCGCGCAGGTATTCCAGGCGCTCCTGCAACTCGACCTTGATCCCTTCCATCGCGTCCAGCAGGGTTTCCCGTGGCGTGACGTAGTGGCTCTTCGGGTAGAAGGTAAAGCGCGGCAGTTTGCGGATGACTTCGCCGGTCAACGGGTCGAAGGCCGACAGGCTCTCGACTTCGTCGTCGAACAGCTCGATGCGGATGGCTTCCAGGTCCGATTCCGCCGGGAAAATGTCGATCACGTCACCGCGCACGCGGAAGGTCGCCCGGGCAAAGTCCATGTCGTTGCGGGTGTATTGCAGGTCGGCCAGGCGGCGCAGCAAGGCGCGCTGGTCGAGTTTGTCGCCACGGTCGACGTGAAGCACCATGCGCAGGTAGGTTTCCGGACTGCCCAGACCGTAGATGCACGACACGGTCGTGACGATGATGGCGTCCTTGCGCTCCAGCAACGCCTTGGTGGCCGACAACCGCATCTGCTCGATGTGGTCGTTGATCGACGCGTCCTTCTCGATGAAGGTGTCGGACGACGGCACATAGGCTTCCGGCTGGTAGTAGTCGTAGTAGGACACGAAGTATTCAACGGCATTGTTGGGGAAGAACGCCTTGAATTCGCCATACAGTTGAGCGGCCAGCGTCTTGTTCGGCGCCAGCACCAGCGTCGGGCGCTGCACCTGCTGGATGACGTTGGCAATGCTGAAGGTCTTGCCCGAACCGGTCACCCCCAGCAGGGTCTGGTGCGACAGCCCCGCGTCGATGCCCTCGACCAGTTGGCGGATCGCCGTCGGTTGGTCACCGGCCGGCTCAAAACGGGTAACGAGCTGAAACTCGGACATAACCTACCTCTGTGTTCGCTCTCGCCTGAAGGAGACTTCCGGGCCAGAGCGTAATGAGCGCGGACGACTGATCCCGTCAAAGGAAAAGACGTACGAAGAAAAGAATGATGGGACTACAAATGGTGTCCATAACGCCAGCTTTCAAGCCATCCTCAGGACATTAGTCAGCGTCACATGACTAATGGTCGAAAATAATCGGAAAAACCCGGAAAAAACCAGCCCCGACCTGTCGCCCCCGCCCGCGATGCTCTCTATACTGACTCCCCGTTTGTGCACCGCTCTAGTGCATTCGGCCGGAGCGATGCGACCCATTCACTCCCATTCAGAGCCGCCGCAAAAATGAGCCTGTTTTCCGCTGTCGAAATGGCACCACGCGATCCTATCCTGGGCCTCAACGAAGCATTCAACGCCGATACCCGTACCACCAAGGTCAACCTGGGTGTAGGCGTTTACAGCAACGAAGAAGGGAAAATTCCGCTGCTGCGTGCCGTTGCCGAAGCAGAGGACATTCGCGTCGCTCAACACGTTCCGCGCGGGTACTTGCCGATTGATGGCATCGCCGCCTACGACAAAGCCGTCCAAACCCTGCTGTTCGGTGCCGAATCGCCACTGCTGGCTTCTGGCCGCGTGATGACCGTGCAGGCCGTCGGCGGCACCGGCGCCCTGAAAATCGGCGCTGACTTCCTCAAACAGTTGTCGCCAAACGCCATTGTGGCCATCAGCGACCCGAGCTGGGAAAACCACCGCGCCCTGTTCGAAACCGCCGGTTTCCCGGTGCAGAACTACCGTTACTACGACGCCGCCACCCACGACGTCAATCGCTCGGGCATGCTGGAAGACCTGCAGAACCTGCCGTCCGGTTCGATCGTGGTTCTGCACGCCTGCTGCCACAACCCGACCGGCGTTGACCTCACCCTGGACGACTGGAAAAAAGTCCTGGAGGTCCTGAAGACCAAAGGCCACGTGCCGTTCCTCGACATGGCCTATCAGGGCTTTGGCGACGGCATCGACGAAGACGCCGCCGCCGTGCGTCTGTTCGCTGATTCGGGCCTGACCTTCTTCGCCTCCAGCTCGTTCTCCAAGTCGTTCTCGCTGTACGGCGAGCGTGTGGGCGCGCTGTCGATCGTCACCGAATCCAAGGAAGAAACCGCGCGTGTCCTGTCGCAGGTCAAGCGTGTGATCCGCACCAACTATTCGAACCCGCCGACCCATGGTGCAACCATCGTCGCCGCCGTGCTTAACAGCCCTGAGCTGCGTCAGAAGTGGGAAGAAGAGCTGGCCGAAATGCGTTTGCGCATTCGTGCCATGCGTGAAGAGATGACGAACCGTCTGGCGAACAACGCCGCCGGCCAGGATTTCAGCTTCGTGGCGCGTCAGCGTGGGATGTTCTCGTACTCGGGCCTGACCACCGAGCAGGTGCATCGCCTGCGCAACGAGTTCGGGATCTACGCGCTGGACACTGGCCGTATCTGTGTGGCGGCGTTGAACACGCGCAACATCGAGGCCGTGACCCAGGCGATTCTGGCGGTCATTTAAAGAGCAGCTGCAAGCTGCAAGAGGGGAAGCAGATCTGGGTCTGCTTCCCCTTTTTTATGCCTGACGCAAAACACTGTAGGAGTGAGCTCGCTCTTGGCTGCATCCGGACGATGGAGATATGTCTGTGAAAGACAGGTTGCCTGACCCACCCAGTACCTGTGGGAGCGAGCTTGCTCGCGAAAGCGATACACCCTCTAGCTCCGATGTACCTGACCCGCCGCATTCGCGAGCAAGCTCGCTCCCACAAAAAAAATGAAAGGCAGGTCACTGCGCCTTCTTGCGATACGCCATCGAATCATCGATGCGCTTGAGGATGTAATTCCCCGCCGCCACGGGTGGGTAAAGGCTGGTCGCCGCATCGATCCCCAGATCACACGGATCCACCACCGCCCCATACGTCGGATCGTAGAACGTGGCAATGGAATACCGCTCATGCCCTGATTTATTGATCACCCGATGCAACGTCGAGCGGAAGCGATCATTCGACCAGCGCGCCAGCAGATCCCCGACATTGACCACCAGACTCCCCTCAATGGGCGTGGCGTCGATCCAGTTGTTGCTGCCAAGCTCACGGACCTGCAGACCACCGCTGTTGTCCTGATACAGCAACGTGATGCAACCGTAGTCCGTATGCGGTGCAACGCCGAACTGATCGGTCTCGGCCATCGGCGGATGCGGCGGGTAGTACACCATCTGTGTGCGCTGCAAGCGTTTGCCGTATTTAGGCTCGAAGAAACCGGGCTCGATCCCCAGCCCTACCGCGACTGCTTTGAGCAGGTCGGCGCCGGCCAGGCCGATTTCTTCGTAATAGGCGTCCAGCGCCATGCGCAACTCCGGCATGAAGTCCGGCCATTGATTCGGGCCACGCAAGGCCTCGCCCGCCAGCACAGAGGGATCGTCTTCCGGGAGTTCAAGCCCCATGCTGAAGAACTCCTTGAAGTCCGGCTTGGTCGCTTCGTACATTAGCGCACCGCCCAGTGCGTGCCAGCCACGGTGACGTTTGTTCACCGCCACCTGACGCTTCACGTCCGCCGGATAGGCAAAGAAAGTCTTCGCCGCTGCCATGGCGGTGTCGATCACGGGTTGTGGCACGCCATGGTTGATGATGTAGAAAAACCCGGTTTCGCCGCAGGCCTTGCGAATCGCCTCACCGGCACGGGAGACCGCCGCCGGGTCGCCTTCGCGAACGCCGGCCATGTCGATCAGTGGGAGATGGGTGTGAGCGGTCATGCGAGCTCCTGTCGGTTGAGGGTCGGACAAGCTGTATAGACAGGTGAAGCATTTAATGTGCCGTGCGTAAACCTTCGCCATCCATGTAGGAGCGCGGCTTGCCCCGCGATCTGGCGCGAAGCGGCAGTAAGGTTAGGCTCTTGGGTTTTATCTGGCACACCGCGTCCGTCGGGTTTGCTGCCGCTGCGCGCCAGATCGCGGGACAAGCCACGCTCCTACAGTGATCGCGCAGGGTTTCGGGACGCCCCAGTACCGGGCAGGCCGGCCTCAATCGGTGCAACTTTTGGTGACAACGCCCAAGCGTTTTTCCTGCAGGAATGATGGCAGCCCAAGCGCCAGCTTCCTGCGCTGAACTGGCCTGCATCTTGCGTTAGCTGTCTATACAGCTTCCCCAAGGATTGTCATGCGTCGCTATCACGCCGGTACCGATTTTCTCCGTGCGCACAGCATTGCCGAACTGGCTCACATGGCCCGTCGGCGCCTGCCGCATTTTGCCTGGGAGTATCTGGAAGGCGGCGCCGAAGAAGAGCTGACCCTGGCGCGCAATCGCCAGGCGTTCGCCGAGGTCAGCCTGCTGCCAAGGACGCTGGTTCCCTGGCAGACCCCGGACACACGCCGCACGCTGTTCGAGCGACAACTGGCGCTGCCGATGGCGATTGCACCGACTGGCTACAACGGCATGCTGCACCGCGATGCCGACATTCATCTTGCCCGCGCCGCCACCGAGCGCGGCCTGCCCTTTTCCCTCAGCACCGTTTCGACCCGCTCGATGGAAGAAATCGTCACCGCCGTGCCCGACGTGAACCTGTGGTTTCAGCTGTACAGCATGAGCGACCCCTCGGTGCAAGAGGACTTGCTGCAGCGCGCCGAGGCGGTAGGTTGCAAAACCTTGCTGCTGACCACCGACGCCGTGCTGCTGGGCAACCGCGAATGGGACAAGCGCAACTTCGCTCGCCCTCGCCAACTGAGCCTGCGCAACAAGCTAGACGTCCTGCACCACCCGCGCTGGATCAGGCAGGCGCTGTGGCCGCACGGCATGCCGAGCATGGCCAACCTCGACCGCTACCTGCCGGCCGACCAGCGCAATGCTGCCGGCGCCGCACATTTCATCGGTGAAAAGATGGAGAAGCAGCTGAGCTGGGCGTTCCTGGCCCGCTTGCGGGAGCGTTGGCCTCATCGCCTGGTGCTCAAGGGGGTGATGCACCCGCAAGACGCCGAACAGGCCGTGAACCTGGGGCTGGACGGGATTGTGGTGACCAATCACGGCGGTCGGCAACTGGATGGCGTCCCCGCCGCGCTCGATTGCCTGCCCGCCATCGCGGATGTCGCCAAAGGCAAGCTCAGCATCCTCCTCGACAGCGGCGTCCGGCGCGGCACCGACGTCCTGAAGGCCTGCGCGCTGGGTGCGGACGCCGTGTTGCTGGGCCGCGCCACCCTCTACGGCGTGGCCGTCGGCGGGCAAGCTGGCGCCGGCCATGCGCTGGATTTGCTGGCGAACGAACTGCGGCTGGCCCTGACCCTGCTCGGTCAGCCGGACCTGAATCAATTGAGCGCCAGCCGCAAGCCTGACGCCACCTTTACCGTGAGTGGATGACATGAGCGACCTGCAACAGACCCTCACCCAGTTACGTGCAGCCTTGGGCGATGCGCAGGTGCTGACCGGCGATGCCATCAGCCAGCGGCACTACAGCGACTGGACCCGCCACGCGCCGACCTGCCCAGCCGCGCTGCTCCTGCCCAAAGACACCGAACAGGTGTCAGTTGCCCTGCGCATCTGCAACGCCGCCGGGCAATCGGTCGTGCCGCAAGGTGGCATGACTGGCCTGGCAGGCGGCGCGGTGCCCCGCGCCACCGACATCGCGCTGTCGCTGGATCGCCTGCGCGGCATCGAGGAAATCGACACGGCAGCGGCGACGGTCACCGTCAGAGCCGGTACCACGCTGCAGGAAATCCAGCAGGCCGTTGCCGACGCCGGCTACCTGTTTCCGCTGGACCTGGGCGCTCGCGGCTCCTGCCAGATCGGCGGCAATATTGCGACCAATGCGGGTGGCAATGCCGTGATTCGATATGGCATGACCCGCGATCTGGTGCTCGGCCTGGAAGTCGTGCTCGCCGACGGTCGCGTATTGAACCTGATGAACAAGATGATCAAGAACAACTGCGGCTATGACCTAAAACAGTGCTTCATCGGCAGCGAAGGCACCCTTGGGGTGATTACCCGTGCGGTGTTGAAGATGGCGCCTCAGCCGGGGCAGTCCACCACCCTGCTCTGCGCCCTGCCCGATTACGCCAGCGCGGTCGCGTTGTTGCGTCGCATCCAGCGCAGCGCCGGGACGCCGCAGGCGTATGAACTGATGTGGCAGGACTTCTTCCGCATGGGTGTGTCGTGGCTGGAAAACCCGGTCGCGCCGATGCCCGACCATCATCCGCTGTACGTGCTGCTGGAGTCCTCGGCGGCCAGCGACGTGCTGGAACAGACGCTGGAAGCCGCCATCGAGGCGGGCGAAGTTGTCGATGCGATCCTCGCCACGTCACAGACCCAGGCTCGCAGCCTGTGGAAGATCCGCGAAGCCACCGGCGAATTCCCGGTGCGTCTGGCGCCTTTGAATTTCGACATCAGCCTGCCGATCGGTCAGATAGGGGACTTCGCCGACCTGTGCCGTCAACGCCTGGATGAGCGCTGGCCCGGTAACCACAGCGTGTATTTCGGCCACATCGGTGACAGCAACCTGCACCTGACCGTGGACTGCCAGTCGCTGCCGCAACCGGCGCCGGTCTACGAAATCGAGGAGCTGGTCTATAGCGCGGTCGGCGAACTGGGTGGCGCAGTCTCCGCTGAACACGGCATCGGTCTGCTCAAGCGCGAGTTTCTTCATCACTCGGTCAGCGACGAAGCGTTGCAGACAATGGCCGAGCTCAAACGCAGTTTCGACCCCAAGGGCATTCTCAATCCGGGGAAAATCTTCGGCTGAAGGCTTGAGTGGTTGTATATACCGGTATGGCACGCTAACTGCAGCACGAGCTACCACCTCTGCCCCACATAACGACGACAACACTGCATCTGAAGGAGTTACCCCATGCAACTCGATTCCTGCGTTGGTAAGAAAGTGTTCAGTAAGACGTTCAAAAGCCTGAGCATCGCCGCCGCTCTGGCAGCTTTTGCCTTGGGGGCAGTGCCTCTGGCCGCTCACGCCGACCAACTGGCCGACGTGAAGAAAGCCGGTGAATTGGTGGTCGGTACCGAAATGCAATTCGCCCCGTTCGACTTTCTCGACGCGGGTAAACAGAAAGGCCTGAACGCCGAGCTGTTCGAAGAACTGGGCAAGGAGCTGGGGGTCAAGATCAAGTTCCTCGACCTGCCGTGGCCAAGCGTGCTGCCAGGCCTTGAGGCGAAGAAATTCGACGTGGTCGCCGGTCCGATCATCGTCACCAAAGCCCGTAAAGAGCGTTATCACTTCGTCTCACCGATTGCCGAAGCCACGGTGGCGCTGATGGTCGGTGCCAAGGACGACAGCATCAAGAAGCCTGAGGACATCGCGGGCAAAACCGTGGGTGCCGGTAAAGGGTCTGCGCAGTTGGAAGAGCTGAAAACCTTCGCCGCGACCCTGCCGGAGAAGGTCACCATTCGCGAGTACGTCGACAATAACCAGGCCTACGCCGACCTGGCGGCCAAGCGTATCGTTGCCGTGGCCAACTCGTTGCCGAACATCTCCTACGTCGCGGCGCAGAAAGCCAATCTGTACAAAGTGGTGCAACCGCCGTTCGGCAAGAAATCCTACTTCGCCTACCTGGGCCGCAAAGATGCCGACGCCGACAGCCTGATCGCCGCACTGGATGCTGCGGTGAACAAGATGCACGCGGACGGCCGTCTGGCGGCGCTGCAGAAGAAATGGCTGGGCGCCGAGATGGACGTGCCGAAGGGTGATTTTGAGCCAACTTGGTAAGGCCACGTTCTCAGCAACGCCACGCTTCTCTGTAGGAGCGTGGCTTGCCCCGCGATCGGCGACGAAGTCGTCGTGAATTCTACGCATGCGGTGTATCTGACACGACCGGGGCGGATGGATTTACGGCTGCTTCGCAGCCGATCGCGGGACAAGCCTCGCTCCTACAGGGTTCGGCGTCTGGCATCTGATTTATACGCTGGAGTCACACCGTGTTTGATTGGCCCTTGCTGCAGCAAAACGCACCGTTACTGCTCGGCGCCCTGTGGGTGACGTTGCAGGTTTCCATCGCCGCGCTGGCGATCGGGTTTGTCATCGGCATCGTTGTCGGCAGCCTGCGGCTGTCGCCGATTCCCCTGTTGCGCCGTCTGGGCGGGGCCTACATTTTCGTGTTCCGTGGCATTCCGCTGCTGGTGCAGTTGCTGTTCATCTATTACTTCCTGCCGCGTATCGGCCTGCCCAATGTCTCGCCCACCGTGGCAGCTATCATTGGCCTGTCGCTGGCGGCCGGCGCCTACACCGCCGAAATCATGCGCGGTGGGTTCCTTGCCATTCCTGGCGGTCAACTGGAAGCGGCGGGCTTGTTGGGCCTGAGCGCGAGCCAGATGCTGATCCGCATCCGCGTGCCCCAGGCCGTGCGCCTGACCCTGCCCGCGCTGGTCAACGAGATGATCCTGCTGATCAAGGCCTCATCGCTGGTGTCCGTCGTCGGCCTGGCCGACCTGACCCGCACCGCGCAGAACCTCGCCGCCAGCGACTACATGTTCGTGCAGGATTACCTGATGCTCGCGGGCTTCTACTGCCTGATCAACATTCCCCTCGCCTACTGCGGCAGCCTCCTTGAACGTCGATTGAAGGAGCAGACGGCATGACCTTCGACCCGACCATCATCACCGATCACCTGGGCGACATCGGCTCGGGCTTTCTGGTCACCCTCGGCACCTGGAGCAGCGGCGTGGTGCTGGGCATCGCGCTAGGCATGCTGATTGCTGTCGCTCAGGTGTTCGGCAACCGCTTGGTGCGGGCGCCGCTGCGGGTGTTCATCGAGCTGATTCGCAGCACGCCGTTTCTGGTGCAACTGTTCCTGGTCTATTACGGCGGGCCCTCGTTCGGGCTGAGCCTTGATCCGATTCCCGCCGGCATCCTGGGGCTGGGCGTGTACGGCAGCGTGTATTTCGCCGAGATCTTCCGCTCCGGGTTCGAGTCGGTGGCACGGGGTCAGCTGGAAGCCGCGGACTGCCTGGGCATCACTCGCCTGCAATGCATCTGGCGCATTCAAGTGCCGCAAATGCTGGTGATCATCCTTCCGGCGCTGGTGAACATGATCACCGTGCTGTGCAAGGAAACCGCCGTGCTGTCGATCATCACCATTCCGGAGCTGACGATGGTCCTGACCGGTATCGGCTCGGAGACCTTCGCCTTCGTCGAGACCCTGCTGATGTTGTGCATCGGCTACCTGATCCTGGTGGAAGCCTGCTCGCGGCTGGGCATGCTCCTTGAAACCCGTGTCGGCCGCTTCATGAACAAGCAACCCCGATAAGGAAGCCACCCCATGAACAGCTTCCTGATACCCAGCGGTGCCGCGTCCGCCAGCACACGCGAGAAACAAGGTGAACGCATGAAAACTTCAGCAACAGCCCCGGGCGAACAGCCGACCATTGTGTCGCTGAGCAAAGTGGGCAAAAGCTTTGGCAGCCTGCGCGTGCTTAAGGGCATCGACCTGCAAGTACAGCGCTCGGAAGTGGTGTGCCTGATCGGCCCCTCGGGTTCCGGCAAAAGCACCCTGCTGCGCAGCATGGCCTTCCTTGAGGAATACGACGAAGGCGAGATTCGCATCGAAGGCCAGTTGCTCGGCTGGCAGGACACCGACAAAGGCCGCCGACGCGCGCCGCAATCGCAGATCAATCAGGTGCGTCGCAACGTCGGCATGGTGTTCCAGCAGTTCAACCTGTGGCCGCACATGACCGCCCTCGGCAACGTCTGCGAAGCCTTGCGCCGAGTGCGCAAGCTGTCGGCCGACGAGGCGAACAGGCGCGGGATGGCGATGCTGGAAAAAGTTGGCCTGGCGCACAAGGCGAATGCCTATCCCGCGCAGTTGTCCGGCGGTCAGCAGCAACGCGTCGCGATTGCCCGTGCGCTGGCGATGGAGCCGCACATCATGCTGTTCGATGAACCGACCTCCGCGCTCGACCCGGAACTGGTGGGCGAAGTGCTGCAGGTGATGAAGACCCTGGCGAAGGAAGGCATGACCATGGTCGTGGTCACTCACGAAATGGGCTTTGCCGCGCAGGTGGCCGATTCGGTGATCTTTCTCGATCAGGGCGAAGTGGTCGCGCGAGGCACGCCGCAACAGATCTTCCACAACGCCGAACAGCCGCGCTTGCAGCAGTTTTTGCAGAATTATCTCGACCGCAACGCGTTCTGGCAGGACGGCAAGCAGCAAGCGCCGATCGTGTAGGAGCGCGCTTGCCCGCGATCGGCCGGGAACCGGTCGTAAGATCTGAAGACAGGATGGGTCAGACCCGTCGCGATCGCGGGCAAGCGCGCTCCTACAGGTGATCACCCGGACCGTACTGCGTTAAGGAGGTCAATGATGGACAAGCCAGCGCCACAAGCCCTGTACCGCCAGGCAAAGGATTTTGTGCACGGCAAGCTGGTGTCCGGGGAATGGAAACCTGGCGACCTGATTCCCTCTGAAAACCGTCTGGTGCTGGAACTGGGCATGTCGCGCATGACGGTCAACCGGGCGTTGCGCGAACTGACCGAGGAAGGCCGTCTGCTGCGAGTGTCCGGCGTGGGCACCTTCGTCGCCGAGAGCAAGCCGCAATCGAACCTGCTGCACATCAGCAATATCGCCGATGAGATTCTGGCGCGAGGGCATCGTTATCACTGCCAGGTGCTGCACCTGACGCGGGAATCAGCGTCGATGCCGATCGCCTCGGCGCTCTCACTGCCCACCGGCGCCTCGGTGTTTCACCTGCTCTGCGTGCATTACGAAGAAGATGTGGCGGTGCAACTGGAGGATCGCTACGTCAATCCGCAGACGGCGCCGGACTTTTTGCAGCAACCCTTCGGCGACGCATTGCAGTCAGCGCGCTACCTGCTGCAAATCATCCAGCCGGACGAAATGGAGCACATTGTCGAGGCCAGTCATCCAACCGCAGACGAACTCAAATACCTGCAGATCGACGCCAGCGAGCCCTGTCTGGTGCTGATGCGTCGCACATGGAACAACGGCCGTGTGGTGACCTACGTGCGGCTGGTCCACCCTTCCTCGCGCTACCGTCTCGGCAGCCGCTTGCCGGTGACAGGCGCTTACCGCGACAGTTGATCTGCCTCGTCGATGGCTGGGGACAGCCGGTCAGCAGATTCATCGAACGCCTGTGACGCCTTGCCCTCGAACTCTGTAAGCCCCGGTGATTCGGGCGTACAGAAGAGGTGCATATGGATAACCAACAGAACCAGCAGACCCACGAGCGTCACGACCCCGCCATCGACCCGGACACACCGGACAACCACATGGGTCAGGACAAGGCGGACGCGAACACAACGCCTGAGCAACACCAGGGCGGCGCGCAAAGCCAAAGCAACAATGGCGCGCAGAGCCAGGAAAACAACGGCAATCAGTCGGGCGAAAACAGCTTCACCCCCGATTTCGAGCCCGAGGAACACGAGTCACCTGACAAAACCAAGGAAGAGAACCAGACCGGCGATACGGATCGGGACATTGATACCGCTGGCGGTTAAACAACGCCGATCCCTGTAGGAGCGCGCTTGGTCTGGGCCGCATCCGGTCGATTGGGGAGTGTCTGTGATGGATGGATCGTCTGACACTACCCAATCGTCGGCAACCGCGCTCCTACAACAACCGGTCATATCCCTGGAGCCCTCAAACTCAAGCATTTCCCCATTGCATAGCCCCCTAACAAACCGGCACCATCACGCTTTCGTCTGTGCAGACAGACCCGCCTGCAGTCCCCGGAGCGTTGTCGATAATGGTCCAGCCCACCCCTCAGGATTCCCCGTGCGTCAGCGATAAACTCAGCCCCCGCGAATTTCGCGGCATGGTTGCGATTTTGCTGTCCATCGCCCTGGCCACGCTCGACACGGCCATTGCCAACACCGCCCTGCCCGCCATTGCCGCCGACCTCAACGCGTCACCCGCGGCATCGGTGTGGATCATCAACGCCTACCAACTGGCGGCGGTGGCGACCCTGCTGCCGTTCGCGGCGTTGGGTGGCGTGCTGGGGCAGCGCAAGGTCTACCTTGGCGGGTTGATGCTGTTCGTGCTGTCGTCGGCGCTGTGCACGTTCGCCTGGTCGCTGCCCACGCTGACCATCGCCCGTGTGCTGCAAGGCCTGGGTGCCAGCGCGATCATGAGCGTGAATGCCGGCCTGATCAGCTCGATCTTCCCGCGCGAACGCCTCGGCCGCGGGCTGGGCATGAACGCGCTGGTGGTCGGCACGTCGTTTTCCATCGGCCCCACCATCGCCTCGTTGGTGCTGTCGGTGGCCAGTTGGCCGTGGCTGTTCGCGATCAACCTGCCCATCGGTGTGTTCGCCCTGGTATTCGCCTGGAACTCGCTGCCCGCCACCAAACCCGGCAGCCTGACCTTTGACCGCGTGACGGCGATCCTCAACGTCATCACCTTTGGTGCGCTGATCTTCGCCTTGAGCGAGGCGGCTCAACTAGGCTCGATGACCACCGTGCTGATCGCCCTGGCGATCTTTCTGGTCAGCGGCGCGGCCATGCTCAAACGCGAGGCCGGGCACCCGGCGCCGATGTTCCCGCTGGACCTGCTCAAGCGCCCGATGTTTGCCCTGTCGGCTTTGACTGCTTTTTGCTCCTTCGCCACGCAAGGCCTGGCGTTCGTGTCACTGCCGTTCTTCTTCGAGACCACGCTGGGCCGTGACCCGGTGCAGACCGGTTTCCTGATGACGCCCTGGTCGGTGGTGGTGGCGATGATCGCGCCGTTCGCCGGACGCATGTCCGATCGTTACCCGCCGGGGCTGCTGGGCGGTATCGGTCTGGCGATGCTCTGCTGTGGGATGATTTCGCTGGCGACCATGCCTGCCGACGCCAGCGTGATGTCCATCGGCGCGCGGATGATCCTGTGCGGGATCGGCTTCGGCTTTTTCCAGGCACCCAATCAGAAAGCGCTGATGACCAGCGCCCCGAAAGAACGCTCAAGCGGCGCCAGCGGCACCATCGCCACGGCCCGCTTGATCGGTCAGGCGACCGGCGCGGCCCTGGTGGCGCTGAGTTTCGGGATTTCCAGCACCCACGGCCCGGCGCTGGCACTGAGCATCGGCGCCGGGTTTGCGGCAGTGGGCAGCGTGGCCAGTGGCTTGCGGTTGGTGACCAGGACCAAGGCGAACGCAGCTGGCTGAATCACCCTTCGCTGATCTCTGATAACCCTGTGGGAGTGAGCTTGCTCACGAAAGCGGTGGATCAGCCTATTTGAATGTGACTGAACCGACGCCTTCGTGAGCAAGCTCACTCCCACAGGGATCGGGGTTGTATCCACGGTTCGAAGGTGTCAGTCCCGGCAGGATCAGGCAATCATCCCGGAGAACTGATACATCGCTTTGCCACCTGATGTTCCTAACATGGGCGATCAAGCAACGGCATCTGCCTCGTGAGGGAAACACCATGAGTACGACAAAAACCCTGTTCATCACCGGCGTCAGCAGTGGCTTTGGCAAGGCGCTCGCCACGCAGGCACTGGCCGCCGGGCACACGGTCATCGGCACCTTGCGCACCCAGGAAGCACTGGCTGAGTTTGAATCTCAGGCCAAGGGCCGAGCCCATGGGGTGTTGCTGGACGTGACTGAATTCGACGCCATCGACAGCGTGATCAATGACGTCGACACGGCATTCGGCCCGGTGGATGTGCTGGTCAATAACGCTGGCTACGGCCACGAAGGCATTCTGGAAGAATCTTCGCTGAACGAACTGCGTCGTCAGTTCGACGTCAACGTGTTTGGCGCCGTGGCAATCACCAAGGCCTTCGTTCCGCTGTTCCGCCAGCGCCGCAAGGGCCACATTCTCAACATCACGTCCATGGGCGGCTTCATCACCATGCCCGGCATTGCCTACTACAACGGCAGCAAGTTTGCGCTGGAGGGGATTTCCGAATCGCTGGGCAAAGAGCTCAAGCCCTTCAACGTGCACGTCACCGCAGTCGCGCCGGGCGGTTTTCGCACCGACTGGGCAGGCCGTTCGATGCAACGCTCGCCACGGCAGATCGCCGACTACGACGAAACCTTCGACCCGATTCGCAAGGCCCGCGAAGAACGCAGCGGCAAGCAGATCGGTGACCCGGTGAAAGCGGCGAATGCGATGCTCAAGTTGATCGACAGCGAGAACCCGCCTGCGCACCTGTTGCTCGGCAGCGATGCACTGAAACTGGTGCGGGACAAGCTGGCGTTGCTGGAATCAGAGATTGCGGCGTGGGAAGAGGTTACGCGGTCGACGGATGGGTGAAGTCTGGCGGACCTGCGTCTGTTGCCTCGCGGCTAACCCCCCCCCGGCTGAAAATCCGGATCACTTCATCCAGGTGATCCGCCATCGCCTGCCGTGCGGCGACGGGGTTGCGGTCCTGCAACGCCTGAAGGATCAACCGATGCTCGTGCTCCGAGCGGAACGGCATGTCGTCCGACGTGTAATGCGCCTGGAGACGCTGAAACATGCTGCCGTATTGATGGCCGAGCAAATGCTGGATCATCAGCGCGTAAGCCGGATTCCCGGACGCTTGAGCAATACGAATATGGAACAGCCTGTCGCCCGGATGGGTATGGGAATGCTCGCGGTTATCGTGGGTGTTGCGCTCGAAGGCTTCACGGATCGATTCAAGCTCTTCGTCGCTGGCCTGCTGCGCCGCGAGTGCGGCCGTTTCCGGCTCAATCAGTCGTCGCGCCTGCAACAACGCAAAGGGCGGAATCTCCGCGCTGAAATCCACTTCGATGCCCAGTTCAGGATCGAGGTCTTTCCATTGATCGCGGGTCGCCTGCGTCATCACTGGCTCATCTGACAGCATCTGCACCGGTGGCTCACACACCAGCACGCCATTGCCGACGCGCACATCGACCAGACCGATCACTTCCAGCGCAATCATCGCCTCCCGCACCGACGCGCGGCTGACACCCAGCAGCTTGGCCAATTCGCGCTCAGCGGGGAGCCGGCTGCCAGGGGGGAATTCACCGCTGTCGATCAAGGCGCGCAATTGGTCGGCGATCTGGCGATAAAGCCTCTGGTTATCAATCACTTGGATGGGCATTGGCACTCAGCTCAAAAATGAAAACTGCAAATCGACAGCAAAATGACCTTGTTGAGGTCGGATACAAGTGCTAAAAACAGGACCAATGGCCTGACCATTGGACGACTGCAGTGAACGGATCATAGCAAACCTCTGCCGGTTGAGCGTGCTCCGAAACGCAATCCCTGCGCCCTCAATGGCCTGACCTTTAGACCTGACACATCGGTCGTCTTCACAATAAGAACAAGGGATTCAACATGGACCTCACCGGTAAGCGAGTGCTCATCACCGCCGCTGCCCAGGGCATCGGTCAAGCCAGCGTCGAGGCTTACCTGAATGCCGGCGCGGAAGTTTTTGCCGTCGATATCAACGGCGCAGCCCTGGACACCCTCACAGGCGTACACAAACACGTGCTGGACGTCACCGACCATGCGGCCATCGAGCGACTGGCTGCCGAGATCGGCGCGCTGGACGTGCTGTTCAACTGCGCCGGCGTGGTCCACAGCGGCAACATTCTCGAATGCTCCGACAAAGACTGGAGCTTCGCCTTCGACCTGAACGTGACCGCCATGTACAAGATGATCCGCGCCTTTCTGCCGGCCATGCTGGCCAACGGCGGCGGCTCGATCATCAACATGTCGTCGGTGGCGTCTGCCATCAAGGGCGTCCCCAACCGTTTCGCCTACTGCGCCAGCAAGGCCGCAGTGATTGGCATCACGCGGTCCGTCGCCGCCGATTTCGTCGGGCAGAACATCCGTTGCAACTGCATCTGCCCCGGTACCGTCGAATCCCCGTCGCTGCGTCAGCGCGTGGCCGAACAGGCCGCCCGCGAGCACCGCGATGAAGCCGAGGTGTACGCCGCGTTTGAGGCACGGCAACCGATGGGGCGTCTCGGCACGCCGCAAGAGATCGCGCAACTGGCGTTATATCTTGGGTCGCCCGCCAGCGGGTTTACTACCGGCACGGCGCAGATCATTGACGGTGGTTGGAGTAACTGAATTCATCCGCGCCTACAGAGGCTGACGCCCCATTCTGACGATTCATTTAAACGAGGACACCCCATGAAACTGCTGCGCTACGGTCAACCCGGCAAAGAACGCCCGGCCCTGCTGGACAAGGACGGCGGCATCCGTGATCTGTCGGAATTCATCGGCGACGTATCGGGTCAGGCCCTGAGCCCGGAAAGCATCGCGAAGCTCAAAGCGCTGGACCCTGCCAGCCTGCCCTTGGTCGACGGCACACCCCGCATCGGCCCTTGCGTGGCACAGGTCGGCAAGTTCATCTGCATCGGCCTGAACTATGCCGACCACGCCGCTGAAACCGGGGCGGACATTCCCAAAGAGCCGATCATTTTCAACAAATGGACCAGCGCCATCGTCGGCCCCAACGATAACGTGGAAATCCCGCGCAACTCGAAAAAAACCGACTGGGAAGTCGAACTCGGCGTAGTCATCGGCAAGGGCGGACGCTACATCGACGAAGCCAATGCGATGGACCATGTGGTCGGCTACTGCGTGATCAACGACGTGTCCGAGCGTGAATTCCAGATCGAGCGTGGCGGCACCTGGGACAAGGGCAAGGGCTGCGACACCTTCGGCCCGATGGGTCCGTGGCTGGTGACCAAGGACGAAATCGCCGACCCGCATCAGCTCAACCTGTGGCTGGAAGTGGACGGCAAGCGTTATCAGAACGGCAGTACCCGCACCATGATTTTCCAGATCCCGAAACTGGTCAGCTACCTCAGCCAGTTCATGAGCCTGCAGCCGGGCGACGTGATTTCCACCGGCACACCGCCGGGCGTGGGTCTGGGCATCAAGCCGGAACCGGTGTTTCTGCGCGCGGGCCAGCGCATGCGTCTGGGCATCGAAGGCCTGGGCGAGCAGGAGCAGCTGACGGTGGATGCCTGATCAGCCATGCGCCGTCGCACTGACGGCGCTGTCTCTGAGGGACTGAGCGTGCTCACGAAGGCGTCGTCCGGGCCGCGGAAAATGCAGCGGGCATAACGACCTCTTCGTGAGCACGCTCACTCACACAGGATGACTGCAGGATCCAAGCTTTGATGCCTCCCAAAAACAATTCCAAAGGGACCCGCCATGACCACCATCACCGCCCTGCGCGTTGAAGACATTCGTTTCCCCACGTCGCAGTCGCTGGACGGCTCCGACGCGATGAACCCCGACCCTGACTACTCGGCGGCGTACGTCATTCTGGAAACCGATCACCCTACCCTGCAAGGCCATGGCCTGACCTTCACCATCGGTCGCGGCAACGAGATCTGCTGCGCGGCGATCAAGGCGCTGTCGGGCGTCATGGTCGGCCTGAAGCTTGAGTGGATCGCCGAAGACATGGGCCGCTTCTGGCGCCACGTCACCAGCGACAGTCAGTTGCGCTGGATCGGCCCGGACAAGGGTGCGATTCACCTGGCGACCGGCGCCGTGGTCAACGCCACCTGGGACCTGTGGGCCAAGTCCGAAGGCAAACCGGTGTGGCAACTGGTGGCCGACATGAGCCCCGAGCAACTGGTGCGCTGCATCGATTTTCGCTACATCACCGATTGCATCACCCCGGACGAAGCGCTGGCCTTGCTCCGCGACCGCGCCCAAGGCAAAGCCGAGCGTTTGCAGTCGCTGAAAGCCGAGGGTTATCCCTGCTACACCACGTCGGCCGGATGGTTGGGCTACCCCGACGACAAGCTGCGTCGGCTGTGTCAGGAAGCGGTCGATGGCGGGTTCTCACACATCAAACTGAAGGTCGGTCGCGACCTGCAGGACGACATTCGTCGCGTGCGCATCGCCCGCGAAGTCCTGGGGCCGGACCGTCACCTGATGATCGACGCCAATCAGGTCTGGGAAGTGGATGCCGCCATTGACTGGGTGCGCGAGCTGTCGTTTGCCAAGCCGTGGTTCATTGAAGAACCGACCAGCCCGGACGACGTCGAGGGCCACCGCAAGATTCGTCTCGGCGTGTCTCCGGTCAAGGTGGCGACCGGTGAAATGTGCCAGAACCGCATCGTCTTCAAGCAACTGATCATGCGCGAAGCCATCGACGTGGTGCAGATCGACGCCTGCCGCCTGGGCGGGGTCAACGAAGTGCTGGCCGTGATGCTGATGGCCGCCAAGTACCACCTGCCGGTGTGCCCGCATGCCGGTGGCGTCGGATTGTGCGAATACGTGCAGCACCTGTCGATGATCGACTACCTGTGCCTGGCCGGCACCCACGAAGGCCGTGTGGTGGAGTTCGTCGATCACCTGCATGAGCACTTCGAAGATCCGTGCGTGATCCGCGATGCCGCGTACATGCCGCCGACCGCGCCGGGGTTCTCGATCCAGATGAAAAAGGCGTCGCGCAGGCAGTATGCGTATCGCGGGTAACCCTACGCTGCGACGAGAAGACTCAGCGCCCCTGTAGGAGCGAATTCATTCGCGAAAAATCTCTCTGCCGACAGCGATGTTTTGATTCGGACGGCAAATCGCGAATGAATTCGCTTCCACAGGGAGGATAGCGTCGAACCTTCAAGAACGGACGGAGTACAACAACAATGTCGTCCCAAGACTCGAACGATCCGGGAGCCACGTTACGCGTGGACGCCCATCAGCACTTCTGGCGCTACCGTGCGCAGGATTACCCGTGGATCGACGAGCGACACGGCGCGCTGCGACGTGACTTCACGCCACAGGATTTGAAGCCACTGCTCGACCAGCACGGCATCGCGGGCTGCATCGCCGTGCAGGCGCGGCACAGCCTCGACGAGACCGATACCCTGCTCGCCCTGGCTGAGCAGCATCCATGGATCGTCGGCGTGGTCGGCTGGGTCGACCTGCGCGCCCCGGACCTTGAGCGGCAACTGGAACGGCGGGCCGAGTCCGAAAAGCTGGTCGGCCTCCGCCACCTGATTCAGGACGAACCCTCGCCGTCGCTGTTCATGCAAGACCCGGCATTCGCCCGGGGCGTCCGTCTGCTGCAGGCCCGAGGCCTGACGTATGACCTGTTGATCAAGGACGCCGACCTACAGGCCGCCGCTGGCTTCTGCCAACGCCACGATGAACACCCCATCATTCTCGATCATCTCGGCAAACCGGACCTTTCCCAAGAAGACCCGATCGCCTGGGCCGAGCGGATCGCGCCGCTCGCCGCGTTGCCCCACGTCAGTTGCAAGTTGTCGGGATTGATCACCGAAGCGGACTGGCAGCAATGGCGACCCGTCGAGCTTTTGCCGTACTTCTACCTCGCGCTGGAGCTGTTTGGCCCGCAGCGGCTGATGTTTGGCTCCGACTGGCCGGTGTGCCAGGTCGCCGGCACCTACAGCGACGTCCATCGCCTGTTCGAATCCGCCCTTCGCGAACTGTCCGCCGACGAACAGGCGGCGATTCGCGGCGGCAACGCCATTCGCCTTTATGGCCTGCAAGGAAACTGCCCATGAACCTGCATCTGCAAGACAAAGTCATCATCGTCACCGGCGGCGGCTCCGGCATCGGCGCTGCGATTTCCTTGGGGCTGGCCGAAGAAGGCGCGATCCCGGTGATCTTCGCCAACCAGCCGTTGCCCGCCGAGCTCGCGGCCGAGCTGGACAAGCGCCAGCCGCAGAGCCTGTTCCTGCAAGTGGAGCTGCGCGACGAAGCGGGATGTGCTGGCGCCGTGGACAAGGTCCTAGAACGCTTCGGACGCATCGACGGGCTGGTCAATAACGCCGGGGTCAACGACAACGTCGGCCTGGACGCCGGGCGCAGCGCGTTCATCGAGTCGCTGGAAAAGAACCTGATCCACTATTACCTGATGACCCATTTGTGCGTCGATGCGCTCAAGGCGAGCAAAGGCGCCATCGTCAATATCGGCTCGAAAACCGCGCTCACCGGACAAGGCGGCACCAGCGGTTACACCGCGTCCAAAGGTGCGCAACTGTCGCTGACCCGCGAGTGGGCCGCGTCGTTGCTGGAAGACGGTGTGCGGGTCAACGCTGTGATTCCGGCGGAGGTCATGACCCCGCTGTATGAGCGCTGGATTTCAAGCTTCGACGACCCCAAGGCGAAGCTTGAGAAGATCGTCGAGAAGATCCCGCTTGGCCAACGCATGACCACCCCGACCGAGATCGCCGACAGCGTTCTGTTCCTGCTCTCCTCCCGCGCCTCGCACACCACCGGACAATGGCTGGTGGTGGACGGCGGTTACACCCATCTCGACCGGGCACTGACATGAACCGGCAACGTTTCTGCCTGGCGCTGGACCTGGTCGATGACCCCATACTGATCGCCGAGTATGAGCGACTGCACCAGCGCATCTGGCCTGAGATCGCCGATCACCTGCGCCGCGTCGGCGTGCTCGACATGCAGATCTGGCGGCTGGGTACGCGGCTATTCATGGTCATGGAAACCACAGCGAGTTTCAGCGTCCAGGCGATGGAAAACGCCTCGGCCGAAAACCCCAAGGTGCAGGAATGGGAAGACTTGATGTGGGCTTTCCAGAAGCCGACGCCGTGGACCGAACCGGGCAACAAATGGCAGCCCATGGCGCGGATTTTCAGCCTGGCGGAACAACCTCGCTAGCGCCATTCGCCAAAAGAGACACAGCCCCCTGTGGGGGCGAATTCATTCGCGAGAGGCCAATGCAGTCAACCCATCTGTAGTGCCTGGGCCATTTTTCGCGAATGAATTCGCTCCCACAGAGGTCTCCTCGACCTGAACCCTGTTGCACCCCGACTACTGACTCGACCGCTTTACGCCCCAACAAAAACAAAAGGAGAGCGTCATGTTGACCAAAGACACGAAAGTCGAATCCCAGGTGTACCGCCCCGCCGTGCCTTCGGTGCGCGTGGCGTTGATGTTGGTGACCAGTCTGTTTTTCCTCTGGGGCCTGTCCTATGGCCTGCTGGACGTGTTGAACAAGCACTTCCAGGAGACGTTGCACGTCAGCAAGGCGCAGTCCGGCCTGTTGCAGGCGGCGTATTTCGGTGCGTATTTCATCATCGCCCTGCCCGCCGGTCTGCTCATGGACCGTTTCGGTTACAAGGCCGGGATCCTGCTGGGCCTGTGCCTTTACGCTGCGGGTGCACTGCTGTTCATGCCCGCCGCCAATGCCGCGAGCTTCCCGTTTTTCCTGTTCGCGCTGTTCGTCATTGCCTTGGGCCTGGGCTGTCTGGAAACCGCAGCCAACCCGTACGCCACGGTGCTGGGTGACCCGAAAGGTGCCGAGCGGCGCCTGAACCTGGCGCAGTCGTTCAACGGGCTCGGCCAGTTCGTCGGTCCGCTGCTCGGCGGTGCGCTGTTCTTCGGCGGCGCCAATGCCGGCAGCGACAACAGCTCCCTGCAGACCACCTACGTGGTGATTGCCGTGATCGTGCTGCTGGTCGCAGCCCTGTTCGCCCGCACCCCCATGCCGGATTTGCGCGAACAGGAATCGAAGATCCAGCGTAGCGACAGTAAAACCCTGTGGCAGCACCGCGAATTCGTCGGTGGCGTGATTACCCAGTTCTTCTACGTGGCCGCGCAAGTGGGCGTCGGCGCGTTCTTCATCAACTATGTCACCGAACACTGGGCCAGCATGACCAGCCAGACCGCCGCTTACCTGCTGTCGGTCGCGATGATCTGCTTCATGTGCGGGCGCTTCTTCAGCACCTGGCTGATGGGCCGTATTCCTGCGCAACGGCTGCTGATGGTCTACGCCTGGGTCAACGTGGCGCTGTGCGCGGTGGTGGTCAGCGGGGTGGAAAGCGTGTCGGTGGTGGCGCTAATCGCAATCTTTTTCTTCATGTCGATCATGTTCCCGACCATCTTCGCCATGGGCGTGAAAAACCTCGGTCCCCACACCAAACGCGGCAGTTCGTTTCTGATCATGGCCATCGTCGGCGGCGCCCTGATGCCGTACTTCATGGGGTTGGTGGCGGATCACTTCTCTACAGCGCTGGCATACCTCTTGCCGCTGGGGTGCTTTGTGGTGGTGGCGTTTTATGGACGTAGCGGGTTGCGCAGTCACCCACGTTAACGCAGACCCTGTAGGAGCCGGTTTGGTGCGGGCCGCGTTCGGACGAATGCGGTGGGTCAGCGGCATATTGCCTTCGCTGCCCTCGTAACCTCGGACGTCTCCTACAGGTACTGCGTCGTTTCGATGATTTGTGGTCGACATCTAACCTGTGGCCGGCTTGCTGGCGAAAGCGTCCCCGTCAGTCGACATCGATGTGTCCCGACTGACGGGTTCGCCAGCAAGCCGGCTTCTACAGCTGTTGTCGCAGCGCAGTGGGCTGCGTCAAGACTGGCAGTCAGGCGCTGGGCGACGGGCAGTTCTCGCAATATGCCAGCCCGTTCACCCGATATCGCACGCAGCAGACCCGTCGCTGGCGCTTCAACGCTGCGTGCCCTGCGACTTTGATGTAACGCACGGGGTGGGACAGCGGGTTGCGGCCGCCGTCCTGAAGGGTCGGCGCATTGAGCAGCTCATGCCCCTGGCTCAGATCGGCGTGGGGCATGGCAGTGGCGAGTACACTCAGCAGCCATTCGAAATAGTTGCCGGCGTTGCTCCACAGCACGTTGGGGGACAGCCGCGTGAGGGTGGCGACGGTGTCGATGAAGGGGCGCAGGTGGCCTTCGATCAGTTCGTCGAAACGCTGGTAGGCATCGCGCGGTGCGGGCGCCCAGCGCTGACCGGGATCCGGCAGTTTGAAGCCGAGCGGCATCCCTTGATCGTCCAACATCACCTGGAGTTGTTCGAGCCGCAGCGGCAGGCGGTGTTCGAGTATCAACGATGCTGCCACCACCGGCGGAATCAGTTTGATGAAGTAGTACTTGGACCAGACCGAGGCCAGGCCTCGCCGGTCGCTGTCGGGGTACTGCTGGCCAAAGCGATGCAATACCGAAGTGAACACCTCAGGCGTGAGCAGAGTGCTCAGCGGCATGCCCGGACGCGGGTCGTCCTCCAGCACGAGGACGTCCCGATAGTGCGAAAAATCGGCGATGAACAACGGCGCCAGCGCTGGGATCATCGTCTGACTCCTCCGGCGCGGGCCGCCTGTTCTAAGAAAAGACTAATGAGCCTGACGCCGCGCCAGCACCAGCAACCCCTGCTCCAGTGCCGGGAACAGGCTGTTGTTGAAGTTGTTCCAGCGCAGTTCGAGGATCGTATCGTCCGGCGCAATCGGCGTGTCCAGCACGTCGAAGATGACCTCGCCGGAATCGATGCCGTTGTCGACGTAATGGAACGACGCGCCAGTCATGTTTACCACCGGGATATCGACGGTTTCTCGGGTGTTCCAGTCGATGACCTTCTTGCCCTTGGCGCCGTACAACGCATCGAGGGTGGCGTACGCGCCGCGACGCTCATACGGCGACTCAAGGCGCGTGATGCCGGGGTGAATGTTGACGACACGACGGTGAAAAACCGCACCGGGTCGCACCAGTTCATCGAGGATCACCAGCAGTCCGTCGAGCACCACGATGTCGGCTTCCAGTGCGTGCAGACGCTCGCCCAGACGCCGCTCGAAATCGGACTTGCCCGCTGGACGCTGACCGTCGCCCAGCGGCAGTGCGCGGTAGGTCGACGGTACGTTTTCCAGCAGATCGTTCACCTGACGACCCTGAACTTTCAGGTCCGCCGGGTAGAACCAGTGCTCGCCCTGCCCCGGCGCGAAACCGTATTCCTTGATGTTTTCCCGGTCACGCGCTGACGCCGGATTGTCGTCGCAGATGACCGCTTCCAGCGAATAATGATCGCCCAGCGGTGTGTCATTGAGCGCCTGGACCAGGTGCTCCAGCGGCGACTTCATGTAGCGCTGTTCGCCGTGGTAATCGACGTATTGACCGGCTTTGTCCGCCGCAGCGTTACGCAGCGACCAGACGTAGACAAGTTTTGCTTTCGGCATGGGTTTCGAACTCATGGAGGAGTGAGGAGCGTGTCGCCATTGACGCCTTCGGCCATGGCGACCACCACTTTTCGCTCACCGCTGAAGGGTTTGCGCGAGTGGGCGACGAGCATGTTGTCGAGCATCAGCACATCGCCGGTTTCCCAAGGGAACACCACTTCGCAGTCATCGAGCACCGCGCGAATTTCCGCCAGCGCGTCCTCTTCCAATGGACTGCCGTCGCCGTAGTACACGTTGCGCGGCAAGCCCTCTTCGCCCACGGTGTCCAGCAGGATTTCCTGCATGTCAGGGTCGAGGTTGGAGAGGTGAAACAGATGCGCCTGGTTGAACCAGACCCAGTCCTTGGTCCGCGGGTGCTGCGCCACGCCCTGCACCCGCTGACGGGTGCGCAGGTCGCCGTCTTCGTTCCAGTCGCACTGGATGCCGCGCTTGCGGCAGTAGGCTTCGACGTCACTATGACGGTCGGTGTTGAACACCTGTTGCCAGGTCAAATCGAGGCCATTGCCGTAGTTGCGCACGTACATCAGGCGTTTCTCTTCGAAGCGTTTGCGCAGCACCGGGTTGATGCGGCGGAACACCTCACGGCTGTCGGCGATCGGCGTTTCGCCGCCACTGGCAGCGGCCTTGGCGCAGTAGAACCAGATGCGCATTGGCCATTCGTTGGTGTACGCCTGTTCGTTGTGCAGCGGGATCGAGCGGTGCGCGGGGTATTCGGTGGAAGTGTAAACGCCCTTTCCGTCGACCTGGCTGCGGGGCGTGGAGCCGAATTCGTAGTTGAGCAACGGGTGTCCGAACGCCGCCGCAAATCGCTGGAAACCTTCGATGCCGTCACTGACAAAGCCGCTGAACAGGATCGCGCCGTCGCGCTCCAGGGAGTGTTCGACCACGTTGCGCAGGTTCTCGAACGCTGCCGTCAGCGAGGCTTCTGTCTGACCGGGATAGACCCGCAGGGGGAAGCCGGTCTCGAGATGAAGTGGATGTGGCGTAAGCATGCGCATGTTCATGGGCAAGACGCTCCGCAAGCAGGGAAATTGGGGTGATTCAGGCCATGGCCTTGCGCAGACTCAGTGGACGCATGTCGGTCCAGGTGGCTTCGATGTAGTTGAGGCAGGTTTGTTTGTCGCCTTCGACGCCGACGCTTTTCCAGCCGTCAGGGATGGCTTTGTAGTCGGGCCAGATGGAGTACTGTTCTTCGTGGTTGATGACTACGCGGAATTGGGTGTTTTCGCCGTCAAAGCTCATGGGTGGACCTCGTCGATGTTGATTGGCCGCGTGCAGGGCGGCGTTATCTAGAAGACGATTGAGCGGGCGGGATGATTAGTGGTTTTTTGAAAAAACAGCGGAGAGCCCGGGACGTTGCGAATCAGCCTACACTCGCGCCACCTTACTGTTGGAGCGACCGGTGTGGCGTCCACCTTGCCCGCGATCTGCAGGCAACCGGCAGTAAACCCTATGAAAGCAATTTTCCTGACGCGGCCTACAACGCCGACATCAAACGACCGGCTGCTCCAGCTTCACGGTCGGCACCCGATGCCGTCTCGCCGCCCAGACGACGCCGCCTATGAGCAGTGCGATGGCGATGACTTCCATCAGGCCGGGCATTCGTTGGTTGAAGAGAAAGCCGTAAACGCAGGCAAACAGGGTTTCGAAGACAATCATCTGGCCGCTGAGCGAGGTTGCCATCCGGCGCGAGCAGGCGTTCCACAGGCCGTTGGCGAGCCATGAGCCGCACAGCGCGAGGAACAGGCAGACCCAGAAGAAGCTCATCCAGCGACTGTGCTCGATGTTGGCGGGTATCAGGTTCGGGAACAGCATCAGGGCGCCCAACCCGAAGACCACTGCCACCACGCCCGTGACAATGCCCAGCAGGGTTGACCAATCGCTGCTGTTGAACCGGCTGTTCCTGAGATAACGCGCATTGCGCGTGGCGTACCACGACCAGCTGACCACGCCGGAGAAACCGCAGGCCAGGCCCAGCAGCTGCGAAGACAACGGAACGTTCGACGACGCTGATGCTGCGTGCTCCAGGCTGATCGCTACGATTCCAAGGAATACCATCAGCAAGGGCAGCTTGAGCTTTCTGATCGGCAGCGAGCCCGTATCACTGCGCCCCAGAAAGGTGATGGCGACCGGCATCATGCCGTTGATCAACGCGGCAGCCGTGACACCGCTGAGCTGAATCGACGCCCCGAGCAACGCGTAATTCAACACGTTTCCGGTCAGGGAAAGACGCAGCAGCATCAGCAGGTCGGTGCGGGTCAGCTTTGAAAGCAGACGTGAAGCGAACGGCAAGGCAACGGCCAGGGAAAACAGTCCGTAAATGGCAAACCGAACGCTGCTGATCAGAACGGCGTTGAATTCCGGCAATAACGACGGCCCAACGATGACGCCGCCCCAAATGGCCCCGGCCAGAAGTGCAAACACTATCCCACTGTTCATGACATCGACTCGGCCAAGTGAATGAGGCCGATTCTAACGATGGAAAATCCCGACCACATGCGATAAAAAGTCAGCGACCCATTCCACACAGGCATGTCGAGGAGTTCATCATCAACCGTTACCTGCGCACCTTGCCGCCGCTGGAAACCCTGATCACCTTCGAAGCCGTTGCACGCCACGCCAGCTTCACCGGCGCCGCGTCCGAGCTGTTTCTGACCCAGAGCGCTGTCAGCAAGCAGATGCGTACCCTGGAAGACAGCGTCGGCGTTGCGCTGTTCGAGCGCAAACCTCGTGGCGTTGCGCTCACCACGGCAGGCGAAGAGCTGCTCGTGACGGTGAACCTCATGCTCACCGCGATGTACCAAAGCGTCACACGGATTCGTAACGTCCATCAGTCCAACGCCGTCTCGGTGCTGGCGACCCATGCCCTCGCGCAGTTCTGGCTGTTTCCCAAGCTCATCGAGTTCAACAAGGCCTGTCCGGACATCGCCGTTCACGTTCACGCCATCAATGAAATGGACGAAGCCAGCCTCAATGATTTCGACCTGGGCCTGCTGTACGGCTCAGGTGAATGGGCCTCACTGAACAGCGATTTCCTGCTGCCTGAAATCGTCTACCCCGCCGCTCACCCTTCGCTCGATGTATCCGGCATCCAGACGCTAGAGCAACTGGCACAAGCGAACCTGATCCAGATCGACACGTCCGCCTGGCATTGCCTGGATTGGGATCAGTGGTTTCATCGCCTGGGCCACGACTATTCGCCACCCGATCACGCGCCGGTGTTCAACCAACTGACCCTGGCCTTTCGCGCCGTGCAACAAGGCATGGGCATTGGGCTGGCGTGGACATTCATGGGCGACGAGGCCGTGGCCCGAGGCGAACTCCAGCGGGTCACGGCTTTCGAGTGCAGAACGGGGTATGGCGAATTTCTGGTGTCGGTGAAGCATCGCGCGCTGTCCCCGTCCGCCCAGCTGTTCAGGGACTGGCTACTGGCTTCAGCGCAGGCTGAGCTCGTCAGCCCGGCAAACGCCTGAACAGCACACGGCCGAGCGGCACCGGGCACGATGTTCAATTTTCCACGGTGTCGTCCGGAGAACCACGCCGGCGTTCTGCCTTCGCCACCACGTCGGCGCGGGGTGCGTTCCAGCCTCCGCCGAGCGACTTGAAGCAGTCCACGGCGGCGACGGACGCTGCGGACTGCGCGAGCAGCTTCTGCTCCTGCGCCTGCTGCAACCGGTCGTCGGCGTCCAGTACCTCAATGAAACTCACACTGCCCTGCTGAAACGCAGAAAAGGCTGCGGCTCGGGCCTCCGCCAGCGAACGGACCCCGTCCTCAAGGACTGCATTCTGTTTCTCGCTCTGCACCAGCTGGGTCATCGCGTTTTCAACGTCGGCGGTGGCTTGCAGCAGTGTCTGCTGATAGGCCGCCAGCGCCTGGGCATCACGGCCTTTGGCAAATTCGACTTCCGCTTTCACGCGACCGAAGTCGAACAGCCGCCAGCGTAATCCGAAGACTGCCTGTGCCTGATCTGCATCGCCGGACAACAGATTGCCACTGGCATGGGTGGCAGAGCCCAGCAGCGCGCCGATCGAAAACTTGGGGTAATAATCAGCGACCGCCTGGCCGATCCGCGCATTGGAGGCCGCCAATGTGCGTTCTGCGGCAATGACATCGGGGCGGCGACGGAGCATGTCGGCTTGCCCCCCAGCGGTATCGATGCCCGGCGCCACGGGTATCGGTGTCACCTTCGCGAGCTCCTGGTGAAGCGCCCCCGGCATCACGCCGCTGAGCACTTCGAGGGAGTTCATCGTGCTTTCAATCGAGCTGCGCAACGGCGGTATCTGCGCCGACACCGTCGCCAGGACGCCCTCGGCCTGCTTCAACTGAAGTCGGGCAACGACGCCGTTGGCGTATTGCAGTTGCAGCAGCCTGACCAGATCGGTCTGTGTTTTCACCCGGCTTTCGACGACCTGGAGCCGAGCCTGCAACGTACGCAGCTGGATGTAACCACTCGCCGCAGAGGACGTGACAATCAGCCTGACGGCGGCCTGTTGCGCGACCGCCGTCTGCTGCTCGGCGTTGGCCGCTTCGAGGCCGCGCCGCAAGCCGCCAAAGATGTCGACCTCCCAGCTCGCACCGGCATCGACCTGATAAAGGCTGCTGTTGCGATCGAAGCCGGGAGAAGCGCTGGCGAGCTGCCCGATCGGGTCCTGAAGCGACTGATGATTCCTGCTCGCCTGCGCGTTCAGATCACCTGACGGCAACAGCGCCGAGCGCGCCCCCGTCGTCATGGCACGCGCCTGGTTGACTCTGGCGACGGCTTGCGCCAGATCGAGGTTCTGCGCCAGCGCGCGGTTAACCAGCGTCTCCAGTTCCTTGTCACCGAATCCCGCCCACCAGGTCGTCATGTCGGCGGCGGGCAGGCGGGATACTCGCTGCTCCAGCAGTGGCTGGTTACGGAACGGAGCCTGGGCCGGAAGCTCCGGTGCGTGGTAGTCCGGGCCGACCGCGCACCCCGCCAGAAACACGGCTGGCAAACAGCCTGCGATCCACGCGCTTCGAAAAGGAAAAAGGTTCATGGCAAATCCTGTGATCTCGAGCGGCAATTATTTCCGGGCAAAAATTTTTGTCAACGATTTATTGAAACCGTCACACATAAACCTTACTTCATCCACATAAACCGCACAGAAAAGGACTTAATCAGGAATGATGATGAACATCAATGGTTACGTATTTACAAAACCGTAAACATAAAAGAACATTGCGCCCTGAATTTTTCTGGAGGTCGCCATGTCGATACATCCTGCTGCACTTATCTCCATCACGGCCGCTGCCCTGCTACTGGCTGCCTGCGGCCATCCTCCGGAAAGCGATCCACGCCTCGTCGATCCGGTCGTCGATACCGCCGTCGTTCAGCCCGATCACTCAACGACGCAATCATTTACCGGCGTGGTCGCCGCCAGAGTGCAGAGCGATCTGGGCTTTCGCGTTTCCGGCAAGGTGATTCAGCGCCTGGTCGACGTAGGGCAGCGGGTTCACAAGGGGCAGACTTTGATGAAGATCGACCCGGTCGATCTGAATCTGGCCATCACCAATCAGAAAGGCGCCGTGGCATCGGCCAAAGCCAGGCTGGTGCAGGCGCAGGCTGACGAAGCCCGCCTTCGCAGCCTTGTCGCCGCCGGTGCGATTTCGGCCATGGCCTATGACCAGGCGGTTGCCGCGCTCAACAGCGCCAAGGCACAACTGGATGCCGCCCAGGCGCAGGCAGACGTCGCCGCCAACGCCAGCCAGTACGCAGAACTGAAAGCAGATGTGGACGGGCTGGTCGTCAACACGGCGGCAGAACCCGGCCAGGTGGTTGCAGCTGGTCAGACCGTGGTGGAGCTGGCCAAAGATGGCGCCCGCGAGGCCGCGGTCGAATTGCCTGAAACGCTGAGGCCGGCGCTTGAATCCACCGCGCAGGCGCGCTTGTACGGAACGCCAGTACGCAGTGCGCAAGCCACGCTGCGCGAGCTGTCCGAGGCGGCCAATCCGGTGACCCGAACCTTTTCCGCGCGCTACGTGCTCAGCGACGAACTCAAGAACGCGCCGCTGGGTGCGACGATCAAGGTCACGCTTCAATCCAGCCTGCCCTCGGACACCCCCTCCGTCGCGATCCCCCTGACAGCGCTGCGCAATGGCGGTGAAAAATACAGCGTCTGGGTGATCGATCAGGCGTCGATGACCGTCCAGGAGCACGCGGTGAACGTATTGGCTGTAGGCCTGGAAACCGCACGGGTGGCCGGTGACCTTAAACCCGGTGACACCGTCGTGGCGCTCGGCGCTCACCTGCTGCATGCCAACCAGAAGGTACGCCTGGGCAACACGCTGGCGGTGACGCCATGAGCGGATTCAATCTGTCGGCACTGGCTGTGCGCGAACGTGCCGTCACGCTGTTTCTGATCATCGCAATCACGCTCGCCGGACTTGTAGCCTTCATGAAGCTCGGCCGGGCGGAAGACCCGGCGTTCACCGTGAAGGTGATGACCGTCACGGCCGTCTGGCCGGGTGCGACGGCCGAGGAGATGCAAAACCTGGTGGCAGAGCCTCTTGAGAAGCGCCTGCAAGAGCTCAAATGGTATGACCGGGTCGAGACCATCACGCGTCCGGGCCTGGCATTGATGACCTTGACCCTGCTCGACGCCACCCCGCCCAAACAGGTCCCTGACGAGTTTTATCAGGCCCGCAAGAAGCTGTTCGACGAAACGCGCAAGCTGCCTTCCGGCGTGATGGGCCCCTACGTCAACGACGAATACTCGGATGTCTCGTTCGCGCTGTACGCGTTGAAAGCACCCGGCCTGCCCCACCGTTACCTCACCCGCCAGGCCGAAGAGGTTCGTCAGGATGTGCTGCAAGTCCCTGGCGTGAAGAAAATCGACATTCTGGGCGAGCGTCCCGAACGCATCTTCGTCGAGTTTTCCTATTCGCGACTGGCGAATCTGGGTGTCAATGCCCAGGACATCTTCGCCCAGTTGCACAATCAGAACGCAATCACGCCCGCAGGCTCCATCGAGGCCAGAGGCCCGCAGGTGTTCGTGCGTCTGGATGGCGCGCTGGACGATCTGGAAAAGATCCGCAACACGCCGATTGCCGCCTCGCAAGGCCGTACGCTGAAGCTGAGCGACGTGGCGGAGGTAAAACGTGGTTATGAGGACCCGGCCACGTTCATCATCCGTCACGACGGTGAAGAAGCCCTGGTGCTCAGCGTCGTCATGAAAGATGGCTGGAACGGACTGGACCTGGGCAAGGCCCTTCAGGCCGAACAACAGAAAATCTCATCGAACCTGCCGCAAGGCATCAGCTTCAGCAAAATCACCGATCAGGCGGTGAACATCACCGAAGCGGTCGACGAATTCATGATCAAGTTCTTCGTGGCGCTGGCGGTGGTCATGGTCGTCAGCCTGCTGAGCCTGGGCTGGCGCGTAGGAATCGTCGTGGCCGCCGCCGTGCCCCTGACCCTGGCTGCGGTACTCATCGTGATGCTGGCGACCGGCCGCGTATTTGACCGCATCACCCTGGGCGCCTTGATTCTGGGTCTGGGCTTGCTGGTCGATGACGCGATCATTGCGATCGAAATCATGGTGGTCAAACTCGAGGAAGGCTACACCCGCATCAAGGCGGCGTCCTACGCCTGGAGCCACACGGCGGCACCGATGCTGGCGGGCACGCTGGTCACCGTCATCGGCCTGATGCCGGTAGGGTTCGCCCAATCCACCGCAGGAGAATACGCCGGGAATATCTTCTGGATCGTCGGCTTCGCGCTGATCATTTCCTGGATGGTCGCGGTGTTCTTCACGCCGTATCTGGGCGTCAAGCTGCTGCCGGAAATCAAACAGATCGAAGGCGGTCACGACAGGATCTATTCCACGCCCAACTTTCAGCGTCTGCGTCGGTTGATCAGCACTGCGATTCGGCACAAATACTGGGTCGCCGGAGGCGTGTTTGCCTTGTTCGCGCTGGCAATCGTGGGCATGGGCTCGGTCAAACAACAGTTTTTCCCAAGCTCCGACCGTCCCGAGTTATTGGTGGAAGTGCAATTGCCCGAGGGCAGCTCGATCAACGCCACCAGCGAGGCCACGAAAAAAGTCGAGGCATGGATCAGAACCCAGCCCGAAGCGAAGATCGTCACCAGCTACATCGGCCAAGGTGCGCCGCGCTTTTTCCTCTCGTACAACCCGGAGTTGCCCGACCCTTCGTTCGCCAAAATCATTGTACTGACCGAGAACGAAGGCACTCGGGACGCCCTGAAACTGCGCCTGCGTGCCCAAGTGGAGAAACAACTGGCGCCGGAAGCACGCGTGCGCGTCTCGCAACTGGTCTTCGGGCCGTACACGCGATTCCCGGTCGAATTTCGCGTGATGGGGCCGGACGCCGACAAAGTGCGTGGCATCGCGCAACAGGTCGCCGAGGTCATGCGCAAGAACCCTGGCATGCGACAGGTGAACACCGACTGGAGCGAAAAGCAGCCCACGCTGCATTTCGTCCTCGATCAGGATCGCCTGCAGGTGATGGGACTCACGTCCTCCCAGGCGTCGGAGCAATTGCAGTTCCTGTTGACCGGTATTTCCGTGACCCAAGTGCGTGAAGATATCCGGACCGTCGATGTCATGGCACGCACTCAGGATGAAGACAGGCTCGACCCGGCCCGCATCGAAAACATGACACTGACCAGCAAGAACGGTCAGTTGATTCCGATCAGGCAGATCGGCCACGTCGAGATTCGTGCGGAAGACCCGATTCTCAAACGCCGCAATCGCCTACCGACGATCACCGTGCGCGGTGACATCGACGAGCAGATGCAGCCGCCGCAGGTCTCCATGGAAGTCTATGGGCAGCTTCAGCCGATCATCAGCAACCTCCCGTTGGGGTATCAGATCCAGATCGGCGGCAACATCGAGGAGTCACTGAAAGCGAACAATGCACTGGCGCCGATCTTCCCGGTGATGCTGTTGTTCACCCTGATCGTGATCATTGTCCAGGTGCGCAGTTTCGCCGCGATGGCGATGGTCGTCCTGACGGCTCCGCTGGGGCTGGTCGGGACCGTACCGATCCTGCTGATCTTCCATCAGGCGTTCGGGTTCAATGCCATTTTGGGGTTGATCGGCCTGTCAGGGATTTTGATGCGTAACACGCTGATTCTGATCGGACAGATTCACACCAACGAGGCCGACGGGCTTGACCCCTATCACGCAGCGGTCGAGGCCACCGTGCAGCGTGCGCGACCGGTGATTCTGACGGCTGTGGCCGCCGTGCTGGCGTTCATACCGCTGACCTTTTCGGTGTTCTGGGGCTCGATGGCGTTTACGCTGATCGGCGGCACGGCGGTGGGAACCGTCCTGACGCTGTTGTTCCTGCCAGCCCTTTACGCAATCTGGTTCAAGATCAAACCGCCCGCCGCCGGGGCGGAGAAAACGGCGGCTACGCACACTGCAGCGTCTGCCGACGCGGGTTAAACCCACCGCTCCGGTGGCGTGGTCGCCAGGCGACTGCGTCACCGGGGCTGTTGGCCTACAGCCCTGTCGTGACCGGGCACCGATGCCGCTGACCCGTTGATGTACAATCGCCTTCTTGCGCAACCTACCCAGTCATCAGGCCTATGCGAAGCGAATCCGAACCCGTCATCCTTCCGACCTCCGGTCAACGCGGCCCAGCCGAGCATGACCGTCGAGTACAAATCATCAACGTGGCCGAGGCACTGTTTCGTGAGGCCGGCTACCGCAAGACGTCCGTCGCCGACCTCAGCAAAGCCATGGGCATTTCCACCGCGTATATCTATCGTTTCTTCAAATCCAAGCAGGCCATCGGCGAAGCCATCTGCGCGCACACCTTGGAGAAGCTGGACACGCAGCTGCAAGAGATCGTCGACATGGACCTGTCGCCGACACGCCGATTCCGGTTGTTCATGCGCACCGCGTTGAAACTGAGCTACGACCTGTTCGTCATTGAGAGCGCAGTCAACGAGGTGGTGGTCGCCGCAATCGAGGGTGGGTGGTGTACCGCCGCCGGGCACAAGGCGCAGATCTACTCAATGCTTGAGCGCATTCTCGAAGATGGCCGTCAGGCCGGTGAGTTCGAGAAGAAGTCCCCGCTCGATGAAGTGGCTGACGGACTGGCAGAAGTCATCATGCCGTACACCAATCCCAGATGCCTGGAGCAACGGACCTGGGAAGAGCTGGAACGGGGCATGAACGCAACCACCAACCTGGTGCTGCGCAGCCTCGCCCCGTGAATTAATCGCGGGGGCGTGGCGGGATTCAATCCGACAGATGCGGTGTGCCTGACACAACGCCATACCTGAATCACTGCAACTGCCCGGCAGCTCGCAAGCCGTGCTCTCATGACCTCGGCAGAATCAAAGGCTGAGCGTCAGCCCGCCACGGCGCTCATGCAAGTCCCCCTACCGTCTCAAGCGTGCAGTGCACGGAAAGCCTGCGTCACCTACCCAGCGGCGCCGCGCTTCACATGCACCCTCCTACAACCCAAAAAGTATATCGAGTCATCCGACTGATCGGTCCGCAGCTCAAACCGTTGACCAGCCACACACCCACGCTGAACCAGTTGCTGGCCCAGTTGAAACTGATCCGCAAGGAAGGCTTCGCTTATGATTTTGACGAGCACACACCCGGCGTGGGCGCTGTGGCAGTGGGGCTGGAAACGCCTCAAGGAAGTTATGCCATCGATGTGGTCGGTCCCGTCTGGCGCTTGCAAGCCGCTATGGAAAGTATCAAGAAGGCCTTGCTGACCTGCCAGGATGGCTTGAACAAGGCATTGCGTGGCGTCAGTTGACGCTGCCCGGCCGATGTTGCTCACGGTCTGCCGCTCATGCGGCGCTTCCAACAGGCAGCAATTCCTCGGCCCGGTGGCCCTGTCTGGATGGATCGGTAAGGACAGGCGCTACGGCATCTACAGCGTGTTGCCCTGGCCCCCGCGATTTGATACGAATCACTGCAACCAAGCCACGTCGAAGAAGCCGTGGAGTCTGGCGCTCAAGTGTATTCGGCAAGCGTGGCGAAGTCTGAGCGAGGTACTGCATCGGCAAACAGTCATTACCCGATGATTGCTAAAAAGCATTCCATGACTACGGTGATGGCGAACTTTGAGGTGCCGCAGGCGACTTTGTAGCGCCAGGCTGCTCTTGCATCTGGAACCGTCACGGCGAATCGTTTAGAAGGGTTTCAGCCCGCTCGCCTGTATCGCTGCCCGTCCCTGTGAAGACTTCATGTAGTCGAGCAACGCGTCGGCTTGCAGAGGATGGGGGCTGTTATTCATTACTGCGCCTGAATACAAGACCATCTGCTGCACGTTGTCGGGGATCAACCCCACAATATCAATGCCGGGTGCCGCTTTGAGTTCACTCAACTGCTGAAACCCCAACTGAACATCACCGCGAGCCACAGCATTGCCGACGGGCTCGGCGGAGATGGCCCTGCTTTTAAGCACAAAATTCTGATCAAGCTCCATCCGCGGGAACAGCCAATGGGAAAGGTACATGCCCGTGGGACTGTTGGCGTACGCGACAGACTCGGCGTTCATCAGCGCCTCGCGCAAGTCATCAACGGTATCAATACTGGGCTTCTGAGCGCCGTCCCTTACCGCCATGGCGATCAGTGACTGCCCGAGATCAACACGGGTGGCCGGATCTACGCGCCGCTGGGCGACCAATCTGTCCATGGACGCCCTGTCGGTCAGCACCAGGTCAAACGCTTCGGGACTGGGTTCTTGCTCAACAGTATCTACCAGCGTTAAGCCAGCGGGTGGCGCCTTGACGATGTCCAGGTGGATTGCGCGACCTTTTTCGTAGTCCGGAGCGATGGCCTGAGCCGCACTGATGAAACCGCTGGAGCAGAGCAACCTCAGTGTCACTGGACGATCTGCGGGCTTATCGGCGGCGTGACTCAGGCTGGCGTTCAAAAAAATGCAGGTCAGTAAAAGTGGTCTGAAGCACGGGTGCATGGCAGGCAATTCCTCGTCCGGAAAGCCTCCACGCTAAAGCAGCGTTCGCCCTCCCCCGTGTTAACCCGCGTTAAGAAAAATTTACTTTAACGGACAAACGTACCGGCTCACCTTGCACCTGCCGTTAGAATGTCCGCCCCCAACTCTGGAGTTCAGAATGAATCGTGCGTTAGTCATCGAGGACGACGAAGTCACCGCACACGCCATCATGACCGAGCTTGACGCCCATGGCTTTCAAGCTCAGTGGGCGGACAACGGACGTGACGGTCTCGCGTTGGCCATCGCAGGAGGCCATGACGTCATTACCCTGGATCGCATGCTGCCCGATTTTGACGGACTGACGATCGTCAGCACGCTGCGCCAATTGTCCATTCAGACCCCGGTGCTGATGATCAGCGCCCTGTCGGACGTGGACGAACGGGTTCGAGGTCTGCGCTCGGGTGGCGACGACTACCTGACCAAACCGTTCTCGATGATCGAAATGATTGCGCGCCTTGAGGTGCTGCTTCGTGACCCTGCGCCCGGCGAAACGGAACATTGCCTGCGCTTCGGCGGGCTGCAGATGAACCTGATTGCCCAATCGGTGACGCTTGAAGGTCAGGCAATCGCGCTGCTTCCCACCGAATTCAAACTGTTGACCTACCTGATGCGCAACGCCGGGCAACTGGTCACGCGCACCATGCTGTTCCAGGAGGTCTGGGGTTATCACTTCGATCCCGGCACCAACATCATCGAGGTCCATCTCGCGCGCTTGCGTAAAAAAATAGAAGGACCGGGCGCGCCCGCCATCCAGACGATTCGTGGTTCAGGCTATGTCCTCGTCGACAAAGACTGAACGCTGGCGGTCAAGCGGAAGCCGTCTGATCGGTCTGTATGCATTGTTTTTCGTGGCCTGGGGTGCCGTTTTCACCGGTGTACTGTACTGGGAGATCACGCGCTACCTGGGCACCGTGGCCGAGCGAACGCTGATGCAACGCGCGCATTACTATCAAAAAGTGAGCGATGCGGCGCTGGTGGCCGAGTTGGCCGGGAGCGAGGTCTATTCCACGCCGGGAATCGACGCCTACGGGTTGTTCGAAGCCAATGGCGCGCACCTGACCGGTGACCTGCTCAAATTACGCTCCAACCTCCCCGACGATGGTCAGGTGCATTATCTGGAGCGCGGTTTAAGCATTGCGTTGCCCAATGAAGAAACCCGCAGCAGTTATGCGCTGCGGCTTGATCGCGCTGATGGGAGGATCCTGATCCTCGCACGCGACGGAGGCTCGATCTCCGCCGTGGGAGGCATTATTGGGCAGGCGTTGTTCTGGGGGTTGTCGCTGACGCTGGTCCCGGGGCTGATCGGCTGGCGCCTGTTGCGAAGACGCCCCATCAGGCGCGTGGAGCGGTTGCAGCGCAGCACGGAGCGCATCGTTTCGGGCAACCTGCGTGAGCGGCTGCCGCTCTCAGCCCGCCGCGATGAACTCGACATGCTAGCCAACGCGGTCAACACCATGCTCGAACACATCGAGCAACTGATGCTGGAAGTCAAAGGTGTGTGTGACGGCATTGCTCATGACCTGCGAACCCCACTGACCAGACTGAGAGCCCGCCTGTATCAACTGCAAAAACTGCCGCTGCAGCAGGTCCATGTCGATACGCTGAACCTGGCACTGGAGGAAAGCGAATCGATCATGTCGCGCTTTCAAGGCCTGCTTCGGATTTCTGAGCTGGAGGACACCCGACGGCGCTCGGCCTTTGAAGCCTTTCAGCCTGAGCGGCTGTTACAGCAGGCCCATGAGTTTTATGAACCGCTTGCCCATGAGAAACACCAGCAATTGATCCTGCAGACGCCTGATGACTGTCCATTGCTGCAGGGGGATACCGCTCTGCTGTTCGAGGCGCTGGTGAACCTGATGGACAACGCGATCAAGTTCACTCAACCGGGAGGCCACATCTGCCTGCGCTGCGTGCGAAAGGAGCACAGCCTGAATATCGAAGTGCTGGACAACGGCCCAGGCATCCCGCGCGAGGAACGCAACAGCGTGACCCGACGTCTCTACCGCGGCGACCAGTCCCGGCAGCAACCGGGCAACGGACTCGGTTTGTCGCTGGTGGCTGCGATTGCGCGACTCCATGGGTTTGGACTGAAAATCGAAGCAGGCGTCGATGGACGCGGTACCCGGGTGACACTCGAATGCCCTCTGCATAATGCACGGCACGGCGCTTCTTAAACTTTTCTTAACCGTGCTTAATTGGTCGCTGTTTTTGCGCTGATCTAGGTTGTCGCACCTCGCTTCCAACCAAGGCTTTCTGTTCGTGAAACACCTGACCCCACGGCTCGTCCTGACTCTTGCGTTGACTCACTGGCCGACAGTGTTCGCCGCTCCCGTACCCTCAGGTCCCATGACGCCTTCGGCGCCTCAGCTTCACGCAAAATCCTGGGTGCTGATGGATGCTGGCACCGGGGACGTGATCACCAGCCATGATGCAAATGAACACCTGCCCCCTGCCAGCCTGACCAAATTGATGACGGTTTACGTCGCGACCAACGAGATCCAGGGCGGCCGGTTGCGTTCCGACGATGAAGTCACCATCAGTGAAAACGCATGGCACACCGAGGGGTCACGCATGTTCCTCGATCCGCGAAGCAAGGTGGCCGTCCATGACCTGTTGCGCGGGATCGTCATCGACTCGGGCAATGACGCCAGCGTCGCACTCGCCGAGCACATCGCCGGCGATGAAAACAGTTTCGCCGGGTTGATGAACGCCACAGCAAAGCGGCTGGGGCTCGACGACACGCACTTCCTGAACCCGACCGGCCTGCCCGCCCCCGATCATTATTCTTCAGCGCTGGACATGGCGAAGCTTGCTCGGGCGATCATCAACGACGAGTCCGCTTATTACCCGCTGTATAAACAAAAGCACTTCACTTGGAACGGGATACGCCAACCCAATCGCAATCTGCTGTTGTGGCGGGATGAGTCCGTGGACGGGCTGAAAACCGGACATACCGAGGCAGCGGGCTACTGCATGGTCACCTCTGCCCTGCGCGACGGCCATCGATTGATCACGGCAGTATTTGGCTCCACCTCGATGAAAAATCGAGCCAATGACGCTGAAAAACTGCTGAGCTACGGCTTTCGCTTCTTCGACACCCAGACGTATGTGAAGGCGGCTCAGGTCCTGTCCAACCCGATGCTCTGGAAAGGTGAAGACCGAACGCTGCCCGTAGGGTCGCTGGATGATATCGCCCTGACCCTGCCAAAAGATCTGAATCGCAAGGTCGATGTTCGCGTCAACATCGACCACCCTCTCGTCGCCCCCATTGCCATGGGCACCGTGGTTGGCAGCCTTGATTTGTACGACGGCGACAAGAAACTGGTGACGAGGCCACTGATTGCGCTGGAAGAAGCGCCTGCGGGCGGCTGGTGGAAGCGTACCTGGGACAGCCTGCGGTTGTTCTTTCTGAACATGTTCGCAACAGAGGACGCCACCGGAGCATGACGCTCCGCCACCGTTCCCAGGCGGCAATGAACCTCCCTGGCCGGTACATTTTTTCTGCGCGCTGTGACCAGAGCCTGAAAACAGCGAATTAACTTCCGGGCGTGGTCGCCAATGTTTATCCGTCTGGATATCAAGGTCCACGCGCCAACAGCCCGGGAGGGAGCCACTCGGCTCTCCGAATCATCGCTTTTTCAGGTCCATCGCCACCCTCAGGGATGGACATGAAGCCTGACGTAATCCATTTCTCGTACATCGGCTGTGGCATCTGTTGCAAAGGAAGACTTATACCGCTCACGCTGGATGAGCAGGGCAATACGCACCGCCCACAGGCTGATCTTGAATCCGGTTTCCTTCGCGATCAGTCCCGCCGCCAAACAGGCCAGCGAGACAGGCGGCGTCGGGTCGGCGAGGATGCGAAATAGAACACGAACAGGTGCGAACGATGATCGGCACGCCCAGTTCAAGCAGCACGGGCGCGGCGATGGAGCGGGTGATGATGGAGTTGGGAATGGTCGAGATGCCCATTCCCAGTACCAGGCAGGATGCAGCAAGTTGACAGCCAATCTGTGAGGTGATGTTTCCCAAACCACCGTTAAAGAGCGATGTGACCGGACCGCAATGCGCTAGCGGGGCATCGTGCGAGCCAGCGAAAGGAGCTGATCCTTCTCATGTTGCAGTAGCAATGTGGCGTCCGCACGGACAAGTAGAAGATCCGCGTGCTTGATGCAGGCCTGTCGAAACAGCTCGGGGTTTATCTGAGAAAGACTGATAAGCGCCTTGAGAAGTCGAATATTGACATCCAGCAAACCTGCACCGTCTCTGCTGATCGGCGAAAAGAAATCATCGAACAGATCCTCGACCGTAAGGCCTCGCAAATAGACTAAGTCACAGCCTGGATCATGCTCCGGAGTTGAACGCTGCGGCCTGCCCCAGCAGGTCAATGTCCGGACGCCCCGCCCTATCACATCAATCGCCGTGCCCGGGTCGTTTACGGCTGGAGACAATGCGCGGGATGCAATTTCCGAGAGCACAGAGAGCCCAAACCGGGGATCGTGCTCAAACGTCCTCCTGACGTCTATCGTCAGCGCCGCCAGGACCTTGTCTGCGGCCACGCTACCTTCAGCAATGCTCTCCCCGCTTACCGCAACGATATGGACCAAAGGCATCCCCACATGAACAAAACTCCCGGGAAGTATCTCCAGATAGAGCCGGACAGAGTGCTCCTTGGCGATAAGCCCTAACGCCTTTACATCGATATGCTGGACATACCCGGTTTGATCGCTGGACAAGGTTCGTGAAGAGGTGGGAAGCACAAGATCAGGCGGATAAGCGACGCCGCCTAGATAGGGCCACTGAACTCGCTGGTTAATGGCTTCGATCACAGCGTTTTCTACACGGTCAATGGTTTCGCCTACCCTACCGAGCTTTGAAAGGTGGTCGATCCATCGCAGCAAGGTGTAAACAATGAGGATTACGACCGCTATCGTCACCGCAAACAAAAGGACTCGGCCTTGGGTTCCGTAGGCGCCTGTACTTAACGCAATGATGCCGACCAGACTGAACAGAAATGAGCCGATGAACGTAGCCAGCGCATTTTGCGTAGTAGTGTCCTGCATCACGAGAGTCGTCGCACGGGGCGTCACCCCGCTGCTGGCAGCACTGTACGCGCCGACCATGGTGCTCAAAGAAAACGTGGTGACCGCCAGCATGCTCGATGCAATGATCCCTAAAATCTTGTCCACCGCATCAGCGCCGATGCGCGCAGACAGGGATTCGGGGATGAAGTCCTTGAAGACCACCGCAACCAATGCCGTGGCAACCCCAAGCAGTGAAAACAGGGACGCTCTGAACCACAGCCGTTTGGTCAGTTGACTCGTGATCCAACGCCAACGCGCAGTCATGTGAATTACCTTCAGTGGTTACGGCTGATTGAGTGATTGATGGGGCAGAAGTTTCATTGCGCGATGGAGATGGCAGTTTGCATCTTCCCTGCTGGCTACCTATCATCGCGGTGGGTGCGCTGCTGCATAAAGCACAGGGCAGGTTAAAGTTTAAACGTTGGTCGGGCCGCCAACGGAGAATGCTTGTGCCCCACACAAAACCGGCGTCCACTGCTATTCCCCGTCCTCAGGTTCTCACCGAACGTGCGCTGTCAGCACTGGAACGCTTCTCGCACATCGAAGCCGTCAGTGGCATCGTTCTTTTACTGGCTGCGATGACTGCCCTGATCTGGGCGAACAGTCCGGTTGCCGAATCTTACGAGCATTTCTGGAACACCCAGCTGACAGTAGGGCTCGGTGATTTCACGCTGTCACGTTCTCTGCACTTTCTGGTTAACGACGGATTGATGACCATTTTCTTCCTCGTCGTCGGGGCGGAAATACGTCAGGAGATCAGAGACGGCGCGCTGGCCAACATGAAGCTCGCCACTCTGCCGCTTGGCGCCGCGTTGGGCGGCGTGATGATGCCAGCCCTCATTTACACGCTGCTTAACCATGGCACTGAAGCCAGTACCGGGTGGGCTGTCCCGACGGCTACCGACATTGCGTTCGCGGTGGGCGTACTCGCCTTGCTGGGGAAGTCGATTCCAGCAGGTGTGCGAATTCTGCTGCTGGCGCTGGCAATCATTGATGACATCGTCGCGATTCTTATCATCGCAGTGTTCTACACGGCCAGTCTGGACTACCTGGGTCTGGTGGTTGCTGCTGCTGGACTGTTGCTAGTGTTGTTGTTCCAAAGAATGGGCATCGGTAAGGCCTACGCCTACCTGTTACCCGGCGCAATTGTCTGGTTTGGCTTGTTGAAAACGGGCGTGCACCCGACGCTGGCAGGCGTCATTCTGGGCCTCATGGCGCCCGTCAATTCCAAGCCAGCCCAAGAGCGCCCACTGGACACCATCGGGCGAACTTTGCATGAACTGATGGACCGTTTTTCTCAAGCCAGAGACAACCCGCAGGCCGTTGCCAAACCGTTGAAACAGCTACGTCACGCTGAACGCGAGGTACTGCCGCCGGTACAACGCATCCAGGTCGGCCTTCACCCTTGGGTGGCGTATGGCGTCATGCCGCTGTTTGCATTGGCCAATGCGGGGGTAAGCCTTGCAGGTGCCAACCTGAACGATGCGGTGTCGCACAGCGTCTTCCTGGGCGTGATCCTGGCACTGGTGCTCGGCAAGCCGCTGGGCGTGATGCTGGCCAGCTGGGCGCTGGTCAAACTCAATATCTGCGAACTGCCGGATGGCGTGACCTGGAAAGGCGTCACTCTGGTGGGGTTGTTGGCAGGCATCGGATTCACCATGTCCATCTTTATCGCTTCGCTCGCCTTTTCGGACCTGGCCCTGCTGTCCTCCGCCAAACTCAGCGTGCTTGCGGCGTCCTCGGTCGCTGCCGTTATAGGGTTGATCTGGGGGAAGCTGAAGTTCTGATCAGTGATCGCCCGGCGCAACAGCAGCGCTTTCAGACACACTGTGCAGCATGATCAGCTTTCCTCCACCCTTTCCATCGCCACAAGCCGCTCCAGAATCCGGCGGGACTGCACCCCGCCGGAATCGATGTTGAGTTTCAGCAATGACCTGTCCGGATGAGCCAGAATATTGCGCTGTTGCTGCTCGAGCATCTCGAGGTCTTCTGAAAATATCTTCGCCTGGCCGTCCCTGATTGCTTTTGTCAGGCCTTCATCGCGCGTGTTGAAATTTCGGGCCATTCCCCAGAAATACCAGATCGAGGTTTCGGTCTCCGGCGTCATGAAGTCCACCACGATGCTGGAGACTTTGTGCTGCGGATCTGAGTGATAGCCGCCCTTTCCCGCATGGGCGACGCCCACTTCTATCAGGACATGGCTGGGAGGGTTAAACCGGCAAATCTGCCAACGATCCACCAGAACATCATCGGCCATGTGGTTTCCTCTCAGGGCCATACGCCAGAAAGGGGGTGGCGTAATGTTCTCCATGTAGCGCGCGGTCACCACTTCGTCACCCTCGACTTTGGTGATAGGCACTGCCTCGTCAATTTCCTTCTGGCCAATGCTTGAGGCATGCACATAGGTTTCGTGAGTGAGGTCCATCAGGTTGTCGATCATGAGTCGATAATCGCAGCGGATGTGGAACATTCCACCGGCATACGTCCACTCCTCGCTTTCCGCCCATGCCTGGTGCCTGATCAATGCAGGATCAGCAGCCTGCTGATCGCCTGGCCACACCCAGACAAAACCATAACGCTCGACCACCGCATAACGTTTGTTGCAAGGAAAGCCCCCGACCCGTTGCCCCGGCATCTCGATCGTTTTGCCGTCAGCCCCCATCGTCAGGCCATGGTAGCCGCAGACCAGCTTTCCATTTTTGACCGAACCCAGTGACAGCGGCGCGCCGCGATGAGGGCAAAAATCCTCCACGGCGGCGACCCCATTGTCGACGCCACGGTAGAAGACGATCTTTTCTCCGCATACCTGCCGCCCGAGCGGCTTTTCAGCGATTTCGTCAGGTGTACACGCGACATACCAGGCATTTTTCGGAAACGTGGCGCTGCTCCGAGTCATGGCGACACCACCCACTCGTCGAATATCGCCACCGCCCGGACGAACCCGGCCGACGCATGCTTGATCTTGTAGGGGAAACAGGACACCTGAAAGCCATGGGCCGGTAGCTGTTCGAGGTTGGCCAGTTTTTCCATCTGCCCATAACCAATGTCCCGGCCCGCTTTGTGCCCCTCCCAGATAATCGCGGCATCACCGGTCTGGGCAAAACGCTCACGGGTGTACTTGAACGGCGCGTCCCAACTCCAGGCGTCTGTCCCGACCACGCGAACCCCGCGCTCCAGCAAATACATCGTTGCTTCACGCCCCATTCCCACGCCTGCATCCAGATAGCCTGGTTGACCGAACAACGCGCCGGCTCGGGTGTTGATGAGCACGATGTCCAGCGGTTGAAGGTTGTGACCGATGCGGGCCAGTTCTTCCTCGATCTCGCGCGCAGTGACGATGTGCCCGTCAGGCAAGTGACGAAAATCAAGCTTCACGCCGGGCTGCAGGCACCACTCCAGCGGCAGCTCATCGATCCCCCACGCAGGATGACCGCCGTCCGTGGTCGACGCGTAGTGCCAGGGCGCATCCATGTGTGTTCCGCTGTGCGTGGTGATCTGCAGACGCTCCGCCGCCCAGGACTCATTGCCGGGCATTTGATCCAGACGCAGCCCCGGGAACATCGCGGCCATTTCAGGCCATCCCTGTTGATGGTCCATGTACTCGATTTTTGGCAGCAGCGGTGGCGGATCGGTGTAGGGGTTGTTCTCGAGGGTGACGGACAGGTCGACCAGGCGGCGCTTTGTAGTGCTCACAGAGATTTCCTCACGGCAGTCAGGTTAAGGGCATTGCGGATCAGCGCGCTGGCGCTGCCATCATGGCTAAAGCCAGCAGCACGAGCCCGTGGCGCCTTTAGCGCAGGCATCGCGCCAAACAAGGCCTGAAGGTGTGCATCGGGTTCGAACGTGATACGTCCCCGCCCCGCTTCTCCAAACCGGCCGGCCAGTGCATCAATGACTTGCAGGATGGAAAGACGAAGCACGGGCAGCTGCCAGACCCGCTCGGTATCGAACGACAGCGACGGCAGTTCTGCGGCATGAATCAGGTTGCTGACGCAGCAGTGAGCGGACATCCACCAGGCGGTGGCTTGCGGACTGACCGGGCAGGTGTAGGCCTCTCCTGCGGCGTAAGCCTGCAAAAGGTCACTCATGAACGCGGAGCGCAGTCCATTGGGTTGCCTGGGGCGCGCAACGATGCCGGGCAATCGCAACGCGCGACCATCGACCTCGCCACGCCGTGCCAGATCGCGAAGCGCAGTCTCGATCATCAACTTGTGCGTTCCGTAGGACATCTGAGGCCGGGTCGATGCATCCTCGCCCATGCGGTCGGGCAAATGAGCGCCGTACACCGCGACGCTGCTTGCATACACCAGCACCGGCGGCCGGGGCTGACGGCGCAGTTGGTCCAGCAGCTCAAGGCTTGCCATCAGGTTGACCTGGTAGCCCACGTCGTAGTCCTGCTCCGCCGCGCCGCCCGGCAGACTCACCAGATGGAATACGACGTCGACACCGTCCGCCAAGACCCGTCGGATCAGGGCGGCATCGGTCACGCTGCCTTTGTGCAAACGAATCCGCGGATCTGACGCAAAGCCCTCGAGTTGGGCATCGAGCAGCAGAAGCGTGTCGATCGCCCTACCCTTAATCGCACCTCGCGTCAGCAACTGCAGCGTCAGGTGCCGACCGACAAAACCATTGGCGCCGGTTATCAATACACGCATGGCAGCCCCTCAGCCGTTGGCTTGAACGACGCGTTGATCGATAGCGCCAAAGATCGACTGGCCGTCTGCGCCGAACACCTCCATTTTCACGCGGTCGCCAAATTGCATGAAGGCCGTACGCACGCCGCCGTGGTCGATCATTTCAATGGCGCGTCGCTCGGCGATGCACGCAGAACCTGCAGCCCGATCCCTGTTGGAGATCGTGCCCGATCCAATCAACGTGCCCGCCCCCAGCTTGCGGGTGAAGGCGGCGTGGGCCACCAACGCTCCAAAACTGAAATTCATCTCGCCAGCGTGGGGGTTGCCGAACCACTGGCCGTTCCACTCGACATTCAGCGGCCGTTGCACACGCCCGTCGCGCCAGTCATCACCCAATTCATCAGGCGTTACCGCAACCGGGGCGAACGCGGAAGAGGGCTTGGCATGAAGAAAGCCAAAGCCGGTTTTCATCTCGCGCGGCGCCAGGGCACGAAGGCTGACATCGTTAATCTGCACCAGCAGCTTGATATGGCTGAGTGCGTCCTGGGCCGAACAGCCCAGAGGCACATCATCGAGCAGTACACCGAACTCACCTTCGAAATCGATTCCCTGGCTGACGCTCGGCAAACAGATGTCCTGCTGTGCGCCGAGAAAGTCATCGCCGGCGCCCTGATACATCAACGGCGTCTGATCGGCACCTTCGATAGGGTCAAGGTTGAAGGCTTTCTGCATCAGGGTGCCGTGGTTGAGGAACGCCGAGCCATCGCACCATTGATAGGCCCGTGGCAAGGGTGCCATCGCCCTGGCCGGGTCGAACGCGAAGGCGCCTGTCGCGGTCCCGGCCTCCAGTGCCGAGAACAACGTCCTCAGCACCGGTTCGGATCGCTCCCAGTCCTCTATCGCGTCGCGCATCGTTGCAATCGGTGCGGCGACCGCTCGCTGCAAATCGCGCGACACCACCACCAGATAACCGTCACGGCTGCCGTCACGCAGCGTTGCCAGCTTCATGACTGCAACACCTGTGCGAACTGGCCATCGAGGAGGATGAACACCATTCGGGCCATGGCGTCGGTCCGGTTGCTCCAGGCATGGTTCGTACCACGCTGGACCACCACGTCGCCCCGGCGCAGATGCACGTCCTCGTTGTCCAGCACCAGCCACACCTCGCCCTCGGTGACAATGCCGTAATCCACCGTTTCAGTGCGGTGCATCAGCTTGTGGCGAGCGTCCGCATGTCCCGTACCCGCATGCGCCTGACCAATTTCGGCGAAGGCAGCCGCGGCGGCCTCGTCGCTGATCGCGTTCTGCACGCTGTCGGGCGGGATGTCCACGACTCGAATCAGGCTGCCCAGTGGAGCAGGACTCAGGTGCAAGGGACGCGCGGTGGGATCGTCGCCGTTGTCGATCATCGCCGGGCTGGACCCGGTGCTCCAGATTTCGTGGAACACGGTGCCAGGCACCGACTTCAGCGCAAAGGTGTTGGGCGCCGCCGCACAATGACTCACGGTGGCCCGTCCATCGGGGGTATGTCCGGTGACAACGCGTTTGAAGGCAGGTAATTCTTTCATCTGGCCGTCCTTATTCAATTGCCATCGCCAACGGTGGTGCCACCGTCAATGATGAGGTTTTGTCCTGTCATGAAACCGCCCGCCGCTGTCGCCAATAAAAGCGCCATCCCGGCGACTTCTTCAGGCGTGCCGACCCGCCGCAAGGGGGTGAGCGCCAGGCGTTTTTCCATGAGGGCTGGAGAGTCGGTGAGGGGTCGGGCGAATTCGGTTTGAATGACGCCGGGGCTGATGGCATTGACCCTGACGTTCGCGGGCCCCCACTCCACCGCAAGGTTTCGCGCCAGTTGGACCAGTGCCGCTTTCGACAAGCCATAAAGACCCAGCGACTTGTTTCCGCGCACACCCGCAATGCTTGCCATCAGCACCACACTGCCTCCGCCACGCGCCGCCATCGAGGGAATCAGGGCAGTGGTAAGCCACAGCGCACTGCGCAGATTGATGGTCAGTGTGGTGTCCCAATCTCGATCGCAAGCCGTCGCCAGCGGCCCCATGTGCGGGGCCACCCCGGCATTGCACACCAGCGCATCCAGCCCTCCGAAGCGATCCAGGACGGCATCGGCCAACACGTTGACGTCGGTCTGTTGCCCGAGGTCCGCGTTGATGGGCCATGCGTCGATTCCTTCGCGCGACAAGGTAGTTGCAACGTGCCGGCAATCGTCAATGTTCTCGCTGGTGATCACCAAACGGGCTCCGGCCCGCCCGTACGCGCGGGCTATCGCCAAGCCGATGCCACGGGTCGCGCCGGTAATCAGCGCCGTCTTTCCGGCCAGGCTGAACAGGTCCTGATTCATGCCTGTTCTCCTATCGCAACCGGAGCGGAAACTTTCAAACAGCACAACGCGATCACGCATTGCAGGCCGCCGATGATGGCGAGCGCTGTGGGCAACGCCGAACTGGCGCCTTGCGTCATCATCAGCACCACCAGCGGGCTGATGAATTCACCGGCGAATATCGCGGCGGTGAAGAAGCCGCTCGCCCGCCCCCGCTGGTTGAAATCAACCAGCGCCATGATCCGGGTGATCAGCGTTGGCAACAGCAGGCCAATGCCCAGGCCGTTGATGAAAACGGCCATCGACAGCGTTCGATGTGATCCTGCCGCCGCCATGAGTAATCCGCCGGTGCCGGCCAGTGCGAATGCCAGCAGCAACAAACGGGCGGGTCGAGTGCTGCCAATCAGCCGGAAACTCAGCGCCCCCAGCACAACGCCCAACTGGTTTCCGCCCATGGTCATGCCGATTTGTTGAGGTGAGTCGACGCCCAACAGATTGAGCAGATATCCGGCCTGCACGGGCACGATGAACAAGCTCAACCCAGCCAACAAGGCCAGACCCAACAGCGGTCGCAATCTCGACCAAGGCATCGGTGCCCCGCCTTGCTCGGAAACCTTTTGCGATACCGGCTCCCACAGCCAGAGCGCCATCAGCGGCAAAAACACCAGACCCACCGAATACAAACTGAATGGCGTGCGCCAGCTGTCCTGTCCAAGGTAGCCCCCCACCCCCATGAACAGGGCGGCAGACAACGAGGTCGCGACCATTTGGAGGGCAAACAATCGCTCACGTCGCCCGCCTTGGTAGTAGTCCCCCATCAGCGTGGTGCAGCAGGTCATGATGCCCGCTTCAGCCAGTCCGATACCCCCGCGACTGATCACGATGGCCTCCAAGGACTCTAGCCACAGCGGCAAGGTGCCGCAGACGGTGTACAGAAGCATCGCCATCAGCAGCAGCGGCTTGCGCCCGACGCGATCGACGATCATCCCGGCAAATGGCGCGAGGACGGCAATCATCAGCGCGGGAAGGGTCAGCGCGACCGGCACGAGCACAGCCGCACCCGGGGTCTCGGCAAAGTGCGCCTGCATGCGGGGCAGCACAGGCGCCAGCAACACCGCCCCGAGAACCGGGAGGCAACTGCCCAGCAGCAGCAAGACGGATTGCGGCATACCCGCAGAGCGTGGTTCAGCTGTCATGACGCACCTCCAGACGTTGTGGTGCCTTGTGCTTCAACGGACGCCGGGCAGCGAATGTTGCAGGCGCCGGTGTGTTCACCCGCACCGGCCGTTGTGGCAGAAGGAAATACGCCAGCGCGGGCAGAAGGACCAACGCGCCGACCATGTTCCAGACAAACATGAAGGCCAGCAGCACCCCCATGTCCGCCTGGAACTTGATAGGTGAAAACATCCAGGTGCCGACGCCGATCGCCAGCGTCACGCCGGTCAACATCACGACCTTTCCGGTGAACTGCAGCGCTCGGTAATAGGCTTGGGACAGGGTCGACCCACGGCGCATTTCGGCCAGGACAATGCTCATCACGTACAGCGCATAGTCGACGCCGATGCCTACACCGAGGGCAATCACCGGCAACGTCGCCACCTTCACCCCGATCCCCAGCCACACCATCAATGCTTCGCACAGAATGGACGTGAGCATCAGCGGCAAGACCGCGCAAAGGACGGCCCGCCAGCTGCGGAACGTGACGAGGCACAGCAGACAGACCGCGCCGTAGACCCACCAGAGCATCTCGTGACTGGCTTGCTTGACCACGATGTTGGTGGCCGCTTCGATGCCCGAACTGCCGGCCGCCAGCAGGAACTGCGCCTGGTCGCTGTCGTTTTCTCTCGCAAAGCCTTGAACGCTGGACACCACGCGTTCCAGGGTGTCGGCTTTGTGATCGGTCAGGAAGGCGTACAGGGTCAGCAAACTGCAGTCTTCGTTGTACAGGCCTCGCGGCGCGCCGGCCGTGACCATGTTCAGGGTCGCCTGGTTGTTAAGCAGCTCGTACCACTTGGGGTTGCCCTCGGATAAGCCCACCAGCACCCGACGGTTAAGCAGCGCCAGCGAGTTGGTGGAATCCACACCCGCAAGGCCGCGCAATTGCCAGTCCAGGTTATCGACCCGTTGCAAGGTGTCGTAGCTGGAACAGCCCCCTGGGGCCGTCTTGACCATGACCGCAAAGACATCGCTGCTGGCGCCGTAGTGCTGCGTCAAATAGGCATTGTCCTGGTTGTATCGGGAGTCGGCGCGCAGCTCAGGGGCGCCGGCGTCCAGGTCACCCACTTTGAGGTGCAGGCTCACCAGATAACCCGCCACCGCCAGAACGGACGCGATCAGCACGCAAGTCGCCGCCCAGCGTCGCTGCGTGAAAAGGTCGAGGAAACGCCAGGCAGGATGGCGCACCGCGCCCGCCATGTCGGCCTCCTCACTGCGAAGGCTGCGCTTGGCAGCCACTGCGCTCACGCCCAGATAGGACAGCAGCACCGGTAGCAGAATCAGATTGGTGAAGATCAACACCGCCACGCCGATGCTGGCGATCACCGCCAGGTCCTGTATGACCTGAATCTTGATGATCATCAAGACCGCAAAGCCCACCGCGTCACACAGCAGTGCCGTGAGCCCGGCCAGAAACAACCGGCGGAAGGTAAAACGCGCGGCCACCAGCCGGTGCATGCCCCGGCCGATGTCCTGCATGATCCCGTTCATTTTCTGTGCGCCATGGCTCATGCCGATGGCGAAGATCAGAAAAGGCACCAGCACCGAATACGGGTCCAGCTCGAACCCGAGCAGAGGGAGCAGGCCCAACTGCCAGACCACCGCCACCAGCGAACAACTCATCACCAATACCGTGCTGCGCAGGCACCGGGTGTACCAGTAGAGCACCGCCGCGGTGATGGCAATGGCTGCGCCGAAGAACAGCAGGATTTGCCTGAGCCCCTGAATCAGATCCCCGACCACCTTGGCGAACCCGGTGATGCGAATCTCGATGGATACATCCTGATACTGCGCCCGAAGCGCCTCCAGTTGCTGCGAGAGCACCGTGTAATCCAGCGCTCGGCCATCGGCAGTGGTGGTCAGCAACGGCACGTAAAGGATGCTCGATTGCTGGTCAAACGCCACCAACTGCCCGATCTCGTTGGAGCGTTCGATATTGCGCTTGAGTGCGTCCAGACTGGCGGCGGAACCGTCATACCCGTCAGGAATGACCGGTCCACCCTCCAGCCCCTCTTCGGTCACGCCTACCCATCGGGTGGCGGGCGTCCACAGCGACTTCATGAATGCACGGTCCACGCCCGGCAGCAGGTAAACGGCATCGTTAAGTTTTTGCAGGGTCTCCAGGTAATGCGCGTCGTAGATCCCCCCGCGGGTATTGATGACCGCGATGCGCACGGCATTACCCAGACCCGACAGCTCCTGGCGGTGCTGCAGATAGTTGGCGATGAAGGGGTGATCGGTCGGGATCATCTTTTCAAAGCTGGCGTTGAGCTGAAGCCGTGTCGCTTGCCAGCCCAACAGCGCCGTGACCAACAGGCACAGCACAAGGACGATACGACGGTGGTTAAACAGCGCTCGCTCAAGCAGAGAGCCAGAGCGCTGATCGAAATCGGCAAGGTTGCCATTCAAGGGCATCGAGCCTGGTGGGTTCGCGGCATGCATGGGCTTACTCCACAGCGTTCAAGGGCGTGGCCAGGCGCGCAGGTCCGGCAAAACCGACGCCCACCAGGGTGCCGTCGGCCGCCTGGGCGATGGCCGTCAGGGGTGGTCCGGGTGGCAGCGCGAGTGGAGCCAGATGGGTGCGATCAGCCGATGCCTGCAACACGCCGCCCGCCTGGTTGACCAGGACAAGTTGCTGACCGAGCAGACGCATATCGTTGATGGAAACGAGAAGCGGGTTGACCACCTCGGCGAAGGTCTGTCCGTCATTGCCGACCCGGAAAACCTTGCCGCGAAGGCCCGCGACCCAGACGGAGCCATCGCCCTGTACGGCGAGGGTGAAATAACTGCCCTCGTAAGGCGTATCGACCGCCTCGAAATGCTCGCCATGGTCGAGTGATCGCAGGAACAGGCCCTGTTCACCCGCCACGTAAACGTGACCGCCTGTTTGTGCGACGGCGTACAGATGAAGCCCTTGAGGATTAGGCAGACGCCCCATGAGCGATGACCACGTCTGACCACCGTCGTGAGTGGTCAGCGCCAGTCCGTAGGCACCCACGACGATGCCGTTGAGCGCGTCGGTGAAGCTGAGCGCCATGAGCGGCTTGTCCGCGCCATCGTTGACCCCTTGCCGTGCAGCGGCGAGCCGACGTTCGTCGCCTTGCTGCTGCGCGGCCTTCAGTTCCAGCGCGGCGAGAACACGCCCATCCAGCTGAAGCGCCCAATGCTCTCCGCCGTCTGTGCTGTGCAGCACCACACCGGCATGGCCCACCGCCCAACCTTGTTGCCCCACAAACTGCACCGCGGTCAGCGTACTGCTCACAGGGACCGCCGCCTGACGCCAACTCGCGCCGTTATCATCAGAGAGCAGAACGGTGCCACGCTCTCCCACCGCGACCAATCGATCCCCTGCACGGGTAATGGCCTGCATGACGCCGTGCAGCGCCTGCACTGACTGCGTTGCCGGGCGACTCAGCACATCGACAGGAGGGGCTGCCAGCAGCGGCGGTACGACCGCCACCAGGCACAGGGCCAGCCAACGTTTGCCGTTCATATCAGCGCACGCCTTCGCCAGCCAGGGCGTCCGGCGTGAACACCGAATCCTTGTAGGCCTGCACCACGCGATACTGCTCACTCTTTCCAGCAAAGATGTCACCGGTGAACCAGGTGCTGGAGAGCAAGTCGTAGAAGCCGTTGGTCACCGTCACGACACCCGGCAAATCGGGCAGCACGACCGGCGTGGTCCACAGCACTTTGGCCAGTTGGTTCTGAGCGTCATAGCGCTCGCCCAGCACCGCGGCCCAGGTATCCTCGTCCAGGTAATACGTGCTGCGTGGCATCACATGACGCTTGCCGGATTTGAGCGTTGCCTCAACGACCCATACACGGTGCAGCTCCCAACGCAGTACATCGGGATTCAAGTGGTGATCACCCAGCAAGGCTTCGGGACTGGCAGCCGTGAAGACCTTGTTGGAGTTGTAGGGGATGTACATCTCCTTCTTGCCCACCAATTTCCAGTCAAAACGGTCGACCCGGCCCGTGAAGACGTACAGCTCGTCGAAGCTCATCACACCGGCAGTGGCCGGTGTCGGCGTGTCGCAGCACGCGTTGGGCAGACGGCGGACGCGCCGTTGGCCAGGCAAATACGTCCAGGCGCCGGTGTTGTCGGCATTCACGTTTTCACGGCCCGTGATGGCTTCACCGGCGCGCAACGGCGGGCCGTCGTTGATCATGCGAATGCTCCAGAAGGTGCCGTCCTTCTTCCCGCCGTCCGGCAAATACCAGGGCATCTGATAGTCCGCACGCGAATCGTTGGTCAGCACATGCTTGCCATCGGAGGTCGTCAGGTATTGGGAGAAATCCGTATGCCACGACGCGGCGCGCCACCGCATCAAATGGTTCCAGATGGCTTGAACGCCGTCCTTCGCCAAAGGAAAGGGAATGCCGCCCTCACCGTCCTGGGGAATCAGACCGGCTGAACTGTCGACCAGTCGGGTCTTGCTTGCGTTGGCATAGGTGGCGTCATACACCGACTGTGGCGCTGCAGCTGTCCGGTGCGTGGGGTAAACGTCCAGTCGATAGCTGTCCGGGTATTTCTTCAACATCGCCTGAATGCCCGGCGTGACTTTGTCGGCGTACTGTCCGATGTTCTTCGAGGTGATGCTGAACACCGGCTTCTCGGCGGCAAAAGGGTCGGTGCGCTTGCCGCCCTCTTTGTAGCCAGGGTCGACTTTGGTCAACCCCCCGGTCCAGGCAGGAATGCTGCCGTCGGCGTTGCCAGCCCGCTCGGCGCCCAGGGGCGTGAGGGTGGTTTTCAGGTCAGCAGCATCCGCTGCCAAAGCCCCCTGAGACACCAGCAGGGCAGCCGCCAGCGACGTAAGAAGAAGCGTCATTTTTTTGCGAAGGGGCACGGTTTTACACGTAGTCATGGCAGTTGTTCCCAGGCTCAAAAAGTACGGCTGACGCTGAAGGCGACGAAATCTCGGTCCTTGAGCGACTGTTCGAAGGTGTAGTTGTTACTGGCGTCGAGAAAGGTGTTGGCCGGGCCGTAGTAGTGGGTGTACGTGAGCCCCAGGTTCCAGGTGTTGAGGTAGTTACCCTTGACGCCGATGTTGATGTCGCCGCCTCGGTCGGTACCGAAGGCAGTCCCCAGCGACTCTGAAGCGCCATGGGTAAAACTCACGCCGAAGGGGATGCTGATGTCCATGCCGGAAAACGCCTGGCGATACATCGGCTCGTAAACGGTTCTGAAGCTCCACGCGTCACGATCGGCGTTGTGATCGACGGCGTCCGGATTGCGGGTAACGCTCAGGGTGCGGTTCCACGCGAACTCACCCAGAAAACTGGTTTCCTGCGCTAAGAAGTTCGGACTCAACGTCGCCAGCCACGAAAGGTTGGCGTGCAATGTGCGCCCCGTTGCATACAACGCATCGTCCGCTTCATTGGAGATGCCTTCGCCCGGCAACAGCGTGCGCTGGTTGGTCGACGCCAGCGGCTGGTCCCAGCGCGTCGACATCTCGCCTGCGATATTGAAGGCATCCACCGTGGTGGAAAAACTGGCGCCCAATGCCTTGATGCCTTCCCCGTAAACCCAGCTGTATTCACCGGCATCACCGGTCAGCGGGTTCAGGTTGGCGAAATCCGGACGGACCAGTAACTGCGGGTTTTTGTCGTGGAAGCGAATGGCATAGACGCCGAAGTCATAGTTTTCGGTGCGCCACTTGACCTGTACGCCACCCTGCCCCGAGTCTTTCGCCTGTTTGTCAGAGCCATGGTAGAAAGCCAGCGGCTGAGCGCCGGGGAAAAGTGGTGCGCCCGCGAACAGGCGTTCGTTGCCTTGACCGATGGCATCGAAGGACGAGAAGTAACTGCCCGAACCCGGCAACCGGTTCGCTTCCCACTCAAACTGGTAATACGCGCCAATCGAGACATCCGGCGTGATCTGCAACTGCCCGGACATCTGGTTGACCGGCCGTATCAATTCCTTGAACTGGGTGTTGGGCACTGACACACCCTTCACAACATCAATAGGCGCCATGCCTCCGGCAATGCCATTCATGCCGTAAAACAGACTTTCACCCCATTGCATCGCGTACTGACCGATGCGTCCGGACACCGGCATTTCGCCCAGATCGCCTTTGCCGTAAATGAAGGCGTCGAGCAGTTCCGCCTGGCGGCCGTGCAAATTCCGGGTGCGATCCGTGAAATGGTCGTAATTCACCGAGACGCTGTTGACGGTGCCCGGCGAGTTGTTGTCGTTCTGCTTGTTGTAGACGTCGTCGTACCAGGCGGCGCCGCTCAGCCGGGCGCCGAAGTTCTGGTAACTGATGTCGAATTCAGAGAGCAAATCCAGGCGACTGGAAATCAAGCCCTTGCCGAAGTTGCGATCACCGTCGTCCCCGTTTACCGACGTACTGCTGTTGGTGAGTTGCGACGAGGCACTTTTGGTCCGCCAGGCCGAGCTGTACTTGAGCGTGTTGTCCCAGCGCGTCCGGATATCCGGATTCCCCGTGTCGAAATCAAACGCTTGCACCAGCGGTACACCGCCGAATACGGCTGTTAATGCAAATACCAGTGGGTGTCGGGCAAATATCGGGCGCGAGTTTGCCCTTGCCCCTTTATGAGTGGCCATCAACTATCCCTCTTTGTTGTTTTTATCCGTAGGACTGACGTACTGCTTTCACGCAGGCGAGCAGCGCTCCTCGTAGACGAGTTTCAGCGGGCGACAGGCTCAGGTGGAGTAAGTGTCGAGATTGAAAGAAACGGAGGGACACCTTCTTAAGAAGGCGACGCTTTTTGCGCGGGAGGAAAACAACGGTTTGCTCGAGATCATGGTGAACCTCACTCTTCTTATTTTATGACCCCCACCATTACCGAGTAACCAGTACCGGGGAACAATGGGTTGGCTGGGTACAGCTTCAGGCCAAACAGGTGTTTTGACTAATCGACTCTTGAGATGCGATGTATTGCAAACCTAGATACCTGAACGGGTCGCAGCATTGCGTAAGCGATGGCTGTCGCACATCGATCGACGCCTTTGGCGCGGCACCTTCAGCGTGCGCCAGCATCGGCGACAAGACCGACCGCAGCGATCGCCACCAGGGCGCAACGCTCATCGTTGTCCGAGGTGTCTCCGCTGATGCCGATGGCGCCAACGATGTCGCCAGCGTCATCCCGGATCAGCACGCCACCGGGGACAGGCAGCATGTTCCCGCCCGCCAGATCGCTCAGCGCCCCGAAAAAGGCAGGCATCCGTTCCGCCCGACGAGCCAGCTCACGCCCGCCGAAGCCCATGCCAAGCACGGAGCTGGCTTTACCGTTGGCAATCTGAGGGCGCAAAAGGCTCGCACGCTCGTCGCGTTTGAGTGCCAACAGATGCCCGCCCGCATCCAGCACGGCCACGCAAAGGGGTTGAAATCCTTGCCGCGCGCCTTCGCTCAGTGCCTCGTCGACCATGCGGTCAGCGAGGGTCAGTGTGAGTCGGTTCATGCCACGCTCCTCATTGCCGATTCAGGGTGGACAGCGGGCGTTTGCCCATCTCCACAGCGCGTTGTCGCGTGTGCAGTTCCGACCACTTCACGGTATTGAAATCGCTCACCCGGTTAGGGTCATACCCCGGCACCTGGGCCTCGATACGGCGGCCACCCAGATACACGCCACAAATGCGTTGGCGTTCTTGAAGGATGGCGACATTGTCCAGCGGCGACCCGTCGACGCGAATGAAGTCTGCACGGCGCCCCACTTCCAGTGCCCCGACCCGTTGCGCGGCAGGCATCATTTTGGCCGACACCGAGGTGGCAGCCCGCAAGGCCTGGGCGGGACTCAGGCCTAACCAGTCCACCAGGATTTCGATTTCTCGCGCATGCCACTCGCCATAAGGGGTAATGGCAAAGCCGCTGTCACTGCCGGTCATGAAGGGAACCCCGGCCTGAAAGGCTTTTTTCAGGTTGCGACAGCCTGCTTCGATCACCCTGCGCTGCATGGAGGCGTAGCCGGATTTGGTCGACGCTTCGTAGGGCTCGGCGAACTCCGTGTTGTTCGCCAGCATGGTGAAGGTCGGGGCGACATGGCTGCCGGACTTCAAGATGGCTTCAATGCACTCGTCGTCCATGAAGAAGCCATGAAAGATCACGTCAACGCCGGCCTTGGCGGCGTACAGGACGGCTTCGCGGCCATAGGCGTGCACGGCCACTTTCTTGCCCAGACGGTGGATCTCGTCGACCATGAAGCGCGTTTCATCCTCGGTGAAGGCCGCAATGTGCTCACCGTTGGGACGAAAATGCGGACCATCCATGGCGATCTTCATCAAGTCCACGCCGTCCTTTGCCTGACGGCGTATCTCGGCAATCTGCTCATCACGGGTGGCGCACAGCCGGCCACTGAAATACTCCGGCGTGCCGACCCAGCTGGGGAACCAGTCGTTGAGGCTTTGCCGGTTGGAAATGACATTGCTGCTGGCGGCGATGCGCGGGCCTGTGAACATGCCGGCGTTAATCGCGTTGCGAACCGAAATACTGCACTGGCCTGCATCACCTGGCACCACGACGGAGGTATAACCGGCCGCGAGCACGTGCTGGGTGAAAAACAGACCGCGCAGGGCGCGAAACTCAGGTGACACGTGCAGATCAATGTCCTCCTCGCTTTTCGCGTTACCGAACACGAGATGGGTATGCACATCGACCAGTCCCGGCATGACGAAATGCTCGCCGGTGTCGATGACTTCCTCACCGGCACCGATTGCCGGGGCTGAATCCTGCGGGCCGACATACGTGAAGACGCCGTCTTCGATGATCAGTCGCTGATGCTGCCGCGCGGTGTCTTCGAGGCCGGTAAACAGCGTGTTGCAATTGACATGAGTGCGAGCCATGGCTGGGTTCTCTTGTTGTTATGCCGTGAGAGGTTGCGCAGGGGTATCCATCAGCCAGACAGCACCGTCTTCGTCGATGACGATCGGTTGCTGCTGCAGGGTTTGTCCAAGGCAAGGACCGAGCACACACAGCCCGTCATCCGGTCGAAAAAGGGCCCCATGTGCGAAGCAGACAATGTGTTGGCCATCTGCAGACATGAACCGGTCTTTGCGGTATTGCATGGCGACGTCCATGTGCGGACAGCGGTTCAGCCAGGCACGAAGCACGCCCCGCCAGCGGACGACCAACAGCGTGTCGCGTCCCTCGGCATGAGGATCGAAACCGCGTGCCGAGCCGTCCGCGATTGAGTCCTGCTGACACAGGAAAGTTCGGCTGAGGGTCATGGGGGAACGGGGTCTCACAGTCTAAAGGTCCAGCACCAGGCGGGGACTTTTAGACCGCGAACAGCAGGGCGTAAATTGATCGTTCAGCGCCTGCTCGGCCGGGGTCATGAACATGTCCCGATGGTCTGGCTCGCCCTCGATTACACGGGTCAGGCATGTGCCGCAAATGCCCGCTTCGCATGACAACGGCAGGTCAATGCCATTCTCAAGCAGCACTTGAGCCACTGAGTAATCGGCGGGCACGACGAAGCAGCGCCCGGTACTCGCCAGCATCACTTCGAAGCTTCCGTCATCGGCTTGAGCCACAGCCTGTGGCTGGGCGGCAAAATATTCCCGGTGCAGACTGTCCTCAGGCCAGCCAGCCAACCGGGCCTGCTCCAGGATGAATCCCATGAATCCGCCGGGGCCGCAGACATACAGGTGATCGCCTTCGCGATAGCCGCTTAATGCCTGAACTGCGTCGAGTCGCGTCTCGGGCTGGTCATCAAAGTGCAGATGCGCCCGTTCAGCAAAACGCGATTGCTGAATACGCTCGATGAACGCGACGCTGGCGACCGAACGGCCGCAGTAATGCAATTGGAACGCGGCATCGATCTGCGCCAGACGTTCAGCCATGCAAAGAATCGGCGTAACCCCAATGCCCCCGGCAAACAACAACGAGCGTCGGGCACCGTGCGCCAGGGCGAACAGATTGCGCGGCTCGCTGATCTGCACCACACAGCCTTCTTCAAGGGCATGCATCGCCTTGGACCCGCCTCGGGAGGCAGGGTCCAGTAACACCCCGATCTGATAGCGAAACTGCTCGTCGGGGTGATTGCACAGCGAATACTGGCGCACCAGTCCTGAACCCAGGTGCACGTCGATGTGCGAGCCGGCACTGAACGGCGCCAGTGGGGCGCCGTCAGTCCGGGCGAGCTCGAAGCTGAAAATCCCGTCGGCCTCGCGCTTTTTGCAGGTCACAATAACGTCGATCATTGCCGCTCCCTTGCGTGTTGTTCATGCCAGCGCCACGCCGGTGGCACGAGAGGTCAGATGGGCTCGGCGGTGAGCTTGAGCATTTGCTTGGTCAGGCCGATGCGATCAAAACTCTGATCCCGGGCCATTTCCCGATCACCCGCCAGCACCGACTTCTCGCTGATGAACTTGCAGCGCTCGAAACGGCGATTCATGAAGCGTTGAAGCTTCTGTTCCATGCTGCCGTCTGCGGTCAGCTCCATGCTCAGCACCAGGGCATCTTCAATCGCCATGCCCGCGCCCTGCCCCAGATGCGGGGTCGTGGCGTGGGCGGCGTCGCCGATCAGCAACACGCGTCCCTTGAACCAGCGCTCGTCGACGAACACGACTTCCATGGGCTTGTAGACGACCTGGCTGCTCTCGGTGATCTGCTCGCGCAATCGACCGACCAGCCCGCCAACGTTGCTGATGCGATCACGCATCAGCTCAGCCAACTGCTCGGGCGGATACCAAGGGTTCTCGGGCTCGTGGGAGGTCGAAAACATGTACATGAGGTTGTCAGAGAGCGGCACCAGACCGGCATTGCCGCCGGGCCCCATGTAGCTGGCGAGATGATCGATGGAAGGATCGCGGGGAAAGTTGTAGCGCCAGACCGCCTGCCCCGTGAACCGCGGGCGATACATGTCGCCAAACAGGAGGGTGCGAATTTTCGAGTACACCCCGTCGGCCCCGACCATCAACGCATAGCGTCCTTGAGAACCGTCTGTGAAGCTCACGTCCACGCCTTCTTCATCCTGCTCGAACGTTTCGACGCTCAGTCCCAGGCGAATCTGTGCGCCCAGCTCAATGGCAGTGCTGCTCAACACCTTGTGCAGCGCCAGCCGTGAGATACCGACGTTGGCCGGGTATTGAGGACCCGCCAACCGTTGGCCGGGAATGCGGGCCAGCGGTGCGCCTTCCAGGTCATAGATGCCGACGTCTTCGAAGCTGTACGCGGCATCCAGATACCGGTCCAGCACGCCCAGGCGGGCCATTTCCCGGACCACGTTGCTCTGCTGGATGATCCCCACGCCGTAAACGGTCCAGTCGGATTTGATTTCCACCAGATCCACCGGGACGCCTTCACGACGCAGCGCAATGGCGGCACACAGACCACCGATACCACCGCCCACGACCAGGACCTTATCGACTTCGCTCATTAGGCGTTCCTTTTGTTTTTGTTGTTTTGATCATCAAACGGGAAGCGCTGAACGCACGGGTGCGTTGCCGCAAAAGCCACCACCGACCGCAGCTGCAGGCTTACTGTTGGGTCGACGATAAGCAGGAAATGAGGCGTTGACTAATCGGGAGTTGCCATGGAAAGTATTTCAAAAATAAATACAACAATGAGCCAGCTACCATGCGTTTCAACCACCTCGATCTCAATCTGCTCGTCGCTCTGGATGTGTTGCTCGAAGAACAGAACATCACCCGGGCTGCGGGACGCCTGCATATGACGCAGTCCGCATTGAGCGGAATTTTGCGCAGGCTGCGTGCCTACTTCGAGGACGAATTGCTGGTTCAGGTGGGGCGGACGATGACGCCGACGATGCTCGGCAAGGACTTGCAGATTCCGGTGAGAGAAGTGCTTCTGAAGATTCAGACGTCGATCGCTGCAAAGCCTGTCTTTGACGTCGCCCAGAGCAAGCGGCACTTCCGGATCATGGCCTCTGACTACCTGATCAACGTGCTGTTTGCCGAGGTGATTCAGCGCATCGTTTCGGACGCCCCGCACGTTACGTTCGAGTTGATGAGTCCAGGGGAAACAGCGCTCGAAATGTTGATGCGTGGCGAGATCGACCTGATGATTGCGCCTGAGCAACACATCAATGCGGAGCATCCCTCACAGCTGCTGTTTGAAGAACAACACGTGTGCGTGGTGTGGGAAGGCAACACCAGCGTCAGAGAGCCCTTCACGCTGGAGAACTACCTGGAAATGGGTCATGTGGCGGCTGCCTTTGGACGCAGCCGCACGCCAGCCATCGAGCAATGGTTCATGGACCAGTACGGCTGCCAGCGCCGCATGGAAGTCATCACTCACGACTTCAACACCATCCCTCATCTTCTCATCGGCTCTCAGCGAATCGCGACCATGCACAGCCGCCTCGCCTCGCTCTACGCGCAACTGCTGCCATTGCGACTGATTCCGCCCCCGGTAAAAATTCCGGTGATGCGGGAGTACATGTCATGGCATCGCAGCCTCGACGGCGATGCGATGCTGATCTGGCTTCGTACCAAGTTGCTCGAAACCGTCCGGAGTTTTGAAACCCCTCCCCTCGTCTGATCGTTTTCCCTTCCTGCTAACGCTGCGCGCATCGATCTGCTGGCACACCTATCGCGAACCGCGATGGCTGGCATGTGAACTCGCAATTTGTCGATCAGATGCAAGCGTGCGAGCTTCCTTGCGTGCTGGCACTGATGCGTGTGCCCGCTGCGGCATGCGTTTCACAGTGCCGCGCCTCGGAACCGTTAGAAGGATAATAAAAATATGTTTCGCTACTTCCCCACCAATTACGTCTGGAATCTGTCCGTAGACCTGGCCATCGAGATGGGTGCCCGCATTGGCGAAATCGAAGAGATGTGCGCGCCGCTTCAAGAAAGTGCCAAGCACCCCGACGCAACCGGCACACAGGCGTTTCGTGAGACCTGGTCAAAGATGGCTGACAAGTTGTGCAGCCTTGCCGAAGAAGACGAGGCCCGCGGCCGGCTGTTTTCCGCCGGCGAGAAATACAACCGTGCGGCGACGTATTACATCACCTGCGAACGCCTGCAGGCCCACGGCGCCCCGGCTCGGGAAGCGCTCTATCAGCGGTTTCTGGACACCTTTGCTCGCGGCGTGCGCCTGTCCTCGGAAAATTGCGAACGGGTAGAGATCCCCTACGAAGGCAGTCATTTGTCAGGGCTCTATACCCGCGCCGAAGGTGTACAGGGGCCTGCGCCCATTTTGGTGCAGGTCAATGGCCTGGATTCCACGAAGGAGATGAAGTACCGGGTGGGTCTGCCGGCATGGCTGGCAAAACGCGGTATCGCTTCTCTGGTCATCGATCAGCCTGGAACGGGCGAGGCCTTGCGCCTGCAAGGCCTGACAGCACGCTATGACAGCGAGCACTGGGCCAGCCGCGTGGTGGACTGGTTAGAGACGCGTGACGACATCGACCCGAAACGCATTGGTCTGGAAGGTGTTTCACTGGGCGGCTATTACTGCCCGCGCGCCGTCGCTTTCGAGCCACGCTTTGCCTGTGGCGTGGTCTGGGGTGCCAACCATGACTGGCGCGATGTGCAGAAACGGCGCCTGGCCAATGAGGGCAACTTACCGGTCCCGCACTACTGGAAACATGTGTGCTGGGTGTGGGGCGCGAAGGACATCGATGAGTTCATGACGGTGGCCGAGCACGTCCATCTGGATGGCGTGCTGGACCGAATCAAAGTGCCGTTCCTGGTGACCCACGGCGAAAAAGACAGCCAGATTCCGCTGAAATGGGCGCATCGCACCTACGAACAGTTGATCAACAGCCCTCAACGGGAACTGAAAGTCTTCACCGAACGAGAAGGCGGCGTGCAGCACTCCAGCTTCGACAACAGCATCAACGCGGGTCAGTACATCGCTGACTGGGTCGCTGAAACTTTGGGCGGCCGTACGGCCTGAGCCACAACAAGAGAGACAGCTCATGAATATTATCGGACCTGAATATCTGGTATTCGGCGTCGACGACGTTGGCGTTTGCGCACAGTACCTGACCGACTATGGCCTCAAGCCCATTGATGTCGATGACACAGGCGGCTTCCTCGAAGCGCTGGACGGCACCGGTGTTCTCATCCGCCATCGGGATGATCCGCAGCTGCCGACCGCAATGGGCACGGCCAGCACCCTGCGCGAGACGGTATACGGCGTTGCTGATGAAGAAACACTGCTGGCCATCGAGACCGAATTGCGCAGGGATCGTGAGGTCAGCCGCACAGAAGATGGTGTGCTGCACGCGGTAGACGATATGGGATTTGCCGTCGGTTTCAGGATCACCCAGCGCCGTGAACTGTCACTGCCTGGCGAAGTGAGCAACGCACCCGGGTCGTCGACGCTGCGCGAGATCAACAGCCTGGGCGCCAGCAATGAAATGCCTGCCCTGCCCCGCAGCCTGTCGCACGTTGTCTATTTCGTCCCGGATGCCGACAAAGCAGAAGCGTTTTACACCCGCCTGGGTTTCGTCTGCACCGACCGCTTCATTGGCACAGGCCCTTTCCTGCGCCCGGCCGGCACGCAAGACCACCACACGTTGTTCTTCATTCAGACGCCGCCGTTCATGAAAGGCATTGAGCACTTCACTTTTCACATGGCAGGTCCCACAGAAGTCATGCTCGCCGGCACGCGCTTCGTTGAAAAAGGCTACGAGTCATTCTGGGGTCCGGGCCGGCATCAGCTGGGATCGAACTGGTTCTGGTATTTCAACAGCCCCATGGGCTGCCATGTCGAGTACGACGCCGACATGGACCTGCACGACGACAGCTGGTCGCCCCGGGTTGAACCCTCCAGTGCCGATACCTCGCAGTACTTCCTGTTCCAGCACCGTGAAAAATGGATGCCGGGTGGGAAGCCGGAATAAATCACCGGGATAAGGCGCGTTAATCCCGCACAACGAAAAAGGCCGCTGCACGCCGTGAGGGTTGCAGCGGCCTCGTTACATACTCCGCACGATGGCCGCGGTTAGAGGCCGACTTCTTTCTCCTGCGCAATCAAACTGTCGAGCACACGGCGCGCACGAATGGCGGCAGCATCACCCGGTAGCAACACGGGTTTCAACGACCAGAAATCGTCGTCCCCCATCGCCAACTGCTGCGCTTCCAGCATCGGCAAGTCTTCCTCGGTGAATGGGACGGCCAACGCGGATACCTGTCCTTGCGCAATCTGCTGACCCAACTCCCCCATCTCCACGGGCATCGGAAAAGAAAACCAGTAGTGGGTGGTCGTTTCGGTTTCCGGCGTAAACAGGTGCGGCAGTGCGGTCTCACGGCCTTCACTGCGCGGACGGCCAGTGGGCACCGCGCCGGCAAACAGCAACATATTGGCGGGGGCGTCCCAGCGCACGTCCGTCCACCGGTCCACGGGCGTATTGGCCGGGATACCCATTGCGTCGTAAAGGAATGCCGGCATGATCTCGTTCACGGTTTGGCGATAGGACCAGACCGTTGCGCCTTCCTGCTCGACCTTGGTGAACGCGCTGCTTACATCTTCGCTGCCCAGGGTCGTAGGATGCAGGTACTGAATATGAGACAGATCAAGGATGTTGTCGGATTCCAGGACGTAATTGGCCCGCGCATGCAGGTAGCGCTTGGCAACGTAGAATCGCTGCGGGTCCATGCAGGAGAAATCAGGAATGAGTGTTTCATCCGCTTTCTCCACATCACCCATCCAGATCCAGATGACGCTGTACTTCTCCACCACCGGGTAGGCGCGAACCTGCGCAGCCTTGGGAATGGCGCCGTTTCCGTGAGGGTTGCGGGTGCACTGACCTTCGCCGTCGAATTCAAGCCCGTGGTACGGGCAGCGCACGACATCCTGGCACAAGGTGCCTTTGGATAAGGGCGCGAAACGATGAGCACAACGGTCAGCCAGGGCGCGAACCTGACCGGACTGTTCACGAAAAAACACCAGCGTTTCCCCCAGTAAACGTCTGCTGAACAGCGCGTGGGGTTTGACTTCCTCATCCCAGGCGGCGACGTACCAGGTGTTTCTCAAATAGGCCATTTTCTTATTATCCTCGCTCATCTGGCGGGTTATCCGCGTGAATCTGACGTAACCGTTCGATGATTCGCCGCGCACGGTTCGCACCCACGTCGACGTGGATATCGACGGTAGCCGACTTACCAAAACGACACATGTTTCGGTACTGCGCCTCGATGACCACTTTGTCTTCGTCGAAGGTCAGAATTGTCTGCTCAACCACTTTTGCTTTGACGGCCTCCGGATCGCTCAGCGGATTGGTCGCTATCGTCCAGAAGTAGTGGCTGGTCGTTTCGGTTTCGGGCGTCACCCCATGAAAGCCGCGCATATGAAAACCGCCGCGATGCGGGTCATCGATCGATTCGGAGCCTGCATCCACAGCGCCCGTCCAGATGCGCAGATGGCTGACGTGAAACTCGATCTCCTGCCACCGATCCACGTTGCCGGAAAAGGGATAGGCCGCGGTATAGGTGGGAGGCGGCACGGAATCAAGCATGTGTCGCACTACCCGCACCGTCTGATCATCACTCTGCACATCCATGCGCGCGTTCATATGAATGCTTGCATTGCCACCAATGGTGCGCAGATGCACATAGCCCAGATGGCTCAAATCCAGAAGATTGTCGTGGATGAGCTGGTAAGGCGCATCGTAGTGATAGACATCGCCGTCATAGAGGTAGAGGCCGCTGCTGTGCACGTCATAGGCAGGCGGTTCGGACAGGGGTTGAGGGTGCGCCTCGCTGCCGTGCCAGACCCAGACAATGTGATCCTTTTCACGGACAACATACGCAGGGACTTTCGCCTTTGCGGGAATGCGATCCTGGCCCGGCACCTCAATGCATTTGCCCTGAGCATCGAACAGCAGACCGTGGTAGCCGCAGCGTATGCCTCGCGCTTCCAGCGTGCCATTTGACAGTGGCAGCGCCCGGTGACAGCAGCGGTCTTCCAACGCAGCAACCGTGCCGTCGGCGCACCGAAAAAGTACGACCGGGATGCCCAGTAATGTGCGCGCCAAGGGAGCATCTCCAAGCTCTTTGGACAAGGCCGCGACGTACCATTGATTGATCGGGAATGTGGCTGGCGTGGGGGCAGCCTGGGATTGAACGGCCGAGTCGAAGACGGTAACGCTCATGATCATCTCACCTTGCTTGTTTTTAGTATGAGGTGCCCACCTCCATGAGGTGACGGTCGTTCACCGACCAATGAGCAACCCTGGCGGTAGACCTTAGCGCTCCCGACCCCGCGCGCACCAATCAGATCCTCCGCTAGGAGGTATCGCCAACCGCGATGCCTGACTTGGAAATGAGGTGTGAACGATGACGGCCAGAGACGTCAGGAGGTGCCCGTGACGGGATCCGTTTGACGCAGGCCCTGCCCACGAAAATCCGAAGGTGAGAGACCACTGAGGCGCTTGAAAAAGCGAGAGAAGTACGCTGGATCGGCAAAGCCAAGCGCATCGGCCACTTGAGCAACGGTCATGCTGGTGTAGATCAGGTTGCGTTTGGCCTCGAGCAGCATGCGCTGGTGCACGACCTGCAGCGCACTGAGGCCTGCCAGTTCGCGGCAGATATTGTTTAGCTGCGCGACCGAGAGGTCCACCTTGTAGGCCAGGTGCTCGACGCTGGGCTGCTCCCGAAAATGCGTTTCGATCAGGCTGATGAAGTGTGCAAGGTAGCGTCGACCACGCTCCGGTGCCTGCTTCGAACTGTTGCGTGCGGTGGCTTGTCGACCGACCCATACCAACGCCACATTGATCAGCGAATGAAGCACGACATCCCGGCCCGACTGGAGGGTCTGGTACTCACGCAGCAGCGCCGTAAAGAGTGTCGTCAGATATTTGCGATCGCTGCCCGCCGGATAGAGCGCCGGCTGGGCCAGCACATCATGGGTGGCGCCCGCCTGAGCCTGCAACTGAGCGATGAGCGGAGCGGCGAGCGTGACCACGTAACCGTCGATGTCTTCCGAGAAACGAAAACCGTGGACGCACTGAGGTGGAACGACTTGCAAGGCCGCTTCACGCACCACGAGGTGCTGCCCCTCGATATCAATGTGCGCCTGTCCCTTGCGTACGTAGAGCAACTGGCACAGATCCGCGTGCCGATGCGGCTGGATTTCCCAGTGGTGCAAGCGACTGCGTTTGGCAATGGTCTCGCAATGCAGCAAGTCGGGGGTCGCCCAACGCTGGCCCTCGCCGTACAGCTTGAACACCGGAATGTTGTCCAGCAACGCCCTGACCATGCCCGCTCCAGACTGCGCGATAATCGCCCAGATTACTGAAAAGTACCCGAAGATCAGGATTTTTAAACTTCTAAACCGCCTCCAGCAAGCGAAAAATGCAAGCACATAAACATAACAAGCTTGCGGGGGATAACAACAATGAAGACTCAAGTCGCAATCATCGGTGCCGGTCCGTCCGGCCTTCTGCTCGGTCAGCTGCTGCATAAAGCGGGCATCGCCAACATCATTCTTGAACGGCAGAGCCCCGAGTATGTGCTCAGTCGCATCCGTGCAGGTGTGCTCGAACAAGGGATGGTCGACCTGCTGCGCAAGGCCGGCGTGGCCGAGCGTATGGATGCCGAAGGCCTGGTCCACGACGGTTTTGAACTGGTGTTCGCCGGCAAGCGCCAACACATCGACCTCAAGCAGCTCACGGGCGGCCGGACCGTCATGATTTACGGCCAGACCGAGGTCACCCACGACCTGATGACGGCGCGCAAGGCGGCGGGTTGCGAGACGTTTTATAACGTGGAGAACGTCAGTCCTCAGGATCTGAAGACCGACCGGCCCTGCGTCACCTTCGAAAAAAACGGTGAGGCGGTGCATCTGGAGTGTGACTACATCGCGGGATGTGACGGTTTTCATGGTGTCGCCCGACAATCCATCCCTGCCGAGGCACTGAAGATTTTCGAACGGGTCTACCCTTTTGGCTGGTTAGGCGTGCTCGCCGATACGCCGCCGGTCAACGATGAGCTGGTCTATGCCGCCCATGAACGAGGCTTTGCGTTGTGCAGCATGCGCTCGCCCACGCGCACCCGTTACTACTTGCAGGTCGGGGCTCAAGAAAAAGTCGAAGACTGGTCCGATCAGCGCTTTTGGGATGAACTTAAATGCCGCCTGCCCGCCGAGCTGGCGGAACGTCTGGTCACCGGTGACTCCATCGAGAAAAGCATCGCCCCCCTGCGCAGCTTCGTGGTCGAACCCATGCAGTTCGGCAGGCTGTTCCTGGTGGGCGATGCCGCCCATATCGTTCCCCCGACAGGCGCCAAAGGTCTGAACCTGGCCGCCAGCGACGTCAGCACGTTGTTCGATATTCTTTGCAAGGTATACAAGGAAGGCCGTGTTGACGCGATTGAGCAGTATTCGGCCATCTGCCTGCGGCGTATCTGGAAAGCCGAGCGTTTCTCGTGGTGGATGACCTCAATGCTGCACGCATTCCCCGACGTCGATGCGTTCGGCCAGCGCATCAAAGACACCGAGCTGGATTATTTCGTGGGTTCTCTGGCGGGACGCACCACCATTGCCGAAAACTACGTGGGATTACCGTACGAAAGCGTTGAGTAAGCAGGGATCAAGGGGCGCGCGGGCGGCGGCGATTTCCCATTCACCTCGACGCCGACCCGAGGACAAACAAAAAGCGGTCATCCTGAGATGACCGCTTTTTTGAACACCTGACCGCTGTCAGTGTTTATCCACCGCGTCCTTGACGTCCCCGACTACCTGCTGGGCCTCACCCTTCTTCTCCTGAATCTTGCCTTTGACCTGCAACGATTCGTTGCCTGTGACCTTACCTACGCCTTGCTTGATGTTGCCTACCACTTCGTTGGCCATGCCTTTGATTTTGTCTGAAGTGCCGCTCATGATTGCTTCTCCGATAACGTGGGTGCCGAGGCTCGACACCGTGGTGTGGTCCGGCAAACGTTCAAGGCATTTGGCCTTGTGTGCCGAAACAGTCGAAACTCATCCGTCGCTTGCGGCGGATGGATGATGGGCTTTACCCGCCTGGTTTAAAGCGCTCAATGACTCCGGTGTTTGATCAGCCAGGCCACCGCGAACGTCAAGCCCGCGAGGGTAAACAGAGTGGCGCGCGGCCTGCGTTGCAGGTAAGTCGCGCAGGTGTCCAATACATCGCCATAACGCTGCTGAAGCTCCCCAGCCGACTGCCTTGCTTTCCCTTCCATCTGCAAGCGCTCGTCCCCGGTCAGTTCGCCCAGAAAATCCTGGGTTTTACCCGCGGCCTTTTCCAATGCGCCCTTCACCTGTTCAGCCTTCATGGTATGTCCTCCAGGATCACTCTCATTGCGGCCCGCAGTGGCCGGTACAGTCACAGGTTAAGTCATGAGCGCTCGGCCTTTAAGGCGCTTTTGCACCAGTGTCGCCAGTGCATTTGCATCAGGGATCAGCGTTTGTTGGCGCCCTGGCTCGCGAACAGGTGGCGTTCACGGGCCCAGACGATGGCTTCGGCCCGGCTGTGAACGTCCAGCTTGGAATACACCGTGGCCACGTGGTTACGGATCGTGTTGAGCGCCAGGTTCAGACGTGAGGCGATCTCCTTGTCCGCGAGCCCTTCGCAGATCAAGCCCAACACGTCACGCTCCCGGGCCGTGAGGTCGGTGAAGGAGGCCGTGGGCAGGTTCTGGCCATTGACGCGTTTCGCATTCGCCAGCTTTTCGATCAGCGTCTGGCTGAACCAGGAGGCATCTTTCATCACCGTCTCGATGGCTTCCACCAGCTCCAGCTCCGAGCGTTTGCGCTCGGTGATGTCCATGAACACGAACAGGTAACACGCCGCGTCCTGAATGGTCACGGTGTCTGCCGCCAGGACACAGTGCATGATCTCGCCGTTTTTCTTGCGGACCTTGAAATCCATGCCTTCGATGTGCCCGCTCTTTTCCAGGATATCGAACAGCTGCACCTCGCCTTTGCCCTTATCGAGGAAGTCCATCTCGGCAACGGTTTTGCCAATCATCTCCAGGGTGGTGAAACCCAACGTGGAAAAAAACGCTTCGTTGGCGTCGACGATTTGCTGACGATCCGCCGTGCACACCATGATCGGAACCGGGGTTAACTTGAATGTCTTGGCAAACCGGTCTTCGCTCTGACGCAACGCGGTCTCCGCCTTACGCCTGGCTTCAAGATCGATGAACGAAAACAGCATGCAGTCTTCTTCATTCATGTCCAGAGGCTGCCCGGCCACAATGACCAGCTTGGTGCCGCCCTCGGGCATCTTGAGCTCGGCCTGCATCTGGGGAATGGTCGTCCCGGCGTTCAGCCGCTCGATGGCGAGGTCTTTGCGCTCTGCATTTTCCAACACGTCGACCTCATAGACCGAGCGGCCGATCACGTTTTCCCGGGAATGCCCCGTCATCTCCAGAAAGCCCTGATTCACTTTGATGAAGCGCAGATCGCTCAGACGGCAGATGACGGCGGGAGCCGGGTTGGCATTGAATGTCTTCTCGAAACGCTGTTCGGCACTCGCCCACTCAGTGGCGTCGGCCATGATCAAGACCAGCGATTCCGGCTCGCCGCTGCTGTCTGACAGCACCATGCTGCGCACGCGATGGACGCGGCTGCGATCCTCTTCGTCCCCGACCCGACTGACCTCGACGAGTACATCGCTGAACTCTTCACCGGCCGCCACCCGGCTGATCGGGTACTGGTCCGGGTCCAGCGGGTGGTTGTTGCGGTAGCGCAGCGAAAAGCGTTCACGGTAGGCGTCCCCGTCCACACCCAGCTCGCTCACTTCGTCCACCCCGTGCATCAGCAGCGCGGCTTCGTTGGCCCAGATGATGGTCTGATCGACCTCGACCAGAATCACACCATCCGACAACCCGGAAATAATCTGCTGCAACTGACGGCGGTTGGTTTCTCGGGCAAGCACAGCATCTGTCATGTCATCTCCTGGATCGGTTAACGAAGGCTGCACCTCGACTGTCAGGGCACAGCAAACCATCGGACTCGCCGGTGCAAGCTTAGTGCAGCGGCGCGCGCAAGCGTCGGTGCGAATGCACCAGTGCAACCGGTGCAAATGCGCCATCACAGGCTTGCGCGCTCTGCGCAGACTGATACCACGTCACAAAAGACGCATTGAGCCGCACTGATAGCGGCTCGTATCACGTCACGCACGCAGGTAGTGCGTTGCCATTGCACAAGAGGAATCGCTTATGACTTCGACTTACGCTGCCCCCGCTGCCCTTCACTCCGCCTCCCCGTTCAGGGTCTCGTGGAGTTCAGTCTTTGCCGGTGCTTCCATTACCCTGGTCACCTACCTGGTGCTGAGCGTACTCGGAACCGCGATCGGCGCCGGCGCAATCAATCCGTTGGCGCAGGGCAACCCGCTGCAAGGGTTCGGAACCGGCGCAGGTGTCTGGCTGTTTGTGAGCACATTGGTCGCCATCGGTGTCGGTGCCTGGGTCTCGGGCCGCACGGCGCCGGATCGCGGCGGTCTGCACGGTCTGCTGAGCTGGGCCATCAGCACCCTGCTGACCACCTGGTTGCTGGCGTCGCTCGCGGGCTCATTGGTAGGCACCGCTGGCAACATCGCAGGCAAAGGTCTTTCCCTGGCTGCTGATGGCGTGGCCGCTGCGGCGCCCGGGGTTGGGCAGACGATCAAGCAACAACTGGACGAGAACGGCATCAGCCTGGATTGGGACAGCCTGAAATCAGAACTGGACACCACGCTCAAGCAGTCCGGCAAGCAGGCGCTTGATCCCGCAGCGCTCGAACAGAAGGCAGACGCCGCCGGAGAAGATGGCAAGCAGGCCGCGGCGCAAGCGTCCACTGATCCGACTCAGGCTGGCGATCAACTCAAGCAATGGTTCGAGCGCATTCAAAAAGCCGGCGAGCCCGCCCTGAATGCGGCGGACAAGGAAGCGCTGGTCAACATCGTCGCGGCGCGTACCGGCAAAAGTAAGGAGGAAGCCCAACAGATCGTCGACAACTATGCCCGTGCTTATCAGGACGCTGCCGCCAAAGTGAACCAGCTCAAACAGCAGGCTGAGCAACAGGCCCGCGAAGCGGCAGACGTCGCGGCCAAGCAAGTTTCCAAGGCAGCCTGGGGTACGTTCTTCATGCTGCTGCTGGGTGGCGCAGTGAGTTTCTTTACCGCCCGTTATGCAATTCGGTCGCGCCCACAACTGCTGGTCGTCACTGAATAACGGATAACGCCCTGACGCGCACACTGAGTCCGGTACGAATCGCTTCGTACCGGACTTTTTTATGGAGCTAGAGAACAGGCTAGAGCTGGATGACGGCGAGCGTTCTGCGCAAGGGCTCGTCGGATATTTGGATGGGGCCATGAAAGGGTATCTCCATGTCCAGCACCAGATACACCGAAGCCGCGATAAGCAACGACGAGGCGACGAACATGCCGACGACCATCGAATTGCTGGGTGCGCGGTACCCAAAACTCGCAAAAATAAGCGTCAGCCACGCAACCAGCATCCCGATCAAAGGGCCGGGAATCGCGCCTTCTGACTGCTCTACGATCCGCCAGCGTTGCTCGATGAGCGAACGGTATTGCTGACGGATGTCCTCCAGGATTGCGCTTGCGGAGCCGGCAATCAAAGGAGGCACCCGCTGATAACCAAGGCCCTCAGCTTGAGCCAGGTGGTATGCCGTCCTTGTTAAAGTCTTTCAGCCGTTCCTTTTCCTGTTCGGTCGAGTGAGCAGGAACATCGTCTTTTTCAGGCGCCTCTTTCTTTTCTTCGGTCATGGTCATGTCCTCGGTCTGACGGATATCTGATTGGGCAGCCGCTCTGCGGAACGGTTCAGGAAAAATCCGTGTCAGGCTGGCATGACGCTCCAGGAAAAGTAGCGCAGGGACTTCAACGCGATTCCGGCAAGCCTTCATGCGCTTTTGAACTGGCAATCGAAAACTCGCTCGGCACACTGACCCCGTTCTTGGCGGCCAGGATTTCGGCCATGACGCTGACGGCGATTTCTGCAGGAGTCTTGCTGCCGATATAAAGACCGATAGGCCCACGCAGACGCTCGAGCGACGCCTCGGTCTCACCGAAATGCTCGATCAGGCGTTCGCGGCGTAGCTGGCTATTGCGGCGCGAGCCAATGGCGCCGATGTAAAACGCCGGACCGTGGAGGGCTTCGAGCAAGGCGAGGTCGTCGAGCTTAGGGTCATGACTCAGGGCGACGATGCAGGTTCGCACATCGACGGCGAAGTCGCGAACCACGTCATCAGGCATGCCGACGATGCGCTCCACCCCATCCAACCCCCACGCCTCGATGTGTTCAGGACGCGGATCGCACACCGCGACCTTGAAGCCGTTGAACAACGCCATGGTCGCCAGGTACTCGGCCAGTGCGCCGGCACCGATCATGAGCATGCGATACCCCGGCCCCAGCGTGTTGAGCATCTGCTGGCCGTCGAAACTGAATTGCTCCGGTGTTGCCGTAGGCTGGAGGGTCACCTGACCGGTATTCAGCGTCAGATGGCGGCGCACCAGCCGCCCGGCATCCAGCTGGCGCAGCAGCTCATCGAGCGACTGCAACGCGGGGTCGAATTCGAGAACCAGTTCAAGGGTCCCGCCACACGGCAGACCGAAACGGTGAGCTTCATCGGCACTGACACCGTAACGCACCACCTCGGGGGCGCTGTCGCTCATTCCGCTTGCGCCATGGAGGGTCGTGTAGCGATGAATCAGGTCGTCTTCGATGCAGCCGCCGGACACGCTGCCCACCACCCGGCCGTCGTTACGCAAAGCCATCATCGACCCGACCGGACGCGGTGAAGACCCCCATGTGCGCGCCACCGTGGCGAGCAGTACACGCTCGCCGGCGGCAAGCCAGTCCCGCGCGGTGCGCAGGACCAGCAGGTCGATACTTTCCATCAGGCTCTCCTTTAGCGCATGTGCAGAATGATCGGGCTGCTGCTGGCGGGATCCGTGTGTTCACGCAATTTGCCCACCGCTTGCGCCTCGACGGCACTGCCCTGATTGCCCCAGTGACTGCGCATAAATGTCAGAACGTCGGCGATCTGTTGATCGGACAATTGCTCACGGAAGGCAGGCATACGATACGCGTCCGGCACTCCGGCTGCCACGACACGCTGGGAGCCATTGAGGGTGATGTTGATCGCCGACGCGCTCTCCTTTGCCAAGGCGGAGGTCGCGCCCGCCAGCGGCGGCATCCACTCCGATTGCCCCTTGCCGTCCAGCCCGTGGCACGACGCGCAGCGCGTAGCGTAGGTATGGGCGCCAGGCGTCTGCGGCCCCGCTGTTGCCGAGCTCTCCTGATACTGCCAGGGCGCGCCGTCGCGCTGACGGTCACCGGGCAATGACTTGAGATAACGGGCAATGGCGGTCAGATCATCATCGGTCATGAACTGGGTGGAATTGTTGAACGCCTCGGTCATCGAGCCGTAGACCACCGCGTGCCTGTTGCGCCCCGTCTTGAGGAACTGCACGATCTCCGGCTCGCTCCACCGGCCAAGCCCGGTGTTGTGATCGTCCCGCAGGCTCGGCGCGTACCAGCCATCCAGCAAGGCCCCGGCGAGGAACGGTGTGCCCGATTCATCGAGCGCTTTCTCATTGAACGCAAGCCCCCGGGGTGTATGGCAACTGCCACAGTGGCCCGCGCCCTGAACGAGATAGGCACCGCGATTCCACGCCTCATCCTGCGACGCGTTGGCCACGTACGGCTGGGGGTCGACAAACACGCCATTCCACAGCGCGATTGGCCAGCGCAGGTTCAGAGGCCAGGGAATCGCACTCGGGATGTTCGCCTGTTTGACCGGCGCCACGCCCTTCATGAAAAAGGCGTACAACGCGCGCACATCGTCATCGCTGAGCTTGGCGTATGAAGGGTACGGCATGGCGGGATACAGCCGGCGACTGCCGGGTGCCACGCCGTGACGCACGGCGCGATCAAAGTCGGCCAGACTGTAGCGGCCGATGCCGGTTTCAGGATCGGGCGTGATGTTGGTGGCGTGTATCGCCCCCAGCGGCGTGGCCATTTCCAGGCCGCCCGCGAACGGCGCGCCGCCAGGCACGCTGTGGCAGGCCACGCAGTCGCCCAGTCTGGCGACGTATTCGCCACGGGCAACCAACGCCGGGCCGAGGTCGGCCACGGCGCCAGGCGGGTTTTCAAGACGCGAAACGGGTTCGCGCGTGACATACCAGGCCAGCAGGCCTGCCGCGACCAGGCATGGCACGGCCAGCCAGCCAGCGGCTCTTGCGAATCGGCTGTTCTTCATGGACGCTCCTGCGCTGATCAAGTAAAGGTGTGTCGGCTCAGGGGCAGGCTGCGAACCCGCTGCCCCGTCAGTGCGGCCACTGCATTGGCAACGGCCGGCGCGACGGCAGGCAGCGGCGGCTCGCCGACACCTCCCATCTTTTCCCCGCTCTCGACCACCCGGACATGCACCCTTGCCATGCGCGCAGGCGGCAGAATAGGGTACAGATCGTAATTACGGGCGCGGGGTTTGCCCTCTATCCACACCGCTTCCTCCACCAGCGTCTGAGAAAGGCCCAGCGCCACGGCACCATTGACCTGAGCCTCGACAATCGCCGGGTTGACGATGCTGCCGGGGTCGATCGCCTGCCAGATGTCATGCACCTTGACCTGCCCGTTCTCGAGGGAGACTTCGGCAATCACCGCCGTCTGCGTGCCGAAAGGCGATGCCATCGCGACGCCGCGCGCACGCTTTGTGCCGTCCTCGGCGGTAAACGGTCCCCGCTTCCAGCCTCCCGACAATTCGCCCACCGCCTGCAGCAGCGTGGTCAGGCGCTTGTTGTCGCGCAGCAGGTGCAGGCGCAGCTCGAACGGGTCCTTGCCGCCCTTGTCGGCCAGCTCGTCAAGGAACGACTCGTAAAAAAAGTCGTTGAGTGAATTCCCCACTGAACGCCAGTAACCCAGCATGGCCGGGCCTTTGACGTAGATCTGGGCGATGCGTTTGTTGGGGATGGCGTAGGACTTGCCCGACAAACCTTCCAGAGCCGTCGGGTCGAGCTTGTCACCCTGCTTGCCCGCAAGGGCCTCGGTAGGTCCCTCCGTGGCGCTGACCGCTTCAATCGCCAGCGGCCAGCCGTCGTTATCCAGCGCCGCACGGAAATTGACGGCGGCAACCGGACGGAGCACGTCGCGCAGAAACTCTTCCTCGCGGGTCCAGATGAGCTTGACCGGACGCCCGACCGCCTTGGCCAGGACGATGGCCTGGGGGTACGGGTTGGCGGAGTCGTACAGAAAGTGCCGCCCGAAGAACCCGCCCAGCAGCGGCGAATGCAGCGTGATCTGCGAAAGGTCGAGACCGGTGCGCTTGGCGATGTCAGCGCGGAACATGTCCGGCGCCTGATTGGGCAGCCAGACCTCCAGCGAGCCATCCGGGTTGAAGCGCGCCAACGCCGACGGTGGCTCCAGCTGGCCGTGATTCAGGTACTGGTTGTGGTAAGTCGCGTCGACACGGACCTTGGCATTGGCCAGGCTCGCGGCAACGTCGCCTTCGTTTTCATCGTCGCGGGCAGGGCCTTTCTCCGCCGCCAGCCGCTTGAAATACGCATCGCTGGAAAAGTCCGCAGGCATCGGTCTTACTTTGCTGTCGGCCGTGGGTTCCTGCCAGTCGACCTGAACCGCTTCCACCGCACGTTTTGCGTGCCACCAGCGTTCGGCGACCACGGCCACGGCACCGTCGAGACGGTGCACGGAATGCACGCCCTTCATGGCCTTGACCTGATCTTCGTTGCGCAGTTTCGCGACCGTCATGCCCAGGCGCGGCGCATGCTGAACGGCGGCGTGCAGCATGCCGTCGACCTTGAGGTCGATGCTGTAGAGCGCCTTGCCGGTGGACTTGTCGTAGGCATCGATGCGTTTCACGGGCTTGCCGATCCAGCGGAACTGACTCGGGTCGCGCAGTTGCACGCTGGCAGGATCGGGAACCGGCAGGCTCATCGCACGCTCGGCCAACGCGCCGTAGTCGAGGGAGCGACCGGAGGCGGCATGGACCACCTTGCCCGGTTCGGTGGTCAACTCGCTGACCGGTACTTTGAGGGCCTGCGCGCCCGCCTCCATCAGCATGGCGCGGGCCAAGGCGCCGAGGCGGCGCATGACCGGGTAGCTCATGCGCACCGACATGCTGCCGCCGGTGATGCGCATGCCGTTTTCCATCACCACATAGGCCTCGCCAGGCGGCGCGGCTTCGACCAGAAAGGTCGCAGGGTCGGCGTCCAGTTCTTCACCGATGATCTGCGCCATCGCGGTGAACGTGCCCTGCCCGCCTTCCATGAACGGGCACAGCAGGCGCACCCGGTTGTCAGGGCGGATTTCCAGAAACGCCGGAACTTGCGTGCCCCGCTCGGCCGTCGCTGCAGCCGCAGCCTGCACGCGGGCCGATCCAAGCGGCAAGCCGAAGCCCAGCACCAGAGCGCCCAGCGCGGTCCCTGTCAGAAAACGACGTCGGGAAAGGTTGACCGGGTCAGTCAAGGCAAGTGCGGAGGGTTGCAAGGCAGGGTCGATACGGACGTTCATCACGCGTCTCCCTTGCCGGCCAGTTCATGCACGGCGGCATGAATGGCGTTGTAGGTGCCACAGCGACACAGATTGACCATCGCGGCCTCGATTTGCGCATCACTCGGTGTGGGGTTGTGCTTGAGCAGCGCCGTGGCTGCCATGACCTGCCCGGACTGGCAATACCCGCACTGGGCAACCTGAAGATCGACCCAGGTCGCGACGACACGCTTGCCCACGTCATCGGCCTCAATCGCCTCGATGGTGGTGACCTCTCGGCCGACCACACCCGCCACGGGCGTGACGCACGAGCGCACCACATTGCCGTCTACCAGCACGGAGCAGGCCCCGCACTGCGCCAGGCCACAGCCATACTTGGTGCCGGTCATGCCCAGGTCATCGCGGATCACCCACAACAGGGGCGTGTCGGCGTCGGCATCGACCTGATAGGTCTTCTGGTTGATTCGTAGTTCCATGGCTCACCCGCTTGATCATCGGTTGATGTGCATTGTTATCAGGGGTGACGCGCAGCGAGGCGCATCACCGGTAAAGCCTGTCTTTCGCTCAGGGTCCCGCGTTGTCGAGTGCTTGTGCCTCAATGGGCTGCCCGCGCAGCAACGCCATGTCCCGACTGGGCGCCGTCCCGAACAGGCGACCGTATTCGCGGCTGAACTGTGAGGGGCTTTCATACCCGACGGCGAAGGCCGCCCGCGAAACATCCAGCCGCTCCATCAGCATCAGGCGACGTGCCTCGTTCAGGCGCAGCCACTTCTGGTACTGCAGCGGGCTCATGCCGGTCAGTTGGCGGAAATGATGGTGAAAGGTCGGTGCGCTCATTTGCACGCGGGCCGCCAGCTCATCGATGCGCAACGCCGCGGCGTAGTTGAGCTTGAGCCAGTCGATGGCTTTGGCAATGCGATAACCCTGGCCATCGACGGCCGTGATCTGCCGCAGCCTTGGCCCCTGATCCGTATTGAGCAGCCGATAGTGGATCTCCCGCAAAATCAGCGGCGCCAGCACGGGGATCGCCTCAGGTTCGTCGAGCAACGTCAGCAGGCGATCAAGCGCGCTTTCCAGCGCCGATGACAGGTGGCCAATCCCGGCACCTGCCCCTTCCGCTCGCTGACGGGTTGCAGGCAAGCCACCTTGAGTGATGACCTCGGCGAGCATGCTCACATCCAGTTTCAGCACGAGCCCGACACAGGGCTGCTCGGGACTGGCAACCATCACTTCGGAGTTGGCGGGCAAATCCAGTGAAGTGACCAGCAATTGCGACGGGCCGTAGCGGTAACCCTCGCCTCCCACCCACAACCGTTTCTCGCCACGGCCCACCAGAATCAGGCTCGGCTCGATCATGCACACGGCGGGAGGCGCCGGCTGGTCACGACGAAACAGCGACAGTCCGGAAATGGCGGTGGCGATGTCACCCGTCACGCTCACGCGGGGGTCGATGTTTGCCGCCAAGGGGGATTCATGGCGCGGGGTGATCGGCATCATGTCAGGTCTCTTCTGTTGACCGAACTCTAATGCGCTGCAGAGGCGTTTCCTATCCATCGCCCCGCATCCTCATAGGATTAGGCAAGCATTCAAGAGGAATGCACTAGGGCACAGGCGGATCGACAGGGAGAATGTGTCGAACTGTTACGAAAAAGGACTAACGCAACCCACCCCTCACCGAGCCATGCGGGGAAGAAACGCCTGCACGGCTGACTCGCATCAACCGACCCGTCCCCAGAGACCCGCTTTTTTCAGCACAACTTCTCCGCAAAACGAATCAACGCGCTTGTCGCATCACAGGAATTCCCATGACGTCTCGCTCTACAGAAAAACGCGGCTGGAGCGCCGTGCTCGCCATGTCGCTGGCCGCCTTCGCGCTGGTCGCGTCAGAGTTCATGCCGGTCAGCCTGCTGACCCCCATCGCCGCAGAACTGCAGATCACCGAAGGCCAGGCCGGCCAGGGTATTTCCGTATCCGGTGCCTTCGCACTGGTCACCAGTCTGGTCATCGCAGCGATCGCCGCGCGGGTCGAACGCAAGAAGCTGCTGCTGTGCCTGACCTTGTTGATGATCGTCTCGGGCACGGTCGTCGCGCTCGCGCCCGGCTACCCCTCGTTCATGTTTGGACGCGCCTTGATCGGCATCGCGATCGGCGGTTTCTGGTCATTGTCGGCGGCGACCGCCATGCGACTGGTGCCGCCTGACCAGGTTTCCCGGGCCCTGGCCATTGTCAATGGAGGTAATGCGCTCGCAACGGTCATTGCAGCCCCGGCAGGCAGCTTTCTTGGCGCGTTGATCGGCTGGCGCGGCGCTTTCTTCTGCGTGGTGCCTGTCGCAACGCTGGCGGCCGTGTGGCTGCTGATCAGTCTGCCGTCCTTCAAGGCCGAGCGTCAGGCAGGCAGCGGCAACGCCCTAAGGTTGATGAAGCAGTTGCCCGTTGCCTTGGGCATGATCGCAGTGAGCGTGTTTTTCATGGGTCAGTTCATGCTGTTCACGTATTTGCGCCCGTTTCTTGAAGGGGTCACCGGTGTCAGCGTCTCGACACTGTCGTTCATGTTACTAGGCCTGGGCGTTGCAGGTTTTGTCGGGACCTTTCTGATCGAAAGGTTCATCGGCAATGGCCTCTACCGGACACTGACGGTCATACCGCTGGTCATGGCCGTTATCGCGATGGCGCTGGTGAGCGTAGGCGCGTCGCCGGTGCTGACCGCCCTGCTCCTCGGTCTGTGGGGGCTGGTCGCCACCGCTGCGCCCGTCGGATGGTGGACATGGCTGGCGCAAACGCTCCCTGACGATGCAGAAGCCGGTGGCGGCTTGCTGGTGGCCATTGTCCAACTGGCTATCGCTGGCGGCGCAATCATCGGCGGCCTGGCCTTTGATCTCAGCGGCTACAAAGCCACCTTCGAATTCAGCGCATCCGTGCTGGTGGCCGCGTCTGTGCTCGCCTGGCTGGCGGGTCGCTACGCCACTGAGGTTCATCTTTCCGAGTCGAACGCAACAGCCTGACCGGGTCTGCAAATGTGATGGTCAGCCGACCATCGTTCCGCCAATCGGCAGCATGCGAAGTCAGAGTGATCAAAATGCATTACCGTCTGTCCCAGTAGAAGCCGCTTCATGAAAGCGGTGGAAAAGGTTCTAATGCATGCTTTCGGAAATGTGCAAATCACCGAGTAGCATCATGAGGTACGCATTCCTATCGCCTATGGAGCAGGACACGCATGACCCAGCGCCCCCCCACCCCTGTATTCAAATCCGTCGGATGCGCTGAATGCCGCAATCTCGACGGACTGGGATTCGACTTCACCATGGCCTTTCAGCCGATCTTCAACGTGAAGACCGGCGCTGCCTACGCTTACGAGGCGCTGGTGCGCGGTATCAACGGAGAGTCCGCTGCGAGCATCCTGGGAAGGGTGAACGACAGCAACCGTTACCGGTTCGACCAGTCTTGCCGGGTCAAGGCCATCGAGCTGGCCGCGCAGCTTGGGCTGTTATCGATTCCTGATTGCAAACTCAGCATCAACTTTTTGCCCAATGCCGTTTACAGGGCCGAGACGTGCGTGCGCGCGACCCTGGAAGCCGCTCGCCTTTTCGATTTCCCCGTCGGGCGCCTGATGTTCGAGGTCACGGAAGGTGAGCGTGTGGACGATCCCGAGCACCTGAAGTCGATTTTTGAAGAGTACGAGCGTCAGGGTTTCACCACGGCCATCGATGACTTCGGATCGGGCTATTCGGGCCTCAACTTTCTGGCGATGTTCCAGCCTAATGTCCTGAAAATCGACATGGCGCTGACCCGTGGAATCGATCAGGATCGAGCGCGCCAGGCCATCCTCGAGGGCATTGTGCTGGTGGCGAGCCGGTTGGACATTACCGTCATCGCTGAGGGAATCGAGACGCCGCAGGAGTGCGAAACCTTGCTGAAGATGGGCGTTGAGCTGATGCAGGGCTACCTGTTCGCCCGGCCGGCAATCGGCGTGCTGGCCGGCATGTCGCCGTATCCAGGACCGTAGACGGGTAATCCGCACCGGTAGAACACCTGATCACTCCCTATTTTCAGCGTCACGTACCGAGTTCCAGGAGTTTGTCATGCCATCCATTGACCTGAGTTTGCTGGGTGGACGTTATTCCCCTGTGGCGCTCATTGAGCGCGAAAGAAAGGTCCTGGGTCAAATCGCCAGCGGTATGCCGCTGGCGGAAGTGCTGAATGATCTGCTGCTCGCCATTGAAGCGCAGAGTCGTGACATGAAGGCTTCGGTGCTGTTCTTGAGCGAAGACGGTCAGTACATGCTGCACGGCGCGGCGCCCAGCCTGCCAGCGCCCTACAACGAGGCCATTCACGGAATCGCCATCGGCGAAGGCATTGGCTCGTGCGGTACCGCTGCGGCTCGCGGTGCTGCCGTTTATGTCGACGATATCGCCAGCAGCCCGCTGTGGCAGGGATACGCAGACCTTGCGGTTCCTCACGGCCTGCGTGCTTGCTGGTCCATGCCGATCAAGGCAGCGGACGGGAAAACCCTCGGCACCTTCGCGGTCTACTACGGTGAACCCCGCACGCCAACCGATGGCGACATTGAAGCCATCGCGGTCATCGCCCAGACCGTTGCGCTCGCCATTGAACGGCATCGCTCGGATCAGCGACTGCGCCAGAGTCAGGACGAACTGCGTGATCTCAACAATTACCTCGAACGCAAGGTCAATGAGCGCGCCACAGAGCGAAGCCGGACCTGGCTGCTCAGCAATGACCTGCTGTCCGTCATCAACGCCCACGGCATCATCGAGGCGTCCAACCCTGCCTGGACGATTGCATTAGGGTGGTCTCCGGAAGAGTTGCACACCACCTTTCTGTCCTTTGTCCATCCGGACGATGTTCCCGGCAGCGAAGCCGTATTCAGCCAGGCCGCGCGCGGCCGCCCTGTCTCCCGTTTTCAGAATCGCGTCCGGCATCGCAACGGCACGTATCGCTGGGTCGCGTGGGTGGCCGTACTCGAAGACGGAAAGGTCTATTGCAGCGGGCGTGACATCACTCACGAAAAAGATCAGGCCAACAACCTGGCGATTCGTACCCAGGAACGTGATCGGGCCTGGGGACTGTCTCAGGAGCTGCTGGTGATCGCATCGCCCAACGGCACCCTGGATGAAGTCAACGGGCGCTGGACCGAACAGCTGGGATGGTCCGAAAGCGAGCTGGTCGGTACCACGTTTTCTGACTACACCCACCCGGACGACCTGGCGGGCTCGCTGGCTGCATTCACCACCATATTCGAGACACCGCTGACCGTGCCCTATGAGTACCGACTGCGCCACAAGGACGGTTCGTATAAATGGTTCAGCTGGACAGGCACCTTCGAGGACGGTCGGGTGTACGCCGCAGGTCGACATGTGACCAAGGAAAGAGAACAGGCCGAGGCGCTGCGTCAGTCCCAGAAGATGGAAGCCTTCGGACAACTCACTGGCGGCGTGGCCCACGACTTCAATAATCTGCTGACGGTCATCCGCTCTTCGACCGATCTGTTGATGCGTCCGAAACTGACCGATGAACGAAGACAACGGTACGTGACCGCCATTTCAGAGACGGTCGATCGTGCCGCCCGGCTCACCGGGCAGTTGCTCGCCTTCGCGCGCAGACAAGCCCTTCAGCCTGAAGTCTTTAGCGTCTGTGAAAACGTCGATGCCATCAGCGGGATGATGAGAACGCTCAGTGGCTCGCGAATCGAGACGGTTTTCCAGCTCGCCGAGCAGCCTTGCTGTGTGAACGCCGACCCCAGCCAGTTCGATACGGCACTGGTCAATATGGTCGCCAACGCCCGGGACGCGATGATGGGAGAAGGCACGCTCACCATCACGGTGCGCCCGGTCGAATCCATGCCCACCGTCAGGCTTCACCCTCCTTCGACCGGTGCTTTCGTGGCCATTTCGATCTCGGATACCGGCGCGGGCATACCTGCGACGCAGCTTGAGAACATTTTCGAACCGTTCTTCACCACTAAAAACGTCGGTGAGGGCACGGGATTGGGCCTCAGTCAGGTATTCGGCTTCGCCAAGCAGTCCGGCGGAGAGATCGCGGTGGCAAGCGAATTAGGGAAAGGCACGACGTTCACCCTCTACCTGCCGCGAGTGAGCGAAGACGGCTGGACGTCGAAGCAGGTCCTCGCAGATCTGCCATTGGAAGAGGGTCACGGCACCTGCGTATTGGTCGTTGAAGACAATGGCGATGTGGGGACCTCTGCGGTGCAGGCATTGACCGAGCTAGGGTACAGGACCGTGCTCAGCGCCAATGCTCACCAGGCCATGGCCGAGCTTGAATCCGCTGCCCACCCGTTTGATGTCGTTTTTTCCGACGTGGTCATGCCTGGCATGACGGGCATCGAGTTTGCTCACGCGCTTCGTACACGCTATCCGCAACTGCCGGTCGTTCTGACTTCCGGCTACAGCCATGTACTCGCTGACAAGGGCTCCGACGGCTTCGAGCTGCTGCACAAACCCTACTCCCTCGATCAGCTTTCCCGAGCCCTAAGGAAAGTGGTCAGAAAATGAAGCGCCTTTTTTGTAAAAATCCTCGGCTGTCGGGCGACTGCTTCACCTGTTCTCTGCTTTCCTGGCCTCTTCGCTGAGCTCGACGACCAGCTTTGCCGCGTCTACCTCGTTTTCCCGGTAATGCGTGCTGCCGTCGACATCGGTCACTTCAAAGATCTGTTGACCTTCCCCGCGACGCAATGCCTCAGGCACTTCAGTCCCTTCCAGCTTCTTGACAGTGACGGCCATGGAAATTCCTCGCTTTGCCTGCATGCTGCTGGCACGCCTGCTGTGGGTGTAAAACTCGGATCTCAACGGCATACGGCCGTTCAATTTTCCTTCCTGTAAAAAAATTGAACCATTTTGATGGCGATCTGCCCTATCCCACGCGCGGCGTTGCCGCATCCTTATCCTCATCAAGATATTGCCTCATGAAGACTATGAAAAATCTCCTGATCGCTGCGTTCTGCCTGTCCAGTCTCTCGCTGAATGCCCACGCCGCCGACATCTCCGGCGCACTCGGCGCCACCAGCCAAGGCGGCCTTACCGCCCGCGTCGGCCTGGGTTTCGATTGGGACAAAAGCTGGATGGAAAGCACGACGGGCAAACTGACCGGCTATTGGGATCTGGGTTACACCTACTGGGAAGCCGGCGATGAAGCAGGCGGCCGTCATTCCGTGTCCTTCGCCCCGGTCTTCGTTTACGAATTCGGAAGCGGCCATGTCAAGCCATTCGTGGAAGCGGGCATTGGCGTCGCGATGTTCTCAGGCACAACGGCGGGCGATCAAAAATTCGGTTCCGCCTTCAACTTTGAAGACCGCCTGGGCGCCGGCCTCAAGATCGGGGATACGCAAAAGGTAGGCTTGCGCGTCACCCATTACTCCAACGCGGGCATCAAAGAGCCAAACGACGGGATCGAATCCTACGCGCTGTTCTATAGCCATTCGATCTGACGCGAACGCTAATCGGGTCGTAGAAAACGGGGTGGCATGTTTCTCACATGCCACCCGCCCACGCTGAGACCTGTCCGGGGCTGCGGAACCAACATTTTCAGCGGTTTGTCAGAACCTTAACTACACGTTTGACGAGCAAAGATATGGCCGATTGGTACAGTAAATCGTTGGGGCATGGAGCATCCGTCTACCATCGTTTGAGAATTCTGGACGAACTCCGGCTGTTGCTGTGCCCCACGGCTGAATCCCCCTACCGCCTGATGATCAATGCCGCCACGGCAGAAACGTTTGTATTTTTCCCGAATGAGCACGCCGAGATTGCACGGGCGTTCGGGGCGCTCGCCTGCCCTTCCCCCGACGAAAACCCGGAGCATCTGGTCGACCTGCAGTATCGTCCCGTCATCATCACTGACAGCACGCGCGAGCTGCTGCAACCGACGCCGCTGACCTCGTTTTAAAGACTCCATCGATGAAGCCTGCCCCGCAAGTCGCTCCTTGAAAAGATGGCTAGCGCACGCCCTCGCTTTGGATAGAATAGCTGTCCGCAACAACCAGCAGCATCAGCACCGCCCCGTACACTCATCGTGTTGCTGGCTGAATCAGTAGAGGTCTGAGACGTGGAACATTTAAAACGCCTGAAAAGCGGCATTGAGGGCCTTGATACCCTGTTGAAGGGTGGATTGGTCGCGGGGGCTTCGTACATCGTTCAAGGTCGCCCTGGCTCAGGGAAAACGATCCTGGCGAATCAGATCGGTTTCAACCATGTGCGCAACGGCGCAAATGTCCTCTTCGCCACGTTGCTCGCAGAGCCTCACGATCGGCTGTTCCATTTCCTGTCGACGCTCAGTTTTTTCGACAAAAGCCAGATCGGCGGAAAAATCCAGTTCGTCAGCGCATTCGACACACTGGAAAATGAGGGTCTGGACGAAGTCGTCAAGTTGCTGCGTCGGGAAATCAGCAGACAGAAGTCCACGTTGATGATCCTGGATGGCCTCTTGAACGCCCGCTCTCAGGCCGAACTGCCTATCGATACCAAGAAATTCATTTCAGAGCTTCAGGGCCATGCCGCCTTTGCTGGCTGCACCGTCATCTTCCTGACCAGCTCGCAGCTGGACGACGGCAGCCCGGAGCACACGATGGTCGATGGCGTCATCGAGATGGGTGAAGAGACCTTTGGCCCCAGGACCGTGCGCCGCATGAGGCTTCGCAAAACCCGCGGAAGCGGTTCGTTGCCGGGTGCGCACGAGTTTGAAATCACGGACAAGGGGATCGACGTTTACCCAAGGCTCGAGAGCGTCTTGAGCTGTGCGTCAGTGGTTGACCTGGCGTCGATCGCGCCTGTCAGCAGTGGCATCGACTCCCTGGATCCGCAGATCGGCGGCGGACTTGTCGGCTCTTCTGTCACGTTGCTGACGGGCCCGTCCGGCGCCGGAAAAACCTCCATCGGCATGCACTTCCTGAGCAAATGTACGCCGCAGGAGCCTGGGCTGTTATTCGGGTTTTTCGAATCGCCACAGCGGCTGAGGGTCAAGGCCAACGCGTTCGGTATCGACCTTGACGCCATGCAGAGCAGCGGAGCCCTGCACGTCATCTGGAATCCCACGACACCCGGCCTGATTGACAAGCTGGGGTACCAGCTGCTCGAGGTTGTCGAGGAGAAAGGGATCAAGCGAGTCTTCATCGACAGCCTCAGTGGAATGGGCCGGGTCGCGGCGGACAAAAGCAGAATTCATGACCTGCTCGCCGCACTGATGGCGGAGTTGCGCACCCGAGGCGTCACCACCATGGCCTCGTGGGAGACGCAAACATTATTGGGCAGTGAGATCGATGCACCCGCCTCGGATCTCTCGAGCATCGTGGACAATCTGCTCCTCATCCGATTCGCACGAAAAGGTTCTGAACTTAAACGCGAGCTTTTTATTCTGAAAATCAGAGACAGTGCCTACGACCCTTCTCTGCTCGAGGTGGCTATAGGTGATTTTGGGGTAGCCGTGAATAAGGTCTGACTCATGCACATGTTAAAAACGACACAGCGAGTCTGGCTTGCGCGTCCAAGCACATTTGACAGGCTCCGACGAGCGCTCAAGTCATGACGACCATTCTTATCGTCGATGACGAATACCTGATTGCAGACATTCTGAGCTTTGCGCTTGAGGATGAGGGTTACATGACTGTCACCGCCGGAAGCGGGAAGAAGGCGCTTGAGATTCTGGACAGGGAACGCCCCGATCTCATCATCACCGATTTCATGATGCCCGGCATGACAGGTATCGAGTTTGCAGACGCGGTGAGGAGCAAGGATCTTCACGCCGCCACCCCGATCATGCTCATGAGCGGGGCACAAGCGTATCTCGGGGTCGCGCGTCCAGATCTCTTCATCGAGGTCCTGGATAAACCGTTTGATATCGATGTGGTGGTCCAGAAGATCAAATCGCTGGTTGCCCGGAGCTGACCGCTCCCCGTTGCCTGTCGCAAGGATAAGCACCGCCCGCGCCAGCCCAATTCCGTACCCCACTCGATCTCCCGCTCCGGCCTGCGCTGGTTCAGGGAAAGCACCTCTGCCCCGGCGCAGACCTTGGGTATCAAAACGTCACGCTGGCCGTGAGCCGGGCGGTTCTCAATGCACCCTCTTCCACCTGGAGCGTGCTGCTGCCGGTGGTCGACGGGTAGTATTCCTTGTTGAACAAATTGTCGATGTTCAGTTGCAGGCTGGTTTTGTAGTCGTGGGTCGGCAGGTCCCAGCGAACGAACGCGTCGGCCACGGTGTAGCTGTCGAGCCAGAAGCTGTTGGCATCGTCACCCGGACGCTGGCCGACGTAGCGAGCACCGGCGCCGACATGCCACTTGCCCGTGTCAGCCGGCAGCGCGAGATGGTGGGTCAGATAGAGGCTGGCGCTGTGCATCGGCGCGTTGGGCAGACGATTGCCTTCCTGCTCGGGCGACTCGTCGTTCTTCAACACCTCCGTATGGTCATACGCGTAGGTGCCGATCACGCTCCAGTTTTCGGCGATCTCACCGGTCACATCCAGCTCGACACCGCGTGAACGTGCTTTACCCACCGCTTCGTCGATGCTGTCGCCATTGCTTTGCAGCACGCTGTTCACCAGGTTCTTCTTGACGATGTCGTACACCGCCAGGTTCACATTCAGCGTCTCGACCGGCGTGTATTTGATCCCCGCCTCGTAGCTGCGTCCCTCGGTGGGTTTAAAGCTGTTGCCCGCATCATCGGCGTCGTTGGGCACGAAGGAGCGGCTGTAGTTGGCGTAGAGCGCCACCGTTTCAGTTGGCTGATAGACGATCCCGCCAAAAGGAATAAATTTGTCCCCGTTGGAATCCGCGCCCGGCGCATACGCGCGGCCCAAGCCCTGATCGCTGTACTGATCCCAGTGCTCCTGACGCCCGCCGAAGACCAGGATCCAGCGATCATTCAGGTGCCAGTTGTCCTTGAAGTACGCCGAGGTGGTCACGAGGTTATTTTCAGCATTGCTCTGTGCAGCGCTGACGGTTACAGGCTCGGCGAGGTTGCCGTAGGCGGGATTCTGGATATTGAGGTTACCGGCCGTGGTGTTGGTATTGCGGTAGGTTTTGCCACGGTATTTATCCAGCGACTCGTTGTCCACGCCGACCGTGATCTCGTGCCGTTGGCCGAAGATCTGCTGGTCGCCCAGAAAATCCAGCGCGGTATAGCGGCTTTCATAGTCGTAATGGCCACCGTTGGCGATTCGCCGCAACGTGTTGCCGTTCAGCGTGCTCGGCTGCGCGATGGCGAGGCTGTAGCGATCCTCTGTCCAGCCGTAGGTCAGTCGGCTGCGCCAGTCGTCATTAAGCTGATACTCGAACTTGGCGGTCGTGCTTTGGCTGATGCCCTCCGTCTTCGCCCAACGCTCATCCAGGCGATCACGGTAGCTGATGTCCGCGGGATGCCCGCCCACAAACACCGTGCCCCGATCAAAGGGGCTGGCGTAGTCGTTGTAGGTGTAGGCCAGCGAGAAACTCGCACGATCACCCACCCAGGCAATCGAGGGTGCAATCAGTGTGTGCTCATCGACACCGTAATTGCGCCAGTAGTCTTCATGGCTGCGCTCGGCAATCAAACGATACGCCAGGCCGGTATCGCCCAACGGTCCGGTCGTGTCGACGCCGAAAGACCCGCCTCCTTCGCTGTACCCCGACCCGGTCAGGGTCGTGCTGCGGGTGAACTGCGGCTGTTTGCTGATCACGTTAATCAGGCCGCCGGGCTCAAGCGCGCCGTACATCAGGGACGCGGGCCCCTTCAACACTTCCACATGGTCGGTGGTGGCGCCCAGGTTGTGGCCGATGGCCGAACGAATACCGTCGCGCAGGATGGAGTTGTCGTCGTTGCTGCCGAACCCGCGTTTGATCACGGCATCCTTGGTGCCGCCCAGGGTGTTGGTCTGCGTGACGCCGCTGACGAAACGCATCGCATCGTTGAGGTCCTTCACCTGATAGTCATCGAGCGTCTGTGCTGTCACCGTGTTGACCGTCTGCGCCTCGTCGCGGTTCTGGGTCGCTCCTCTGCTCGCGGTGCTGCTGTCGGCGCGGGTATAGCTGTCGGAGTCTCCACTTGCGTCATAGGTCGACTCAATGGTGCTGACCGGAAGCTCGGTGACCGGTTGGGCAGCCATCGCCAGACACGGCAGCGCAGAACACAAGAGGAGCGAAGCATTGGTGCGGTTGAGCAGCATGACCACGTAAGTGACTCCGTAGAGAAAAGCGAAAGAGAATGATTCCTATCTCATCTACACGGGTCGAAACGGTATTTACCTCACAGGTTTTTGAAAAATATTTTTGAATCGCTGCACACCCTGCCTCATGCACCTGACACTGGCTGCGCAGGTAAAGAAATGCACTCGCTTTAGCCCTGGTCGCCTTTCAATGGCAAACTCTCCCTCATTTGATCCTTTCGGAGACCACCATGCTGCGTGCATTTGAGCGATGGCTCGACCCCTTCCCACCTGACGAAGTACCGCCACCGCCCGACGGCCTTGCGCGGTTTCTGTGGGCCTGCACCCGTGGCGCACGGGGCTACATCCTCGCGCTCGCGTTGCTCAGCGCCGGCGTGTCGATCTACGAGGCGTGGCTGTTTTCCTTCCTCGGCCAGGTCGTGGACTTGCTCTCGACCTGGAAGACCGGCGGCGGGGTGTCGGATCAGGAACGTCACGTGCTGTGGGGCATCGGTATTGTGTTGGTGACCAGCATCGGGCTGGTGGCGTTGCGCACGATGGTGCAGCACCAGATATTGGCGATCAATCTGCCGCTGCGTCTGCGCTGGGACTTTCACCGCTTGATGCTGCGCCAGAGCCTTTCATTCTTTTCCGATGAATTCTCAGGCCGGGTCACGACCAAAGTGATGCAGACCGCACTGTCGGTGCGTGAAGTGCTGTTCACCCTCATCGAAATCGCGCCCGGGATCGGCGTGTACTTCATCGCGATCATCGCGCTGGCCGGTGGCTTCGCGCTGAAACTGATGCTTCCGTTCATAGCGTGGATCGTGTTGTTCGGGCTGGCCATGTGGTACTTCGTACCGCGCCTGGGGAAAGTCGGGCAGGAACAGGCCAATGCGCGGTCGTCGATGACCGGACGGATCTCGGACGCCTACACCAATATCACTACGGTCAAACTGTTCTCCCATTCCAAACGTGAAGCGCACTTCGCACGCGCGGCAATGGAGGACTTCAAGCAGACCGGCTTCCGGCAGATGCGCCTCGTGAGCCAGTTCGAGATCGTCAATCAGGCGCTGGTGGTCGGCTTGATTCTGGCAGCCGGAGGCTATGCACTGTGGTTGTGGCACCAAGACGAAGTCGGCGCGGGCGCCGTCGCGGCGATTACCGCCATGGCGCTGCGCATCAACGGCATGTCCCACTGGATCATGTGGCAAATGACCTCGCTGTTCGAAAACATCGGTACGGTACAGGATGGCATGGCCACCTTGACCCGCGGCCCCAAGGTTCAAGATGCGCCGCACGCAAGCGTGCTGGTGACCTCCGGCGGCGCCGTGACCTTCGACAAAGTGAGCTTCAATTACGGTGGCGAGCGGCAAGTGCTCGACGGGCTGAGCCTGAGCATCCAGCCAGGGGAAAAGATCGGTTTGGTTGGGCGCTCAGGCGCGGGCAAATCCACGCTGATCAACCTGCTGCTGCGCTTCTACGACGTGGACAGCGGCGAGATTCGCATCGACGGACAGAACATCGCGCACGTCACCCAGGACAGCCTGCGCAGCGCCATCGGCATGGTCACTCAGGACACCTCGCTGCTGCACCGCTCCATTCGCGACAACATCGCCTACGGCCGGCCCGACGCGACCGATGCCCAGATTCACAGCGCCGCAGCCAACGCGCAAGCCGACGGTTTCATCCGCCAGCTCAGCGACAAGCAGGGCCATACGGGGTACGACACCCTCGTGGGTGAGCGCGGTATCAAGCTATCGGGCGGCCAGCGCCAACGGGTCGCGATTGCGCGCGTGATGCTCAAGAACGCCCCGATCCTGCTGCTGGACGAGGCCACCAGCGCGCTGGACTCGGAAGTCGAAGTTGCGATTCAGGAAAGCCTCGATGAAATGATGGAAGGCAAAACCGTGATCGCCATCGCCCACCGGCTTTCAACGATAGCCGCCATGGACCGACTCATCGTCATGGATGACGGCCGTATCATCGAACAAGGCACGCACACTGAATTGCTCGCGAAAAACGGCGTCTATGCACGGCTGTGGCAGCACCAGAGTGGCGGGTTTCTGGGTGAGGATCAGGGTGTGGTCGAGGTAAGCGAGCAGGCTTGAGGGTTGTCGACATTGGGCGATCAACGCTGATCGCCCAGGCCTCACCGTCATTAATTGACGAACAGTAACGCGACGGCCGACACCTGCATCGCTGGATCAGACAGAGTCCGACCCGGAAGCCGGCGCCCCATGTTGCACAAACGGCACAGGCTGAACACCCTCCGCGCCCGCAGTTTTCGGCTTACCTTTGAGCGCTTCCATCAACTGCGCGGTCGCACTGGCGAGTGAAGCGTTGAGACTGGCAAGTTGTTGGTTGATGGCTTGAATACGTTGAGTCTTTTCATCGTCGGACACGTTTTTAGATGACTGAATTGACTGCAGTTGCGCCTGCTGTTCCTGAAGGGCTTTTTGCAACTCTTTAATGTGCTCGCGAATTTTCGCGATTTCCTTGGCCTCAGTGTTCGCCGGTTTTTTGCTGTCGCTCTGCGCGGACGCGAAGGCCTGCAACCCCTCAACAGAGAGATTGACTTTGACGGCGTCGCGAGGCTGGATACTGCTGCTCACCTCGGCCGCCGTCAAAGCAGGCTGAACAGTGATTCTTGCATCGATGTCTCGATTAGAGGGGATGATTGAGTGATGGATAGTGAGACCAGAAAGGGTATTCATTGCTCATTCCCTGTTTGAATAAACGTCTTGGTTTTGTCTGTTCATGACAGTGCGCCAACTGCCGCTGCAGTTAACAGAACGATAAGGTTCATCGTGACGATGTCCATGAAGAGTGCCAATAGTTGGAAAATCCTTACAACGCCGTCAAGCGCGAAACCTCTCATGGCACTTATTCAGGGTTAATTGTCCGCCTGGGACGTTACTTACAGAGTGGACGTTTGCAACCCACGTTAAAAACATCAACTTCACACTGAATAATTGTTTCATCAGCCCGCAACTTAAAACATCCCTCGGACCACAGATCACACTTGGCCGTTACGCCATTGCCTTCATGCTGGACTTGCCAACGCCGAGGGCTCACGCCTTTCACTCGTCTGAACAAGCGCGTGAAATACGACTGATCCGCGAACCCGCATTCAAGGGCGATCTGATAAATCGTCAGGCGTCGGTCCTTTAACAGTTGCTCGGCTTTCGACAGCTTTTCCCGCCGGAGCCAGTCATGCGGCGAAAGCCCGGTAGAATTTTTAAACGCCCGAGAAAAGTGGCTTCTGGACAGAGCACACGCATTGGCGACTTTTTCGACCGTCCCTCGCTCAACCATCAGTTGAGACATGAGCACCTGCGCCTTCTTGACTCTCCATGGGGCTAATCGCTCTCTGGAACGCTTCCAGTCAGCAGCATTTTCCGATTGCATCGATTTGTCTTCCAGGCTTCATCCAAACTTCTTCACCGATCCACGGCGCGCCGACAATCGTCTCGCGACACCTTTGCGGTCAGCAAAACGCCCCTCGCTGCAGCGCAACGAAGGGCTTCGCGTTGCTCGACCCTCAGCCTGGTCATCAGTAATCCCAGAACCCCGCTACCCACCGAAAGGCGTCGCCGTCGACGGCGATTCGACCCACCGACGGAAACGGCAGGTGGGTCGCGACGAACAGCTCGCCACTGGCCGCAGCTTCTTGCAGCAACCGAACGCGCACCCGGACCGACTCCTCGGGATCATGTTCGAACCCGTTCTGCCAGTCGGGGTGCTCGAAGGCCACCGGGAATAGCGCGTCGCCGGCGAATGTCAGCCGCTCGCCGCAGGAGTTCACATAAACCACACAATGCCCTGGTGTATGGCCCCCTGTAACCTTGGCAACTACGCCGGGCGCAACTTCATATTCGTCCTCGAAGGTGCGCACCTTGCTGCCGTATTCACTCATGAACTGATTGGCGGTCGTGCGCAAAACATCAGGCACAGGCTCAGGCATAGACGTCTGCGAAAAGTCAGGGGCTTTCCAGAACGCGACCTCGCTCGCCGCCACGTGGATGCGGATGTCCGGACGCAGCCGGGCTTTCACCTCCTCGACCAGCAGCCCGCCAATATGGTCCATGTGCATATGGGTAATGATCACGTCAGTCACGGCAGACAGCTCGATACCCGCCGCTTTCAAACGCTTGGGGAACTGACCTGCGCGCGGGAATCCGGGGAATTGTCCGCCCAGCCCCGCATCGACCAGAATGATCTGCTTGCCGCTGCGTACGACCAGTACATTCAGTGCCCAGTCGAAGGCATCAGGCCCCAGAAACATGTCCTTGAACCAGGCGGCGCGCACGACCGGGTCGACGTTGGTGGACATGGTCTCGGTCGGCAGCGGCAGAACACCGTCGCTGACCACCATCACGTCGATGTCGCCGACACGCAGCGCATAGCGCGACGGAACGAGCTCTTCGAACCCGGCGGCGCCAATAGGTTGATGCCCACCCGGCGTCGACGACGACTGCCCCCCGTCCTGCAGAAACGACGATGCTCGTGGGGCGGGATGATTGAGGTAGGTTGTCATGGTGGTTCTCCTTAGGCTCGGCTCAGACATTCAGGCGCGCGGTTGGGTGACCGCGCGAGCGATGAATCGCTCATGGGGAAAGTTTGCGCCGCCGCCTCTTAGGCCCGGAACCACACTTGGGTATATATTTTTCATCCTCATTGAGGGATGCAAATTCCCCGTGAGGGTGGACGCGAGCGTCGCTGAACATGATTGCGAACCCGAAGCGCTCGGGGTCAGTCGTAGAACGTGGCCACCTCACTCAGCGGGCTTCGTGGCGTCTCGATATGATTTTCCAGCCGTTCGGAATCGGCCCACCCCAATGCCATGCCCGCCACCACCATGTCCTGCGCCGGAATGTCCAGTTCCTCTCGCAGAACCGCATGCTGCAGCGACCATATTTGCTGAGGACACGTGTCCAGACCGCGCGCTTTGGCCGCCAGCATGATGTTCTGCAGAAAACAGCCATAACAGATGAAGTTCGCGCGCTCGAGCTTGCGATCCATGATGAATATAAGGCCGACTGGCGCATCGAAGAATCGGTATTGGCGCTCGATGTTGAACATCCGTAACGCTTTCTCCGTGCGAGGACACCCCTGCGCTTCGCCCAACTGATCCCGAAATAAATAGACGCGTTGTGCGTAGGGCTCCTGCAGCTCAGCCGGAAAAAAAGGATATTCAGGGTTCAGGCTTTCGGGGGCAATACGATACCGCTGCACCGCGCGCTCGGTCACGCGTCCCAACGTACGGCCAGTCATCACGATGCAACGCCACGGCTGGCTGTTGCTGGAACTTGGTGCAAACCGAGCGACCTCAAGAATGTCCCTTAGGGTTTCAGGCGCGACGGGGTTGTCGAGATAACCTCGCTTGGAGCGTCGGTCCCGTATCAATCGATCGATGGAAAAAGTCTCGGCCATCTGTGTGCGCTGCTCGTTGAACATCCATGGGACAGGACACGGGCGCGCGCAATCACACGTCACTTTCTCGCGCCAGTACGATCGTTTCGCTGCAGATGAGAATGTTTAGCTTAACGAGTTTAGGCCCGGATCCCCGGATTGAAAACGCGCCGGTCGGAATCTTGCGCAGAAGGGACCATGAACCCGTCAGGCGCTTTTAAGCCAGCGCAGGAAACCACCCTTTTTGATCGCCACGGGTTTTTGAAGCAACAGTGATTGCCGCACGCCCTGACGGAACAACTGCAACTTGTTGAGCGCCGCCTTGAATTCATCGCCTTGTTCCAGATAAGCACGCAACGTGACCTGATCGATGCGGAACAGCGCACACCCCGTGATACAGCGGAACTGCGCCCGTGATCGACCCTCCGACAAAATCCCCTCCTCGCCCAGCACTTCACCCGGCCCCATGCGCGCGGCTTCGAGCAGTCGCTCCCCGTCATGCACGGACGCCGACATCACGCCCGTGCTGATGACCATCAAGCAGTCGGACACCTGGGCCAGCTCGAGCACCACCTGACCGGGGATGCACTCGACCAGGCGCATGTCCTGAGCCAATTGGTCACGCTGAACCTCGCTCAAGGAGCGAAAGATCTTCACGTCCTCGAGCAGCAACCTCTGTCGGCTCCAGCGCTGTGCCTGCGCCCCCGGAAGAGCGGGACCGAGGCTTGCACTGCCCAGGCTTATGCCCGCCGCTTCCAGGTGTCGATGGGCAAGATCGAACAAGTGATTGCAGACCTCCGTTCGCTGGCTTATCGATGCAATGAAGCCCCGCGCCTCGTACTCGATGAACTCAGGCCCTGCGCCCTTCACCGAGGCCTTGGGCGGGTGGGACGCGAGCAAATGCCGCGTCCCTTGCAGCGCCCGCTCCAGTGCCTCGATCACCCGGCCGGGGCGCACGTGCGCCGCGACCTGCAAGGTGATGTTGACCCCGTGGAGATCAACAGGACGGCTGAAATTGAGCACTTTGGCGTTGGCGACGATTGAGTTCGGAATCACCGCCATGCTGCCGTGGGAGGTGATGAGGTGAGTCGCTCGCCAGTCGATGTCGACCACCTTTCCCTCAATACTGTCGATCTTCACGTAATCATCGACCTGATACGGTTTGGTGGTGTTGAGCACAACGCCGGAGAACAGATCGCTCAAGGTGCTGCGCAAGGCCAGACCGCCGACGATCGCCATACCGCCGGACGTGGCCAACAACCCCTTGACCGGCAACTGCATGACGTAGCCAGCGGCGGCGACGATCGCAACCAGAAAGATGCCCGCGCCGATGATGTCCTGGAACAGTCTCGCGGCGTGCTCGCCCCGGTTGAAGAACATCGCGCTCAACACCACGGTCAGCGTCCGTGCGGCGAAGAACCACCACAACACCGCGAGTACCGTACTCAGCATGTTCAGTGCGACATCGTCAGGCCACGGCGACGGCTGTAACGGACTGACGCCGATTGCGATGATCAGCCAGGAAAACAGCAGAAAAAGAAAAATGCGCACCAACGTTCGATGCAGCATGCGAACCGAGGGCGTCAGATGCCACACCAGCAGGTCCAGCGCCAGCAATACGAAACCGGCAATCAGCGAGCAGATCTGCGGAAAGTCCAACGGCACGTCTCCCTGCCATTCACGAAAAAAGCCCGTCCCGGATGAACCGGGACAGGCGAACACTTGAAAGCCGTGATTACGCGACAGGGATCGAGGGGTCCGCCGCGGCCAATGCCGCCGTGCGATCGGCGACAGGTGGGTAAATCCATACGGAATTGATCTGCCGCTTGAGCTGCTTGGCTTCGTCCTTGATCAGCTTGACCTGACGGTCCCAGCCTTCGGTGTACACCGCACCCCATTCGCCCAGATCCAGGCATGTTACATATTTGGGTTGGCGGTAGGGTTGGGTCGCCGCGCCGATCAACTCGGCAGCGACGTTATTGCCAGCATGGCGCCCCAGCGAGATAGCATGCTGGCACGACATGGCGGCGAAGTTGCCCAGATCATCTGTCGCCGCATAGGCGGTATCGCCCGCTGCGTAAATATCCGGCTGCCCGACCACTTTGAGGTTGTGATCCACGTACAACCGGCCCAAGGGGTCACGCTCGCCCGGGATCTGAGCGGTCAGAGGGCTGGCACGGAAACCCACTGTCCAGATCACCGTCCTGGACTCGATGTGGCGCCCGTCATCGAGGGTGACTCCGTTGGTGTCGACAGACGCGACCGTGGCGCCCAAGTACCATTCAAGGCCCAAGGCTTCACTGGCCTGAACGATAGAGGGGCTGATGCCTTCGCCAAACGCCGCCCCGATCTTCGGACCGCGCTCGACGACGATGACGCGCACGCTTGCATCTTCCCCCAGCAGCGCACGCATGCGCTGGGGCATTTCAGTTGCGGTTTCGATACCGGTGAAACCACCGCCGCACACCACGACGGTGTTGCGTGCGACGGAATCCGGCTGCTCAGCCAACGCATGCAGATGCGCCTCGAGTCGGGCCGCCGCCTCGAGGGTGTCGACATCGAACGCGTGCTCGCTGACGCCCTCAAGGTTCGGCCGCATAACGTGACTGCCGGTCGCCAGCACCAGTCGGTCGTAGGGCATCGATTGTCGCTCACCGCGAGCATCGACGTACTCGACCGTCTTGCCCGCCACCTCGATTCTGTCTGCCAGTCCCTGCACGAACCTGATGCCGGCAACCTCGAACAAGGCCTGCAGGCCGGCCTTCATCTCATGCACATCGGGTTCGTAAAAGCGGGGTCGAATGCGCAATTCGGCCTGTGGGGCCAAGACGCTGATCTCGACGTCCTGACGGTCATTGAGGTCAAGCTGACGCGCGGCGCTCAAGGCACTCCAGACGCCGCCGAATCCAGCGCCAATTACCAGGATTTGCTGTTTCATTATTCTGTGCTCCGGGCTTATTTCCCAGAATGCTAGGAGCCTGAAGAGCTCCGGTAAACGACATAAAACCCTGAAATCCGGCCAACGGTTTGGCCGGGCCCAACTTTGCGCGCCGAGGGCCGCTTCAAGGCCCTCAGCGAGAAAATCGGGTGCGGTAATCCCGAGGCGAAATTGACAGGTGGCGCTGAAACGTCACACGCATCCGCTCTTCGTCACCGAATCCGCAGGCAGAAGCGATCTGGCAGATGCTGCGGTCTGAGTCCTCCAGCAAGCGACGCGCTGCTTCCAGGCGAAACACCTCCAATGCCTTGGCCGGACTGCGGCCGGTTTTCTGTTTGTAGACCCGGCTGAAATTCCGCGCGCTCATGTTGGCCTGACGCGCCAGCGTCTCGACGTCCAGGTCCTCGCGTCGCAAGTTCTCGGTCAACCAGACATGGAAGCCGGCGAACGTATCGCCGTCGCTCATCTGCGACTGAAGCATCTCGCTGAACTGCGACTGACCGCCCGGGCGTTTCATGAAAACGACCAGCTCACGCGCCACTTTCATGGCGATATCCCGCCCGCAGTCTTCCTCGACCAACGCCAGCGCCAGATCGATCCCGGCAGTGACGCCGGCGGAGGTCCAGACTCTGTCCTGCTGAATAAAAATGGCGTCCTGATCGACCTCCACCGTCGGGAAGCGGGATTTGAGCATGTCGCACATTGCCCAGTGCGTGGCCGCGCGCTTGCTGTCCAGCAGCCCCGCCTGCGCCAGTAAAAACGCCCCGCTGCACACCGACGCCGTCCGCCGCGCCTGGGGCGAGTGTCGCGCGATCCAGTCAATCACATCGGGGTTGTTCTCCAGCGCCGTGAGAATTTCAGGCGATCCTGGCACCACAATCGTGTCCACCTCCTCGTCGATGAGCGACGACAGCTCCCTCGTATCCACCGCGACCCCCTCGGCGGTCGGGGTGATGCCTCCCGCGATGCTGCCAGTCGGGCAATGATAGCCTGGCAAACCGAGCGCCTTCATGGCCCTGCTCGCCACCCAGAAAACCGTTTGCGCGCCGGTCAGGTCCAGCAATCCCACTTGCGGATACGCCACGAACAACATGGTGCGAGGACGACTGAACGGCGCGGACAGCGCAGAACTGTTCATGAAAGAGGTCTCCTTGAAAAACACAACAGATGGCGCGGACAAAGCCCGCGCGCAGTATTCATGGGTTTGGCGAACTTGTGTAGTGAGTCGGCGGTGGCGCTGCATCGGCGTCGCTACTCCTGCCGATGCGGCCCCAGGGTGAATTGAACGACCGCGCCATCGGGCTCACCGGCGCAGGCCCAGAGCAGGCCTCCGTGCGCTTCGATGATCGAGCGACAGATCGCCAGCCCCATTCCCAGGCCAGTGGCCTAGGTGCTGCAGAACGGCGCGAACATTTGCTCCTACGCCTGGGCACATCCGATACAAGACGCGCTCACCATCGTTCCAAACTCTCTGCAGGCTGTTTTCCATCAACGGCGGAACTGTGATTTTTCGTTTACGGCAGGTTGGGATCACGCTATGGAAGGCGTATTGCCGAGTATCCGGCCGCGTAAGAAGGCTAGCGTGACAATGAGGCTGGTCGCCACGACACAAACCCCTGTTTCTCTGCCAGCGCAGACGTCCGGAGGGCGTTGTTTTATATCGGCACGATCAGTCTCAAGGACGGCCTGCGCGTCAGCATGATAGACACACGAGACAGAGTGACGTCATGGCCACCGGGACGCGCAGACAGCTGTACTCGCGAAGCACCCGATGGCTGCGGGCGCTTGACCGGTATTTCGCCGTGTCACTGGCGCGCGTAAGTCGGGGTTATGGTCGCTTTGCCGAGCACATTCGCGTTGAGCATGTACCCCACCAGCGCACCGCTGGCCTGCTCATCCAGCGGCAGCTTTTCAACCTTCAATGCCCAGACCGTGAATTGATAGTGGTGGGCGGTGTCCCCGAGCGGTGGACACACACCCCCAAACCCCGGCTGACCGTAATCCGTACGTCCTTGCACAGCACCGACAGGCAGATGAGCACCGACGCCGCGCGGCAGGCTTCGGACACTCGAGGGAAGGTTGACCACCGTCCAATGCCACCAGCCGCTGCCTGTCGGGGCATCCGGGTCGTAGACCGTCACAGCAAAGCTCTTCGTTCCTTCCGGCGCATTGCTCCACGACAGCTCAGGCGATGTGTTACCGCCTTCGCAACCGAACCCATTGAACACCTCGCGTCGGCTCAGGGTCCGGTTGTCGGCAATATCGGAGCTCGTGAGCGAAAACTCGGCCGCATGGCTGGTGAGCGATACGCCCAGGCAAAGGGCTAACGGCACTAATTTGATCTTCATCACCACCTCATCAATGACTGAACGACGAATACGTTAGGTCGTACAGCCACCGAGGACATTCATACCATCGAATGTTTTTTTGATGCTTCAAGATAAAGGAAATAGCGCCTATGCCTATGCCGGGCATCATTGGCACTGATGATGCCTGGGTGAACGCCCCGCAGGTCGCTACCGCAGCGTCTACCTGGCGTCCACCATCATTTCGAACTCTGCGCTGACAGCCGCTAAAGGATAGCTCGCGAGCGAATCGCCGCGCTCGAGTTGCCGCAACTCAGTGCGCTTGCCGTGTTGCTGGCACACAGCGAGCTGCTGGCGGTGGTGCCGGATTATGTGGCACACACCGTGGCTGCCTGCACCGGCCTGCGTGCAGAGCCCCTGCCGATGAAAGTGAGCGCGCCTGAACTGTCGATGGTGTGGCGTGGGGTGGCCGACAACGACCCCGCTGAGCGCTGGTTACGATCGCGCTTCAGCGAATTTCTTGCTGACAGCAATCGCCATGTCTGGTCTGTCGTGGCGGCCTGAATCCCTCATTTTTTCGCGCTCTCCTCCCTTCCTGCCTTTCAGTTCTCCGCGCCGACGACGATGCGGCGCCGCTGTGCACCTGCGACTTCGTCCCAGGCGCTCCCACCGTATTGGCATAAATTCCGGGGTGTATGTCATATCAGTGCCGCGCCCGGACTCATAAACTTAACTAGGGTCTTCGTACCCCATGTTAGCCACCTCCAAGCGCGGAGATTAGCGCCATGGCGCGTCCTGGCGGCTAGGTGGTGGTTTCTCTTTCTGGACCGGCTCCTTGCTGCTGGAGCTTCCCTTAGTTGCGGCACCAGACCCATGGGCACTTTTCAGATGACCAGTCAGATGACTAGCAAAATGATCAACGACACCTCCTGCGTCTATATCGTCGACGACGATCAGCTGCTACGCGAATCCCTGAGCAGTTTGCTGCGCTCGATCGGTTGGAGGGTTGAACTCTTTGCGTCGGTGGCAGAGTTTCTCACCTTCAAAAGACCCGAAACCACGAGTTGCCTTGTGCTGGACGTGAGGTTGCAAGGGATCAGCGGTCTCGACTTTCAGAATGAACTGGTCAAAGCCCGCGAGACGCTGCCTATCGTCTTCATGACCGGGCATGGCGACATCGCGATGACGGTGAAAGCCATGAAGGCCGGGGCGGTGGATTTTCTCGCCAAACCCTTCCGCGAACAGGATTTGCTGGACGCAGTGGGCTTGGCGTTGCGCAAGGACGCGGAGCAGCGCGAGGCGAACAAGGGTTTGAACGAACTGACTGATCGCTTGCGCACCTTGAGCGCCCGGGAGCAGGAGGTCATGGCACTGGCGGCCTCCGGCCTCATGAATAAACAAATCGCCAGCGAAGTGTGCCTGAGCGAAATCACCGTGAAGATCCACCGCGCCAATGTCATGCGAAAAATGCGGGCTAAAACATTTGCGGAATTGGTGCGCATGGCCGAAACACTGAAACTTCGTCTCGAAAAGTAGAATATATATACGCAGGTATAATTAATGATAAGCCGACAGGGGGTATCGTGTAGGTAAGGACGGTCAGCGAACGCGACCCTCATCATTGGAAGGTGCATACAGTGGTCACCCGCTCAACCATCGCCATTATCGATGACGACGACCTTGTTCGAACTTCACTAAGCAGTTTGCTGCGCGCTTATGATTATTCCGTTCATTTATACGAGAGCGCCGAAGCGTTGCTGGCGTCGGACATGATCCCCCTGCTGGACTGCCTGGTGTCCGACATCCAGATGCCCGGCATGAGTGGCCTGCACATGTACCAACGGCTACTCCGCGATGGCCATACCATTCCCGTCATCTTCATTACGGCCTCCGCAGCGCAGGCGCCGCGGCTGACCGCAGCTGAGCTGGGGGCCCGTTGCTATCTGTCCAAGCCGTTCGATGGAGAGCATTTGATTGCGTGTCTGGAGGTGGCATTGAAACTTGATCGCCCCTGAAAACATCACCCCTTCCCTTCCACGCTCAACCCCGGATTTCTAATGAATTGGCCACTATACCAACGTATACACCTGTCACACTCATTCACTAAAACCTGCAACTTATGCAGCCATGACGCGCGGAACTTCGCTCGTTAAAGTTACGCCATCAATTGCAAACTTTCCGCCCCTGAACAATGAAGTACGGAGATAAACATGAAGCGAAACATCCTGGTAGTGGGCGCTGGATTCGGTGGTGTCTGGAGTGCATTGAGCGCGGCTCGGTTGCTGGATTTACAGGGCAGCAGCGATGTGCAAATCACTGTATTGGCGCCTCAGGCGGAGTTGCGTATCCGCCCGCGCTTTTATGAGTCGAACGTGCACGAAATGAAAGCGTCCCTGCTCGAGTTGTTCGACGTCACCGGCGTCAGGTTTGTCGAAGGCACGGCGGACCGGATCGACCCGCAGGGCAAACGCGTCGAGTACACCGCAGGCCGAGGGGTTCATTCCTGGCTCAGTTACGACAAGTTGGTGCTGGCGACAGGCAGCCAATTGATCCGCTCCAATATTACCGGTATCGAGCATGCCTTCGACGTGGATGAAATCGAGGCAGCAACCTGCCTTGAGAAACACATCAACGCATTGGGCAGCTACTCGGATTCCGAAGCCCGTAACACTGTCGTGGTGTGCGGGGGTGGTTTCACCGGCATCGAAACCGCCACTGAACTGCCCAAACGACTGCGCGCGGTATTGGGTGACGATGCGAAGGTCAATGTGCTCATCGTCGACCGTGGCGCAGAAATTGGCGCGGCGCTGGGCAAGCACATCAGCCCCTCGATCGCCGAGGCGTCTGCCGAGCAAGGCATCGAGTGGTGCCTGAATGCATCAGTGGCAGCGATTGATCCAGACGGCGTCACCTTGAGTGATGGACGCTACATCGCATCGAAAACAGTGATCTGGACGGTCGGTTTCCGCGCCAGTCCACTGACCGCTCAGGTCCCTGGCGAACGTGACCCGCTCGGCCGACTCCACGTGGATGCAAACTTGAAGGTGATCGGTCAAGACGACATCTACGCCGCTGGCGACGTCGCCTTTGCCGCGACCGATGATCAAGGCCACGTCGCCGCGATGTCCTGTCAGCACGCCATTTCACTTGGACGCCATGCAGGCAATAATGCCGCAGCTGCCCTGCTGGGTGTTCCCACCACCGGCTACAGCCAGCCTAAATACGTGACCTGCCTGGACCTCGGTGAATGGGGCGCGGTGTACACCGAAGGTTGGGATCGTCAGGTGAAGCTGGTCGGGCAGGAAGCGAAGACGCTGAAACACACAATCAATTCGGTCTGGATTTACCCTCCGGTCGCGGAACGCGCGAGCGCGTTGAGCGCCGCAGACCCATCGATTCCGGTTGCCTGATTGCCCGGTCTCTGCGGCACGCCCTTCGAGCCGCAGCACGCGGCAGAGGTCTTTTTACGCCTGGCCGCCGTTGTTTGCGTGCCAGGCTTTTTCCGTGTCGATGGCCTCACCGAAAGGGATAGTGCAGCGCAATGAGTGATACCGAGTCTTCGAGCAAGCGCAGACGACAGGACTTCAATCCGTTCAAGTCTTCGCCAACCCCGGACAGCACCGGCAACCTGATCGCGCGGCCGTTAATCTGTCTCAGCAAACGCCGCTACGAAACGTGGCTGGTCTGGGCCATTGGCCTTGTGGTGACGGCAGGCATCGCCGTGATAAGCACGGTCGCGCACCACCGTGACATCGCGGCCACAGTCATCTACGTGACGTTATTGCTGATGGCCGCCAATGTGTTCACGTTGCGCATCGTCATAGGCGTTTCGCTGATGTGCATGGCAACTATCGTCGTCATGTTTTTCGTCGACCACGGTTATCAGGACTGGGACTCTTTCACCAGTTTCGTGCGTTGCCTGACGGCCTTGTCCGCCATCGGTTTTCTGGCAACGCGCGCCAAACAGGCCGCGGACGATCTTCGCCAGCATCAGATTTATCTGACGGGAGCTCAGTGCTTGAGCCAGACCGGCAGTGTCACGTTCTGCGGCATCAGTGAACTGATGGCGTGGTCGGCGGAAAGCGCGCGAATCTTTGAGTACCCGGTCGAGATACCCGTGTCGAAGTCAATGATCCTGGCGCGTACACCAATAGAAGATCACTCACTGATACACGATGTGTTCAACCGGGCAGCGCAGCGTGAGCCACAGATTGAAGTACGCCACCGGCTGCTCATGCCGGACGGGCGCATCAAGCATGTGCACATGGTCGCCACTGTGTTGTTTGTTCAGGACGACCGCTTCGAATATCTGGGTGCCGTGATGGACATCACCGAAAGAACGCAGGCCGAGGAGATGCTGTACCGAACCCAGGCCCAGTTGACCCACATCTGCAGGGTCACCACATTGGGTGAACTCACCGCATCGATCGCACATGAGGTCAATCAGCCCCTGACTGCCATCAACAGCAGCGCCGATGGTTGTCGCCGCTGGCTGGATCGTCCGCAACCGGACATCCCCGAGGCCATGCGCGGATTACGGCAGATCAACGACAGCGCACGCCGGGCCAGTGAGGTGATCAGTCGCGTCAGGGCGCTGTCACGCAAAAGTGACCCGATACGTCGACATGAACCCATCAACGATATCGTCCGGGAAACACTCTGCGTGGTGCAGTATGAAATGACCCATCACCATATCAGCCCGCGCACAGACCTAGCCGCAGAAAACCCTTGGGTATTTGCAGACCGGATACAACTGCAACAGGTTCTTATCAACCTGCTGATCAACGCATGCCAGGCCATGAGCGGGATCGAGCAACCCCGCCGTCGGCTGTGCGTTCAGACCTTCGTCACGCCCTGTGATGTCATCGTTGAGGTCAGTGACGGTGGGCCCGGAATACGTCAAGATGTGTTGCCGTCGCTGTTCACGCCATTCTTCACGACCCGGGAAAGCGGGCTGGGGATGGGCTTGTCCATCTGTCGGTCCATCATTGATTTTCACGACGGAAAGATCTGGGCACGAAACTCGCCCACTGGCGCCTCGTTCTTCTTTTCGATACCTCAGGTTAAAAGGCCACAGTGATCCGTAAGGAGGCCGTCCTCTGTGACCGCGCTCAGCCCAGCAACTCGGTGATCCACCGCACCTGCTGGGGCAGCGCTTGCACCTTGGTTTCGGGCACGTTCTGGCGTGCGCGCAAGAACTGATTCAGAGTCTTCTCTTTCTGCTTGAGCCTGCGCTGCCATTTGGCGACAAAGGCGGCGCTGCGTTCCTGCATCTGCAGCGGACCGAAATACAGTTCTTCAGCGGTGTACAGCACAGGGCCGCTACGCTCGGCGACGATGATTTCGTAGTCGAAACGGTTTTCTCGCAGCACTTCTTCGAAGAGGATGCGGTAATCGTTTTCCATCAACCATTGGCGAAGCGGCTGCTCGCCGCCGTTGGGTTGCATGATCAGGCGTTCACGACCCGTCAGGTACGCCCTGCCGCTGTCGAGAATATCGCGGATGGTTTCCCCGCCCATGCCGCAGAGGCTGATGGCCGTGATCCCGTCCTCGGGCTTGATCGCCTCAAGGCCGTTGGCCAGGCGCACGCTCATCCGGTCATCGAGATCGTTCTCACGCACGGTACGCTCGGCTGCGCGGAACGGCGTCATCGCCACCTCACCCGCAACCGCGTACTCGATCGCCCCACGGCGCATGAGCGCCACCGGCAGGTAGCCGTGGTCCGAGCCGATATCCGCCAGCCGCGCCCCGACCGGTACCCGCGCTGCGACGCGCTCAAGCCGCATGGACAATGTGTGTTCGTTCAACTGCCGCCCCTTATCACCGTGAAGCCCGACGCCTTGGCCGGACCGGGCGCGATTCTGTCGGGCAATCCCGGGCAATTCAAATGTTTTGCTGAGTAAACCCTCGGCCCGGGTCAAGGCATATGCATCGAGGCAGCCACTGTGGTTACGAGGATATGGGCCGCATTTCGGACGAATGCGGTGGGTCAGTGCCTGTCGTCATGCCTGACCCGACGCCTTCGCCACTGTCGTAACCTCCAGCAGCTCCCACAGAGATTGCAGCGGCTAGGGTGGCTTGGTTTACCCAGCCACTGTGGGAGAGGTCGGAGGTTATGAGGGTATGGGCCGTATTCCGGACGATTGCGGTGGGTCAGTGTCTGTCGTCATGCCTGACCCGACGCCTTCGCCACTGTCGTAACCTCCAGCAGCTCCCACAGAAATAGCGGCGGCTGCGGTGGCCTGGTTTACATCGCCCCTGTGGGAGACGTCGGAGGTTACGAGGGTATGGGCCGCGTTTCGGACGAATGCGGAGGGTCAGTATCTGTCGCCATGCCTGACCCGACGTCTTCGCCACTGTCGTAACCTCCAGCAGCTCCCACAGAAATTGCGGCAGCTGCGGTGGCCTGGTTTACATAGTCCCTTTGGGAGAGGTCGGAGGTTATGAGGGTATGGGCCGTATTCCGGACGATTGCGGTGGGTCAGTGCCTGTCGTCATGCCTGACCCGACGCCTTCGCCACTGTCGTAACCTCCAGCAGCTCCCACAGAAATTGCGGCAGCTGCGGTGGCCTGGTTTACATCGCCCCTGTGGGAGACGTCGGAGGTTACGACGGCAGCGAATGCGGTGGGTCATTCACCGCTGATGCCTCTGACCCAACACGTCCGCCACCGTCATAACATCCAGCCGCCCCCCATAGAAATTGCGGCAGCTGCGGAGGCCTGGCTTACGTAGCCCCTGTGGGAGACGTCGAGATTATGAGGGCATGGGTTGTACTCCAGACAAACGCTGCCTGCTTCACACATCCTGATGCAGTTCTTGGGCTACGCCCTTTGTTTTGATCACTAGCCTTCTAGCTTTCCTCTTAAACAGGCGAGCACGCGATGCCTCTACCCGCTGACTCCAAGCGCTTGCGCATGGGTCGTTATTCCCAGAAAGGCCAGATCTACCTCGTGACCTCAATCACTCACCATCGTCAGCCCTTCTTTAGCGACTGGGTCACAGGGCGGTTGCTGGTAAATCACTTCCGAAAAGCGCAGCAGGAAGGCTGGGCAAATACGTTGGCTTGGGTCGTGATGCCAGATCACTTTCACTGGTTGCTTGAGCTTGAGAAAAAGGATCTTCCCGCTTTGGTGCTCGCGGTCAAATCACGCGCAGCGCGAGACATCAACACGCATCTAGGCAGGTCCGGCCAACTCTGGCAGAGAGGCTTTCACGACCGGGCGATTCGGAAGGAAGAGGACTTGCTCAGCGCCGGGCGCTACATCATCACCAATCCGATCCGCGCCGGTTTGGTCAATCGGGTTCATGACTATCCGCTATGGGACGCGAAATGGATCTGAACGCGTGACGATATCGAACGGCTGAAGAACGCAGGTGCTGCCGAGCAAGCATTCGCCACTGTCGTAACCTCCAGCAGCTCCCACAGGTTTTGCGGCGGCATGACATCTCGGGTCTGCCCGGTTCGTGTAGGAGACGTCGGAGGTTACGACGGCAGCGAACGCGGTGGATCAGTCATCGGTGATGTTACTGCCCCCACCGCATTCGCCACTGTCGTAACCTCCAGCAGCTCCCACAGGTTTTGCGGCGGGCAGAACATCACGGGGCTGCCCGGTTCGTGTAGGAGACGTCGGAGGTTACGACGGCAGCGAAAGCGGTGGGTCAGTCACCGGTGATGTTACTGCCCCACCGCATTCGCCACTGTCGTAACCTCCAGCAGCTCCTACAGAGATTGCGGCGGCTGTGGTGGCTTGGTTTAGTTAGCCCCCGTGGGAGACATCGGAGGTTGTGACGGCAGCAAACGCATGGGACTAACGGGCGATAACTCCGATCTGTTGCAGGAACGTCAGGTTGTCTTCCAGGTGCCAGTTCTCGGCAATCCGGCCGTCGGCAATGCGGTAGATGTCGGTCGCGATGAAGTTCACTGCCTGGCCTTTTCCCTTCACGCCGTTGAACGTCCCGGTGAAATGCCCGGTGAAACGCAGGTGCGAAACCACGCGGTCTCCAGTGACGATCATCTGTTGCACCTCGCAGTTCAGGTCCGGCACTGTGCCATGGAACGCGCTGGACGCGGCCAGCGGTCCGGCGATGCCTTGGGGGCGGCCTGGCGGCAACGCCCGGTCCATGAAGTCGGGCGCCAGCGCTTCGCGGGCCAACGCCGGATCGCCCGACGACCAGAACGTCGCGTAACGGCGGGCAGCGAGGGTTTGTGCCTGAACCTGCTCGGGTGTTGCGCCAGGATCGGCGATCAGCACCTTCGGGGTGATCAGGGCCGGCTCGGCGGCGACGGCAGGTTGGGTGAGCACGGTGGCGGTGAGGGCGACGGCCAACAGGCCGGTGATCAGCGAGCGCATGCAGCTTCTCCTGTGCGAGCGGCGGGGTAATCGCTGTAACCCTGAGCCGACCCGCCGAACAAGGTGGCGGGATCGAGCGGTGTCAGCGGCAGGTCGTGTTCCAGACGGGCTGGCAGGTCGGGATTGCCCACGAACGGCCTGCCAAACGCCACCAGGTCGGCATAACCCTGGGCGATGACCCACTCGGCACGGGCCTTGTCGTAGTTACCGGCCACGATGATCGGGCCGGTGAAGCGCTCGCGAATCGCCTGGCGGAAGGCCTCGGTGAACACCGGCGCGTCGTCCCAGTCGGCTTCGACCAGGTGCAGATAACCGATGCCCTTTCCTTGCAGGTATTCGACGGCTTCGAGGATCGTCGGAAGAATGTCCGGACAGTCCATACCACGGGCCGTCAGGAACGGCGCCAGGCGAATGGCCGTGCGTTCGGCACCGATTTCATCGCTGATCGCGTCGATCACCTCCCGCAGAAAACGCAGGCGATTGCTGCGCGAGCCTCCGTATTCGTCGGTCCGCGTGTTGGACGTGGTGCGCAAGAACTGATCCACCAGATAGCCATTGGCGCCATGGACCTCAACGCCGTCGAATCCGGCGAGCATGGCCCGGCGTGCGGCTTGACGGAAATCATCGACAATCTGCGCAATCTCGCGCCGGCTCAACGCCCGAGGTGTCGGGGAGTCCACCATCGCACCCTGCCCGGTCGCCGGGTCCAATTTCCAGATCTGCCCTTCGAACGGCTCTGCGGAGGGCGCCACGGGCAACGCTCCCCCGTGGAAGTCAGGATGGGACATACGCCCCACGTGCCACAGTTGCAGGAAGATGCGACCGCCTTCGGCATGCACCGCCTCGGTCACGCCGCGCCAGCCTTCCTGCTGCGCATCGTTATGGATGCCGGGGGTAAAGGAGTAGCCCTTGCCCTGCGGGGAAATCTGCGAGGCCTCGGTGACGATCAACGCCGCCGATGCACGCTGAGCGTAATACTGAGCGTTAAGTGCATTGGGGATGTCGCCGGGCTGACTGCTGCGGGCGCGGGTCATGGGCGCCATCACCACACGGTGCGGTGCAGTGAGGCCCGCGAAGGCGATCGGGGTAAACAGTGTCGCTGGGGTCTTCATGGTGAAAGTTTCCTGAGCCAGAAAAAGGTAATGGGCTCAGTCTGCGTTCGAGGACTGCATTTGATAATTGGGCTAATCTTTGATGGATTTTCAAAAATAGCGGAAGAATCATGGACAACCTCGAAGCCATTCGCCTGTTTGTCGAAGCGGCCCAACTCGGCGGCCTTTCCGCAGCCGGCCGCAAGCTGGGCCTGTCACCGGCCGCCGCCAGCGCACGTCTGCTCAAGCTCGAAGCCTCTCTCTCCACGCGCCTTTTCGAGCGAACCACGCGTCAATTAAGGCTGACTGATGAAGGCCGGCTTTATCTGCAGCATTGCCGCCAGGCGTTGCAGGCGCTGGACGATGCCCGCGCGGCACTGTCCGCCGAGAAGAAAGAGATTCGCGGCAAGATCCGTATCTCCGCGACCTCGGATTTCGGCCGCCACGTGCTCAATCCCTGGCTGGACGCCTTTACTGCCCTGTATCCCCAGGTCGTGCCCGCACTGTTGCTGTCCGACTCACTGTCACACCTGATCGCCGACGAGGTCGACCTGGTGATTCGCTTCGGCGTGCCGCCCGACAGCTCGCTGATCGCGCGGCCGTTGGCGGCCAATCGCCGCGTGCTGTGCGCCGCACCGGGTTACCTGCAACGCAAAGGCACACCAAAGCACCCCGACCAACTGGCAGATTTTGACCATATCGTCGCCGGACAATCAGGCTGGTCCAGCGAATGGCGCCTGCAACGAGGGGAGGAAGTGAAGCTGTTCAAGGTGCCGATGGAGGCCGCGCGGGAGACCAACGACGGCTCGCTGGCTCGGCAGTGGGCAATCGACGGCCACGGCATTGCCCTCAAGTCGATCTGGGACGTCAGCGCTGACCTCGCCGCCGGTCGCCTGAGCTTGGTGATGACTGACTGGCAAACCGCCGAAGCGCCGGTGCATGCGCTGTATCCTCGCAACCGCTACCTGGCCCCTCGTGTACGAGCCCTGCTGGACTTTCTGGTCGAGCGATTCGAACAGGCATCACGGGACATGACGCTTTAGACGCCAGGCCGCGACAGTTCGTACGTCGGATAATCCGTCAAACGCCAGCCCGACTTTCAATGCCTTGCCTGCTTTGCGCCCTGAATCCACTGCCCGGACCCTCCGGGGCGACCGTGCTAAAACCGGTCCCACTCCGGCTCGCCTGCAAACGCCTCTGTCACGTAATCGATGAAGCACCGCACCTTGGCCGGCACGTATCGGGCCGTCGGGAACACCGCATGAATCGCCAGCTCGGAGGGCGTAAACGTGGGCAAGACTTGAACCAGTGACCCGGCGCGCAAGTGTTGACCGAACACGAAGGTCGGTCCGTAGGCGATACCGAGACCCGAGAGCGCCGCAGACACCAGCACCTGCATGTTGTTTGCACGCATGCGCAGCGGGCCATCGATGACATGAAGCCTGTTGTCGACATCGCTCACCGTCCAGCCATCCGCCGACACAGCCTCGCTGAACGCCAGGCGCGGCAGGCTGCGCGCGTCATTCGGGTGCACCGGCAGGCCGTGTCGCTCGATGAATTCAGGCGATGCGCAAAGCACCATCCGACACACGCCCAGCCGTCGTGCAATCAGCGAAGAGTCCGCGAGTTGCCCGATGCGGATGGCGACGTCGATGCCGGCCGCGTGCAGATCGACATAGCGATCATCGGCGACAACGTCGGCATTGATATCGGGAAAATCACGCAGTAAGCGAGCGATGACCGGCCCCACGTGCAGCGCGCCAAAGGTGACCGGTACCGCGATGCGCAAGGTACCCCGTACACCGCTGCCGGCATCGCTCGCTTCGTGATTGGCTTCGTCGAAGGCATCAAGGATCTGTTTGCAACGCAGGTAATACGCCTGACCCGCCTCGGTCGTGCTCAGATGACGCGTACTGCGTTGCAGCAGCCTCACCCCCAGTTGCGACTCCAGCGCACTCACGTGTTTTCCGGCCATGGAGGCTGACAAGCCGAACCGCCGACCGGCCGCCACCAGGCTGCCGTCCTCGATGGCGGCAACAAAAACGTTGAGGCTGGTGAAACGATCCAAGAGAGCCTCCAGTCGATAACCAGGCGATCGATTGATGATAGGAATGTGCGGATTATCGCGCTGAGCGCCTTAATTTACGATCCCCACCTGAACATTCAACGTTGAGAGGTGGACGATGCACGTGGATTCAAATGGCGTTCGTATTCATGTCGAAGATCAGGGAACAGGTGCCCCGGCTCTGGTATTCCTGCACTACTGGGGCGGCTCATCGCGCACCTGGAACGCGGTCGTTGACGCTCTGCCGATCACCTGCCGGATTGTCAGGCCGGATCTGAGGGGCTGGGGAAGTTCTGTGACGATGCCCTCTTCAGACGGGCCTGTCGGCTATAACTTGAGCGACTATGCCGCCGATGTCGCAGCGGTCGTTTCAGCACTTGAGCTGGATAACTACGTGTTGATCGGGCATTCCATGGGCGGAAAAATTGCGCAACTGCTGGCCTCGCAGCGTCCCAGTGGACTCGCGGGCCTGGTGCTGGTAGCGCCCGCGCCTCCAGGGGCCCTTCAAATGCCTGAAGAAGCCAAAGCTGCGATGGCGAGCGCCTACGTGTCCGAGGCCTCCGTGGGCCTGGCCATCGAGCACATGCTGACGTCCAGACCATTGAGCCCCGAACAACGGCGGCAGGTGATAGAGGACAGTCTGCGCGGCACGGCCGAGGCAAAGATCGCGTGGCCGCAGTCGATCAGCCAGGAGGACATTACGCATCAGGTTCAGGCGATCAACGTCCCGACCGTGGTGATTGCAGGAGAGAGGGATCAGGTCGATTCGGTTGCGACGCTGAAAGCGCACCTGCTCCCGAACATCCCCCACGCGGATTTCCATGAACTGGCCGGCACAGGCCATTTATCACCTCTGGAGTCCCCCGTGGAACTGGCGGCCATTATTGGTGGGTTCGTGTCCACGCTGAGAAGCAAGCTATCGGCGTGAAGCCAGAGACGGCATCACTTCACCAGCCGCGTTTCCTTGGAAGGCCGGTAGCCGAAATAGGCGCTGTAGCACTTGCTGAAGTGGCTGGGGGAGACGAAACCGCAGGCGACGAGGACTTCGACCTGAGAGAGCTCAGTGTGCTGCAGCAGCCGTCGTGCTTCGGTGATGCGCAGCTCCAGGTAATAACGCTGCGGCGTGGTGCCCAACTGTTCTTTGAACAGGCGCTCGATCTGCCGGCGCGAGCGCCCTGCGTAAACCGCCAGTTGGTCCATCTCCAGCGGTTCCTCAAGGTTGGCGTCCATCAGTTTGACGACTTCCTTGAGCGGTGCGCTGACCGAGATGTGCCGGCTCGGCTTGATGCGCCGATAGCGCGACTCCTCGAACGACAGGATGTCTTCGATGCCTTCGACCAGCGCCTTGTCGTGCAGGCCCTTGATCCATTCCAGGGCCATGTGGAAGGCGCCGGATGGACTGGACGCCGTGAGCCGGTCGCGGTCCACGACAAAGGGCTCGCTGGTCACGTGGGTGACTTTTGAGATCTCGGCGAGTGCGGGACGGTGTTCGGGGTGAATCGCGCAACGGTAGCCTTCGAGCAGGCCCGCTGCACCGAGAAACCACGCCCCGTTCCATAACCCGGCGAGAGTGATGCCCAAGTCGGCGGCGGTGATCAGCAGCGTGATCAGCGCGTCGTCGGCTTTGAGTTCCGTGCGGTAGCCACCACAGATCACCAGCAGATCGAGGTCTTTGAGCGCGGGCAGTTCAAGGCGGGCGTCGGGCCGGATGACCAGCCCCAGATCGCTGATGACCTCGCCTTCCTGCAAGCCGAACGTTCTGGAAGAAAACAGCGTAGGACGCAGCAGATTGGCGGTGACAATTGTGTCCAGCGCCTGAGTGAACGCCGGGAGCGAGAAGTGTTCGAGCAGCAGAAAACCCGTCCGCGTGTGCGTACAAGGCAGCCGCCGATGCGCCTCCAGATAGCGAAGGTTCTTGCCCTTCATGCCGCCGCTGAACTCTCTTCTCTCGCTCAACGCTCGCTCCGCGTGTTTTTCCAAACGATCAACGTTCTTGTGCTGCTCACATTTGCCCTTGCCCTGTCGCACTCGCTTCAGGCAAACCTGACATCAGTGCGCGAGGAGCGCCGAGGTTATCTCAAAGTGATGGCCTGCGACAGAAAGCGCTGTTATCCCTTGAGCGCGGCTTCGATGGCAGCCACGTCAATCCGTGTCATGCCCATCATTGCGTTGAACGCACGCTTGGCTGCGGCCCGGTCAGGGTGGGTAATCGCTTCGGTCAGCACGCGCGGGGTGATCTGCCACGATATGCCCCATTTGTCTTTGCACCAACCGCAGACGCTGGCCTCGCCGCCATTGCCGACTATCGCGTTCCAGTAGCGGTCCGTCTCCGCCTGATCCTCGGTTGCGACCTGAAAGGAAAACGCCTCGTTGTGCTTGAACACCGGCCCGCCGTTCAGCCCGATGCAGGGGATGCCCATGACTGTGAACTCGACGGTAATCACATCGCCCTCCTTGCCCGAGGGATAATCCCCGGGCGCCGGATGAGCAGCAGTGACCGCGCTATCAGGGAACGTCTTCGCATAAAAGCTCGCCGCGTCCTCGGCATCGCCTTCGTACCAGAGACAGACTGTATTCTTCGCGACCATGTCGGCTCTCCAACGTTTGGAATGGAGAGATGAGTTTAGACGGGAGACATTTACCTGCCTGCTAAGGGTGCCTCGCTTCGCTTGGGCACGCAGGGCCAGAAGCTCCGTGTCTATTGGATCTGTCGCGCACCTCAGGCCTGTGGGAGTCAGCTTGCTGATGACGGATGTACACGCAATCCGGGAAACCTCAGGAAGAAAGCCTTCGCGACCGTCGTAACCTCCGATTGCTTCGACAGAGGCCCGCGAACATCTCAAGCCGACCAGCTCCGCCCAAATTCCAGCCATAAAAAAGGGCAGACACGTTGACCGGTCTGCCCCTCTTCCCAACGTCTAAAACTCAAGCATTACCAGCGGAACGCAACCGTCCCCATGACTGTACGCTCCTCGCCCCAGTAGCAACGACCTGCGTTGTTGCAACCACTGACGTACTCCTTGTCGAAGAGGTTCTTCGCGTTCACATCCACCGACCAGTGCTTGTCGATGTCATACCCCACCAACGCATCCACCAGCGTCACATCGCCGGTTTTCAACTTGCCGTACAAGGTCGGCGAGGTGTATGCAAAGGTGTTGTCGAAATAACGCACACCGCCTCCCAGACGGAAACCGCTCAGTGGGCCATCGAGGAAACGGTAGGTCGCCCAACCGGACGCCTGGTTACGCGGAATCCCCGTCAACTGGTGATCCTCCACCAACGACCCCGGCGCATCCTTGGTCACGCGCGCGTCGGTATAGGTGTAAGACGCCGTCAGGCTGAGGTTCTTGGTGATATCGCTGTTGGCCTCCAGTTCGATGCCCTTCGACTCGCTCTCGCCCACCTGACGACTGAAACCGTTGCTGCCTGCAACCACGTCATGGGTCTTGGTCAGCTGGAACACAGCGGCGCTGAAGGTGGTATTCCAGCCGGCCGGCTCAAACTTCAGACCCGCTTCGTACTGGTGACTGAGGATCGGGTCGAGCAGTTCGCCGTTGGGCTGCGAGGACTGCTGCACCGGGGTGAAGGCCGTCGAGTAGCTGACGTAAGGCGAGATACCGTTTTCGAACTGGTACATCAGACCGGTCTGCCAGCTGAAACGGTGATCCCAGCCATCCAGGTCGGCCAAGCCACTGGTCGTGCCCGCGCGGTTACGGTATTTGCTGTTGACGAAGTCCTGGCGGCCGCCCAGCAGGAAAATCCAGTTGTCGTACTTGCTCTGAAGCTGGCTGTACAGACCGTACATTTGCTGGTCCAGCTGCGAGTTCTGGATCGTCGCGATCATCCGCGGATTCCCGGCCGGGAACACCGGGTTGAAGGCGTTGTACGTACCGCCGTTGCCCGCCGCCCAATCCTGGTTGAACGAAGTACGGTCGTAGCTGGCGCCCAGCAACACGGTGTTTTCCAGCGCGCCGGACGTGAAGTGACCTTCGAACTGGTTGTCCAGCGAGTACGCCAGGGACTTGTTGTCACGGTCATACGCGGTGCTGGTCAGGATGCTGCCAAAACCGGCGTTGTTCAGGTTGTTCGGCCAGGTTTCATGGCGGTCGATCCGGGACTCCATGAAGCGCGAGTTCTGGCGGAACTGCCAGGTGTCGTTGATCTGATGGCTGAACTCGTAACCCAGGCTCCACGCCTCACGCTCGAAGTCGTCCCAGTTCGGGTTGCCGTTGTACTGGTCCTTGCCGATCTTGCCATTGACGTTGTTCAGCAAAGTACCGGCCGCCGGGTAACCGAGCAGCAGCTGGGTACGGTCGCGCTGGTAGGTGGACAGCAACGTCAGCGACGTGTCTTCATCGAAGTTGAAGGTCATGGACGGTGCGATGTACAGACGATCGTCCGGCACCGAGTCGACCTGCGTGTCGGCGTTGCGACCCAGCATCACCACACGGCCCAGAATGCGGTTGTCGTCGGTCAGAGGGCCGGACACGTCGAGGCCCAGTTGGCGACGGTTGTTGCTGCCATAAGAGAACTTGGCTTCGCCCTGGGCGGTTTCGGTCGGGCGTTTGCTGACCAGGTTGACCAGACCGCCCGGGGCGTTTTCGCCGTACAGAATCGAGCTCGGGCCGCGGAACACTTCGGTGCGCTCCAGGCCGTACGGTTCGGTGGTGGTGTCGTAACGGTTGCCTTGCAGACGCAGGCCGTCCTTGAGCAGGCCGTAGCCATAGTCGGTGGCGTTGTAGCCGCGAATGGAGAACAGGTCGCCCGCCAGGCCATCACCTACCGCAAACGGCGGCGCGAAGATGCCGGGTACGTAACCGAGGATATCGGTGAGGGTTTGCGAGCCCTGATCCTGAATGCGCTGACGTGTCACCACCGATACAGAACGCGGCGTTTCGGATAATGGAGTGCTGGTTTTGGTGCCCGCGGTGCTGTTCTTCGCCTGGTAGCCAACGTCGGGTTCAACCGCCAGTGATTCCCCGGTGATCACCGAGTTCTGCAGCTGAATCGCTGAGCCTTTCGCAGGCTTGGCGGGGGCATCCTCTGCCCATGCCAGGCCGTGACAGGCGACCGTTGCCACCAGTGCTGCCAAGGCGTTCACCTTGAATTGTTTGTTCTTGTTGCTCGCCATCCGAACTCCCCCTCCCTTTGAAATGACCTGGGCCTGAGCCCACTGCGCAGTGTTTACAGATGTAAAAAAGGCGTGAAAATGTAACAGAGAAACATTCTCGTTACCATTGTCATTCAAAATAAAAGCGAAGTGCCATCCCTTGTCACTTCGCTGATACAGGTCGGAAGGGATTACCGCAGGTTGACGGCGGCGGAAACCGCGGCGCTGAAGATCTCGGCGATCTGGTCGATCTGGGCTGCGGTGACGATCAAAGGCGGGAGGAAGCGGATGACGCTGGAGTGACGGCCACCCACTTCGATGATCAGTCCGCGTTGCAGGCATTGGCGCTGAATCCTCGACGCCAGTGCGCCGCTTTGCGGGAAGCGGCCCAACGCGTCCGGACGCCCTTCGGGATCGACCATTTCCACGCCCAGCATCAGGCCCATGCCGCGTACATCACCCATCTGCGGGTAGTCTTTTTGCAGCGCGTGCAAGTGACCGCTCAAACGCTCGCCCATGGCCGCTGCGTGCTGATCGAGCTGCTGTTCGCGAACGATACGCAGCGTGGTAGAGCCGGCCACCATGGCCAGCTGGTTGCCTCGGAATGTGCCGGCGTGGGAGCCCGGTTTCCAGACATCAAGCGACTTGTTGTACACCACCACGGCCATCGGCTGGCTGCCCCCGATCGCCTTGGACAGCACCAATACGTCCGGCACGATGCCGGCGTGCTGGAACGCGAACGGCTTACCGGTGCGCGCCACGCCGCACTGGATTTCGTCGAGAATCAGCGGCACGCCCGCGTCACGGGTGATGCGGCGGACTTCGCGCAACCAGTTGGCAGAGGTCGGCACCACGCCGCCCTCCCCTTGCAAGGGTTCGAGGATCATCCCGGCAGGCGGCATGACACCGCTTTCCGGGTCAGTCAGCTGGTTTTCGATGTAGTGCAGACCGATGCGCTCACCCGCTTCACCACCGACCCCAAACGGGCAGCGGTAGTCGTACGGGAACGGCAAGAATTGCGCGCTGGAGGCCAGACCGCCCAGCGACGCTTTCGGTCCCAGGTTGCCCATCAGACTCAAGGCCCCTTGAGTCATGCCGTGATACGCGCCGTGGAAGGCCATCATGTTGCTGCGACCGGTGGCCGTACGTACCAGCTTCATCGCCGCTTCCACGGCGTCAGTGCCCGCCGGGCCGCAGAACTGAATGCGTGCATCCCTGGCGAACGCCGATGGCAGGAGCGCGAACAGCTCGTCGATGAAGGCGTCCTTGGCCTCGGTCATCAGGTCCAGGGTGTGCAGCGGGCGCTGCCCGTCGAGCAGGTCTCGCATCGACTGCACCACCTCGGGGTGGTTGTGCCCCAACGCCAGCGTACCGGCGCCCGCCAGGCAATCGATGAACCAGCGCCCCTCGCTGTCCTGCACATGAATGCCTTGGGCGCGCTTGAGTTCCAGCGGAATGCGCCGCGGGTAGCTGCGAGCGTTCGATTCCACCGCCGCCTGACGGTCCAGCCGCGCGGTCGGCGCAAACCGGTAGTCAGCATGGGCCAGCGCGGCATCGGGTGTCAGCTCGGCAATCGGCGTCACGTTGTGTTGGCTATGCATATTCCTGCTCCTGGAAATCGTGTGACTGAGGTCGTTCGTTGACTTGCGCGAGGGCCTCGGCAAGCTGAGTGATGAACTGCTGATCACGGACAATCGAAAGGTGGTCGGCATCGATCCAGGCTGAAACCTGCAAGCGGCTGCCCATGCCCTGCTCCAGAAGAGCCGGTGCGTTATCGTTATTTTCCGGGGAGCGCTCCGCCCACCAGGCGTACACCGCCACGCTTGACGGATGAATGTCCCGGCATTGGTTGGCGAGTTGGCGCATGTGCCGCTCGACGCCGAGCAACTGCTGCCAGTGCTCATCGCCTTCGCTTTCGTCATCGCCGCCCACCGCTGGCGCGGACGGTTCAGTCAGCGCAGGACGCGGCTGCCCGGCACCCGGCACGTAACCGTCGATCAGGCCGACGAAGGCCACGCGCTTGCCCAGACGGGTCAGCAAACGGGCCATTTCCAGGACCATCGTGCCGCCCATCGACCAGCCGATCAGGCGGTAGGTCCCGGACGGTTGCTGCTCCAGCAACGCTTTCACATAGTCGCGGGCCATCTGTTCGATTGAACCGTCGCGCCACTGGCCGTCGAGCACCTGACGGTTCTGAATGCCCCACACGTCCCACTGCGTGGACAGCCGACGCGCCAGGGCGTAGTAACCCACCACTGTGCCGCTGACCGGGTGCACGCAGAACACCGGCGGCTTGTCGCTGGGGCCGCTGCTCAGGCGAATCAGCGGATTCGGCGCGCCGTTGTTGTTGACCGGCTGAGCCGCAGCAACTGCCGATTGCACCGCTGGCAGACCATCCAGCAGCGCCGTCAATGCCGCAAGGTAGGCCGTTTGCAAGCGTTCGATGGTCTGGCGCTGATAACGCTGACCACTGAAACGGAAGGTCAGGCCCAGTTGCCCGGCGAACACCTGACCGTTGATTTCCAGCTCGCGATTCAGCGGTGTGGTCGGGTCGATCAAGGCACCGGCTGAGACGTTCGCCGGAGCAAAACGGCCGTCGCCCAGGTCCTGATCGAACTGACCGAGGTAGTTGAACACCACCTTCGGCTCGGGCAGTGCAGCCAGTTGCTGGCGAACCTGATCGGTGCCCAGATAACGCAGCAGCCCGAAACCCACGCCCTTGTCCGGCAGCGCGCGAACCGTCTCCCGAACCTGCTCGACGGTCTGCTTGATCGTGTCCGCAGCCTTGACCCGCACCGAGAACAGACTGGTGAACCAGCCCACGGTGCGACCCACGTCCAGCGCGTCGGACAGGGCCTCACGACCGTGACCTTCCAGCGCGATCAGATTATCGCGCTGTCCGGTCCAGCCACTCAGTGCCTGGGCCAGGGCAGCCAACAGGATTTCATCCATCCGCGCATTCAACGCCGCCGGCGCTTCACGCAGCAGACGGTGGGTCATTTGCGCGTTCAGTAGCAGCTCGCACTGTTCGAGATCCTGCTGGGTCGCGCGGCCCTGGGCGTCGTCCACCGGCCAGGCGTTGTTGCCCCGGCCGATCTGCTCCAGCCACTGCGCCGCTTCGGCTTCGCGTTCGGGCGTCTGCGCTGCGAGCAGCAGGTGCTGCGCCCAACGCTGGTAGCTGCTAGATTTCGGTCCAAGGTTTACCGGGGTGTCCGAAGCCAGTTGCGCATAAGCCCGGGCCAGATCCTCCAGCAGCACTCGCCAGGACACGCCGTCCACCACCAGGTGGTGAGCGACCAGCAACAGACGCTGGCCGTACGGCATCTGCGCCAGCACCAGTCGCAGCAACGGACCGTTTTCCAGATCGAGGCTGCGTTGCGCCTGTTCGCACAGCGCGACCAGCGCAGCGTCATCGGCCACATCCCGCACCCACAGGCTGTCGCTCTCAGGGGTTTGGCGATACACCTGCTGCCAACGGCCATCATCCGCTGCACGGAAGCTCAGGTTCAGGCCATCGTGGTGACGCAATACCGCCTCCAGCGCCCGTGCCAGCCATTGCGCTTCGACCGGACGTTGCACATCCAGCAGCAACGCCTGATTGAAATGCCCCCGGTTCGCCATAGGCTGTTCGAAGAAGTGCGCCTGAATCGGCGTCAGCGGCACTTCACCCTGCGGGACCTCATCAATAACGATTTCCGCACTCGCCTCGACGACAGTTAGACGCAACGCCAGGTCCTTCAACCGTGGATGGGTGAAGACGTCTTTGGGCATCAGTTTCAGACCGGCCTGACGCAGGCGCGTGATGACCGCCAGCGATTGAATCGAGTCGCCGCCCAATTCGAAGAAACTGTCCGAACGGCCCACGCTGGCTATGCCCAGCAGTTGCTGCCAGACATTGGCCAGCTGCTGTTCTCGTTCACCCTGCGGCGCTTCGAACTGCTGGCTGTCGAGCTGCGGATCCGGCAACGCGTTGCGGTCCAGTTTGCCGTTCGGCAGTTGCGGCAGACGCGCCATGACGATGATGTGTTGCGGCACCATGTATTCGGGCAGCGTCGTTGCCAGCTGCTGTTTCAGGCTGTCCTCGCTCAGTTCGTTGCCACCGACATAACCCAGCAGGCGTTTGCCACTCGGCGTTTCGCGGACGATCACCAGCGCTTCGCGAACACCCTCGCAGGCCTTCAGCGCGGCCTCGATCTCCCCGGCTTCGATGCGGAAGCCGCGGATCTTGATCTGGTGGTCGATGCGGCCCAGGTACTCTAGCAAGCCTTGGCTGTTCAACCGCACGCGGTCGCCGCTGCGATAGATCCGCTCGCCCGGTCGGAACGGGTGCGGGAGGAAACGCTCGGCGGTGGCGCCCGGACGATCCAGATACCCTCGCGCCACCGCGCCACCGAGGTACAGCTCACCGGCGATGCCTTGGGGCAGCGGGTTCAGATCGGCGTCCATCACATAACCCTGACGATCCCCCACCAGATCGCCGATTGGCGCGTATGCCGTGGTGAAGTCCGCGGTTTCCGAGGACGCCAGCCACAGGGTCGGCGTGACCACGGTTTCGGTCGGGCCGTAACCGTTGATGATCCACAGCGGCTGCAGATTTCGAATCACGTCGTGCAGCATTTCGCGGCTGAAGGCCTCGCCCGCGAAGCAGTAGGTTTTCACTCCCGGCCCTTTGCCTTGCACGCCGGCCCAGTCCGACAGCTGCCGCAGGTAGCTCGGCGGGAACGAGGCCACGGTGATGCCTTCGCGAATCAGTGTGTCGTAGGTCTGCTCGACGCTCCACAGTTCCTGATCGCGCAAGACAACTCGAGCGCCGTAACACATCGGCATCATCCAGCCTTCGTGGGCGCCGTCGAAGCTGATCGAGAGGAAGTGGAATTTCCGGTCTTCGGGCGTAAAGCCATAGCGCTCGCCGATGGTCTGGATGTGCATCGAGATGTCGCCGTGGGCGATGGCCGCGCCCTTCGGCTTGCCGGTCGAACCCGAGGTGTAGATCAGGTACGCCAGTTGCTGCGGATGAATCATCACGTCCGGCGCGGTTTCCGGTTCAGAGGAAACATCAAGCTGATCAAGGTTGAGCAGCGGCACGTCACCGACCGGCACTCGATCCAAAGCCGCATCGTGGGAGATCAGTAGCTTCACGCCGCCATCTTCGAGCATATAACGCAGACGCTCGGCCGGGTAATCCGGATCCAGCGGGATGTAGGCCCCGCCCGCTTTCAGAACGGCGAAGAACGACAGCCAGAGATCGATCCCGCGCTCCATGGCAATCGCCACCCGCACTTCGGTGCCGATGCCGCGCGCACGCAGGGCGTGGGCCAACTGATTGGCACGGCGGTCGAATTCGGCAAACGTCATGCGTTGGTCGCCATGCACCAACGCAATGGCGTCAGGCCGCAGGCGTGCGTGGTCGGCGATCAACTCGTGAATCGGGCGATCGACGTAGGGCGAGAACGGGGGTGAATTCCACTGATCCAGCGCGGCCAGATCAGCTTCGCCGAGCAGCGGCAGATCACCGATGGCGGTGTGCGGGTGCGCGCAGACAGCGTTCAGCACGGTCAGCAACTGCCCGTAAAGGCGCTCAACGGTTGAGGCGTCGAACAGGTCGGTCGCGTAGTCCAGATAACCGCTGATGCGGCCGTCCTGATGTTCGAAGGTGCCGAGCACCAGGTCGAACTGCGCGCCCTTGATGTCCCACTGTTGCGCTTCGATGTTCAAGCCATCGAACTGCAGCAGCGCCATGTCCGGCTGCTGCTGGTGGTTGTAGCTGACCTGGAACAGCGGGTTGACGCTGAGGCTGCGCGCCGGTTGCAGCGCTTCCACCAGTTGCTCGAACGGCAGGTCCTGATGGGCATGGGCGCCCAGCAGGTTGTCCTTGACTTGAGCCAGCAAGCGGCTGAACGGCAAGTCGCCGCTGACCTGTGCCCGCAACACCAGTGTGTTGACGAAAAAGCCGATCAGGCCCTGAGTCTGCACGTCGGCACGCCCTGCTACGGGCACGCCGGTGCGCAGATCGCGCTGGCCGCTGAGGCGATACAACAGCGTGTCGAACGCCGCCAGGAACAGCATGAACAAGGTGGCGTCATGGGTTCGCGCGGTCTGACGCAGCCTGTCGGCCAGCGCCTGCGGCAGCACGAAGGCGTGCCGTCCGCCCTTGCCATCGCGCTCGGCCGGACGGGAGCGGTCGGCTGGCAACTCCAGCACCGGCTGTTCGTCACCCAGTGCCTCGCGCCACCAGCTCAACTGCCGCTCGCGTTCAGGCCCAGTCAGGTAGTCGCGCTGCCACGCGGCATAATCCGCGTATTGCACGTCCAGCTTCGGCAACTGCGCGTCTTCCCCTTCAGAGAAGGCGCGATACAGCCGCGCGAAGTCTTCAAGCATGACCTGCACCGACCAGCCATCGGAGATGATGTGGTGCATGCACAGCAGCAAGCGCCACTCGCGCTCTCCCACTCGCGCCAACGCGACACGCCACGGTGAACGCTCGGCATCGAGGTCAAAGGGCTGATTCATGAAGGCATGGGCGAGCGAGGCGAACGCCTCTTCCGGCAGCGCGCTCTCACGCAGGTCATGGCGGTCCAGGCTGACACTGCCCACCGGCAGGATGCGTTGCAATGGCACGCCCTGCTGCCCATGCCCGACTTCAGCCGGGCAGAAGCAGGTGCGCAGGCTTTCGTGCCGTGCGGCGAGCGCATCGAAGCTGCGTTGCAAGGCGTCGATCTGCAACGCGCCACTGAGGTCCAGCACGCACGGCAGGTTGTACGCCGTGCTGTCCGGTTCCAGCTGGGCAAGGAACCAGAGGCGCTGTTGCGCGAAGGACTGCGGGGCGAACTCACGCTGGCTGCGCGGCAACAACGCCGGTATCGCCGCCCGCTCGGCGCGGGTGTTGAGGTAATGCGCCAAATCAGCCAGCACCGGCGTCTCGAACAGCGCACGCAACGGCAGTTCAAGTTTGAGGTCACGACGGATCTGTGCCACCAGTTGAATGCCCAGCAGCGAATGCCCACCCAGTTCAAAGAAGTTGTCCTGACGGCCCACCTGCTCCACGCCCAGCAAGTCTTGCCACAGCTCGGCCAGTTCGCTTTCCACGCCCACCAGCGGTGCTTCGAACGCACGTTGTTGCAGTTGCGGTTCAGGCAGTGCCTTGCGGTCCAGTTTGCCGTTGGCCGACAGCGGAAATTTCTCCAGCGTCACCAGATGCGCCGGGACCATGTAGTCCGGCAAGCGTTGTTTCAGCTGGGTGCGCAGGTGTTCTTCGTCGAAATCAGTGGCGACCAGATAGCCCACCAACTGCATGCCGGTGCTGAGTTGACGCGCAACGACGACGGCTTCGCTGACCGCCGGATGGTCCAGCAGAGCCGATTCAATCTCGCCGATCTCAACCCGCAGGCCGCGCAGTTTGATCTGGTGATCGAGACGGCCCAGGTATTCCACCGCGCCGTCAGCACGCCAGCGGGCCAGATCGCCCGTGCGGTACAGGCGCTCGCCATTGCCGAACGGGCTGGCGACGAAGCGTTCTGCGGTGAGGCCGGGACGCTGATGGTAACCACGGGCAAGACCGGCCCCGCCGATGTACAGCTCGCCCGGTACGCCGATGGGCTGAGGGTTCAGGCGGCTGTCGAGGATGTGGATCTGCAGGTTGGCAATCGGGCGACCGATGGGCACAGCCGCGCCCGGTTCATTGCGGCAGGTCCAGTGGGTGACGTCGATGGCCGCTTCGGTCGGGCCGTAGAGGTTGAACAGTCCCGCGTTGGGCAGGCGTTGCAGGGTTTCTCGGGCAAGATCGGCAGGCAGCGCTTCACCGCTGCACACGATGCGTTTCAGCGAGACACACCCGGTCAGGTCGTCTTGCGCCATGAACGCCGAGAGCATCGAAGGCACGAAGTGCAGCGTGGTGATCTGGTTCTTTTCGATCAGTGCCGTCAGCAAGGCAGGATCGCGATGATCACCCGGTTGGGCCATGACCAACCGGGAGCCGACCATCAACGGCCAGAAAAACTCCCAGACCGACACGTCGAAACTGAACGGCGTCTTTTGCAGCACGGCATCGGACGCGTCGAGGTTATAAGCCTCCTGCATCCAGGCCAAACGGTTAAACAGCCCAGCGTGTGTGTTGCCCGCGCCTTTGGGTTTCCCGGTCGAACCCGAGGTGTAGATCATGTAGGCCAGCTGTTCGGGATGAATCTCGACTACCGGAGCGGAAACAGGCTGACCTGCGAGTTCCAGACGATCCAGATTCAAGACTTGCAAGCCGTCAATAACGGGCAGATCGTCGATCACGGCGTCATGGCTCAGCAGCAAACCAATGCCCGCGTCTTCGAGCATGTAGCGCAGGCGATCCACCGGGTATTCCGGGTCCAGCGGCACATAGGCAGCGCCGGCTTTCACCACGGCATACAACGCGACGATCATCTCAACCGAACGCAACGCCGCGACACCGACCAACGACTCACGCCCCACACCGTGTTCGCGCAGGTAGTGAGCCAGCTGGTTGGCACGCTGATCCAGTTGCCGATACGTCAGCACCTGATCCCCACAGCGCAGGGCTTCGCGATCCGGATGCTGTTGCGCCAGATGTTCGAAATGGCGATGCACGACAGATTCATCGACAGACCGGTCCCGCGTCGTGTCGTTGACCAACGCCAGTTGCTCACGGTCCTGCCGATCCAGCAGTTCAAAATCACCAACCGCCGAATCCGGCTGTTCCAGCAACTGTTCAAACAGCTGCACAAAACGCACATGCAGACGCTCGATGCTGCCGTGGTCGAACAGATCGGTCGCGTAATTCCACGATCCGCCGAGGCCGCCATCGGGATCTTCATAGGTGTTCAGCGCCAGATCGAACTGGCTGCTGCCGTCGTCCAGCGGTAGCACTTCAGCATGCAATCCCGGCAGTCCGGACAGCGGCGCAAAGTCACGTTGCTGGTGGTCGTACGCGACCTGGAACAGCGGGTTGTGGCTCAGGCTGCGTTGCGGTTGCAGGGCTTCGACCAGTTGCTCGAACGGCAGGTCCTGATGGGCCTGAGCGCCGAGGGCCGTGACCTTCGCTTGCTCCAGCACCTCACGGTACGACCGCTCGGCACTGACGTCAGCGCGCAGCACCTGGGTGCTGACAAAAAAACCGATCAGGCCTTCCACCTCTAGACGCGAACGCCCGGCAATCGGCACGCCGATGCGCAGATCGTTCTGCCCGCTGAGGCGGTGCAACAGCACCTGATACGCCGCCAGGATCGCCATGAACGGCGTTACGCCGCGCTGTTTGGCGAAGGTGCGCAAACGCTGGCTGAATTCGCCATCGAAACTGAACAGCAACCGGTCACCCTGATAACTCTGCTGCGCCCGGCGCGGCCGGTCGGTCGGCAGTTCCAGCACCGGATGCTCGTCGCCCAGTTGTTCGCGCCAGTACTGCAACTGGCGTTCGCCCTCGCCCGCTTCCAGCCACTCGCGCTGCCATGCAGCGAAGTCGGCGTATTGCACCGGTAACGGCGCCAACTGCGGCGCACGGCTTTCCACCGCGGCGCGGTACAGCTCGCTGAACTCTTGCAACAGCACACGCACCGACCAGCCATCAGAAATCAGGTGGTGCAGGCACAACAACAGGCGGTGCTCGTCCGCAGCCACACGCACCAGCGCCAGACGCCACAGCGGGCCTTGCGCCAGATTGAACGGCCGCTTGACGAATTCCTGAGCCAGGGCGTTGAAGGTTGCTTCAGGCTCCACTTCCGCACGGATGTCCAGACGTTCGATGTCCACGGTGCTCGCCGCATCGATCCGTTGCAGCGGCACGCCATCACCGGCGGCGAAGCGTGTGCGCAGCACTTCATGACGTGCGGCCAACCCGTCGAACGCCGACTGCAAGGCTGCTTCGTTCAGCTCACCGCGCAGGCGCACTGCACCAGGCAGGTTGTAAGCGTTTCCGCCCGGTTGCAACTGATCGAGGAACCACAGCCGTTGTTGGGCGAACGACTGCACAGCGCTCGTCGCGTGGCGTGCGGTGAGTTCAAGCTGCTTCGCGGGTTGCGCCAGCTGTGTGATGCGCTGGGCGAAATCGGCCAGACGCGGTGCTTCGAACATCACCCTGAGCGGCACGCTCAGATCATGTTCGTGACGCAGGCGCGAGATCAGTTGCATCGCCAGCAGCGAGTGGCCGCCGAGTTCGAAGAAGTGATCGTTACGCCCCACCGCCTCGATGCCCAGCAGCGGCTGCCACAACGCAGCCAGTTGCTGTTCCAGCGCGGTTTGCGGTGCTTGATAGTCGCTGGAACTGACCTGCGGATCGGGCAGCGCGTTGCGATCAAGTTTGCCATTCGGCAGTTGAGGCAGACGCTCCATGAGGATGATGTGCGCCGGGATCATGTATTCCGGCAGGGTCACCTGGAGTTGCTGCTTGATCTGCTCTTCGTCCAGCTCGTGACCGCCAACGTAGCCCAAAAGACGTTTGCCACTCGGACCATCACGAACAATGACCAAGGCTTCGCGAACGCCCTCACAGCCTTTCAGCGCGGCCTCGATCTCACCGGCTTCGATGCGGAAGCCACGAATCTTGATCTGGTGGTCGATGCGGCCCAAATATTCCAGCAAGCCTTTACTGTTCAACCGCACGCGGTCGCCACTGCGATAGATCCGCTCGCCCGGTCGGAACGGGTGCGGCAGGAAACGCTCGGCCGTCGCACCTGGACGGTCCAGATACCCTCGCGCCACCGCGCCACCGAGGTACAGCTCACCGGCGATGCCTTGGGGCAGCGGATTGAGGTCGGCGTCCATCACGTAACCCTGACGATCCCCGACCAGATCACCAATTGGCGCGTAGGCCGTGGTGAAGTCCGCGGTTTCCGAGGACGCCAGCCACAGGGTCGGCGTGACCACGGTTTCGGTCGGGCCGTAGCCGTTGATGATCCACAGCGGCTGCAGATTGCGAATCACGTCATGCAGCATCTCGCGGCTGAAGGCCTCGCCCGCGAAGCAGTAGGTTTTCACCCCCGGGCCTTTGCCTTGCACGCCGGCCCAGTCCGACAGCTGACGCAGGTAACTCGGCGGGAACGAGGCCACCGTAATGCCTTCACGAATCAAGGTGTCGTAAGTCTGCTCGACGCTCCACAGTTCCTGATCGCGCAAAACGACTCGAGCGCCGTAACACATCGGCATCATCCAGCCTTCGTGGGCGCCGTCGAAGCTGATCGAGAGGAAGTGGAATTTCCGGTCCTCCGGCGTGAAGCCATAGCGTTCGCCGATGGTCTGGATGTGCATCGAGATATCGCTGTGGGCGATGGCCGCGCCCTTCGGCTTGCCGGTCGAACCCGAGGTGTAGATCAGGTACGCCAGTTGCTGCGGATGAATCATCACGTCCGGCGCGGTTTCCGGTTCAGAGGAAACATCAAGCTGATCCAGGTTGAGCAGCGGCACGTCACCCACCGGCACTCGATCCAGCGCGGCATCGTGGGAGATCAGCAACTTCACGCCGCCGTCCTCCAGCATGTAGCGCAGGCGTTCGGCCGGGTAATCCGGATCCAGCGGGATGTAGGCCCCGCCCGCTTTCAGAACGGCGAAGAACGACAGCCACAGATCAATCCCGCGCTCCATGGCAATCGCCACGCGCACCTCGGTGCCGATACCCCGCGCGCGCAAGGCGTGGGCCAACTGGTTGGCGCGACGGTCGAATTCGGCAAAGGTCAGGCGCTGTTCGCCATGCACCAAAGCAATGGCGTCAGGCCGCAGGCGTGCGTGGTCGGCGATCAACTCGTGAATCGGGCGATCGACGTAGGGCGAGAACGGTGGTTGGTTCCAGGCGTGCATCTCGCTGACATCCCGCTGGGTGAGCATCGACAGCTCGCCAACGCTCGCTTCAGGGAAGCGGCAGAGGCCGTCCAGCAATGTCTGGAAATGCCCGCACAGGCGGTCGATCTGTTCGGCACTGAACACGTTGCTGTGGTAGTTGACGTGAATGTGGGCCTGCTCGCCCGCCACCACCGCCAGGCTCAGCGGGTAGTGAGTTTTGTCGCTGAGTTCCACCGAACCGAGGTTTACACCTCCGGCCTGTTTGTCTCGCAGTACGGCGTCCACCGGGTAGTTTTCGAACACCACCAGGCTGTCGAACAGGTCACGTCCGGCGTGCCCGGCGTAGCGCTGGGCTTCGAACAGCGGCGTGTGTTCGTGCTCGCGCAGTTCCAGGTTGTGCGCTTGCAGCTCGTTGAGCCAGTCGCCGACCTTCTGCTGCGATTCCGGCGCCTGCACCAGCGGCAAGGTGTTGATGAACAGGCCAAGCATGCGTTCGATGCCCGGCACCTGGGCCGAACGGCCGGACACCGTAGCGCCGAACGCCACGCGCTTTTGCCCGGTGTAACGCTGCAACAGCAGCACCCAGACCGCCTGAATCAGCGTGTTGACGGTCACCCGTTGACGGCGCGCCGTGTTATGCAGCAACTGACTGTCCAGGTCCATCGACGTCACCCTCACCTGCGTCGGCAGCGGTTCGCCGTTGGCAGACGTGGGTGGGGTCAAGGCGGTCGCCATCAGCGTCGGTTGCTCGAAACCGGCCAGGTGCTGCTGCCAGAACCTAGCGCTCTCCTGCGCGTCCCGGCTCAGCAACCATTGAACGTAATCGCCGTAATGACCGGCCGCTGTCGGCGCGGCGTCGGACATGGCCGACTGAATCACTTCGCCCAGCACCGCCGCGCTGCTCCAGCCGTCGAGCAGAATGTGGTGGAAGGTCCACACCAGCTTCCAACGCGTCTCGCTCTGGCGCACCAGCAACACGCGCATCAGCGGCGCTTCGTGCAACTGGAACGGGGTTTCACGCTCAGCAGCCAGCACGTCACTGAGCGCCTGTTGACCGGCACGCAGGTCCAGTTCGCGGACCACCAGCGCCGCATCGCGACGAATCACTTGCACCGGTTGCTGGCTGCCGGTCAGACGCAGGAAGGAGGCACGCAAAACCGGATGGCGCTGCACCGCCCCCGCCCACGCCGACTTGAAGCGCGCCAGCGGCAGGTGCTCAATGTCCAGCGCCACCTGATTGATGTACAGATCGCGGGCATCATCAGCGCTTTGGGTTTCTCCCAGTTCACTGTGGAACAACAGACCCTGCTGCATCGGTGTCAGCGGGTACAGCTGCTCGATGTCACGGGCGGCGACCGGCAATGCATCGAGTTGCGCCTGAGTCAGGTCCAGTGCCGGGAAGTCCGACGGTGTGACCGCCGAATGCGTGAGGCAATGCTCAATCACTTCGTCCAGCGCGTTGGCGTAAGCGTCGAGCAGGCGCTGGACAGACGGGGTTTCATGGCGTTCGCCGCTGTAGCTGCACGTCAGGCTGAACTGTCCGTTGCGGACCTGCGCATCCACCGACAGCTCGCAGGCCAACGGCGAGTCGGCGTCACGTTGCGCCCCGCTGCCTTCTTCGGCCAGCGTGAACAGGCCACTGTTGTTTTGCAGGCGGCCCGTTGGATGGCCGACACGGCCCATATAATTGAACAACACGCAGCCTTCCAGCGACGGCAACGCTTCGCCGCGCAGGTGATGCAGCAGACCATAACCGATGCCGCCATTCGGTACGGCGCGCAGGGTTTCCTTGGTGTGTTTGAGTGCAGCATCGAGGCAGTCCTGAGCCTGCAAGCTGACCGGGTAAAGACTGGTAAACCAGCCTACGGTACGTGAGGGATCAAGGCCCTCGAACAGATCCTCACGGCCATGCCCCTCTAGCGCAATCAGGGCGCGGGATTCACCACTCCATTGCGCAATCGCGCGGGTCAGCGCGGTCAATAGCAGGTCATTGATTTGGGTGCGATAAGCCGCTGGCGCTTGGCTGAGCAATGCCTGACTGCGGGCCGTGTCCAGTTGCAAATGGAGCTGTTGAACCGAGGCTTGCAGTGCCTTTCCATCGGGACGGGCAACCGGCAGTGGCGGAGCACTCGGCAGGTTGCGCCAGTAGTGAGCCTCGGCCAGCAGTGCATCGCTGTAGGCGAAGTCCAGCAGGCGATGGGCCCAACGCTGAAACGGCAAGCCTTTCTCGCCAAGATCGACCGACAGGCCAGCCTGAGCCTGGGCGTACGCGTTGTGCAGGTCTTCCAGCAGGATGCGCCACGAAACGCCGTCCACCACCAAGTGATGCACCACCAACAACAGTCGCTCGCCGCCGTCGGCCAGCGTGAAATGCACGGCGCGCAGCAACGGACCGTCTTTCAGATCAAGACTGGCCTGTGCTTGATCGCACGCCGCAGCCAGCTCCCCGACTCGTACCTTGCGCTCCCACAACAGGTCTCCGGCAAGGTCAGCGGGATGGCCTTCGGCACGATAACGCTGCTGCCATTGACCATTGTCCTGCTGCACGAACGTCATGCGCAGAGCGTCATGCTGATTGATCAGCGCTTGCAGTGCCCGGGTGAGTGCCGGTGTTTCCAGTGCTTCATCGGGCGTCAGGAGCAACGACTGGTTCCAGTGGCTGCGACGGCGCATCGGTTGCTCGAAGAACCCGTGCTGAATCGGCGTCAGCGGGATGTCGCGGTTGAATTCGACGCGCGCAACGGTCGCGGCTTCATCACGGTTGAGCACTTGGGCAACCTGCGCCAGGTCGGCGATGGTCTGGCGCTCGAACATCTGCCGAGGCGTGAGTTGAATGCCGCGCTTCTTGGCGCGGGAGACGATTTGCAGGCTGAGAATCGAATCGCCGCCCAGTTCGAAGAAGTTGTCCTGACGACCGACCTGCGTCACACCCAGCAAGTCCTGCCACAGCTCGGCGAGTTCGCGTTCCACGCCTGCCAGCGGTGCTTCGAACGCACGTTGTTGCAGTTGCGGTTCAGGCAGGGCCTTGCGGTCCAGTTTGCCGTTGGCCGACAGCGGAAATTTCTCCAGCGTCACCAGATGCGCCGGGATCATGTAATCCGGCAAGCGTTGTTTCAGCTGGTTGCGCAGTTGCTCTTCGTCGAAGGACTCAGCAACGAGGTAGCCCACCAGTTGCAGGCCAGTGCTGAGTTGACGCGCAACGACGACGGCTTCGCTGACCGCCGGATGGTCCAGCAGAGCCGATTCAATCTCGCCGATTTCCACACGCAGGCCGCGCAACTTAATCTGGTGATCGAGACGGCCCAGGTATTCCACCGCGCCGTCGGCACGCCAGCGGGCCAGATCGCCGGTGCGGTACAGGCGCTCGCCATTGCCGAACGGGCTGGCGACGAAGCGTTCTGCGGTGAGGCCGGGACGCTGATGGTAACCACGGGCAAGACCGGCCCCGCCGATGTACAGCTCGCCCGGTACGCCGATGGGCTGAGGGTTCAGGCGGCTGTCGAGGATGTGGATCTGCAGGTTGGCAATCGGGCGACCGATGGGCACAGCCGCGCCCGGTTCATTGCGGCAGGTCCAGTGGGTGACGTCGATGGCCGCTTCGGTCGGGCCGTAGAGGTTGAACAGTCCCGCGTTGGGCAGGCGTTGCAGGGTTTCTCGGGCAAGATCGGCAGGCAGCGCTTCACCGCTACACACGATGCGTTTCAGCGAGACGCAGCCCGACAGATCGTCTTGAGCCATAAAGGCAGCGAGCATGGATGGCACGAAGTGCAGCGTGGTGATCTGGTTGTGTTCGATCAGCGCCGTCAGCAACGCAGGATCGCGATGATCGCCCGGTTGGGCCATGACCAGACGTGCCCCGACCATCAACGGCCAGAAAAACTCCCAGACCGAAACGTCGAAACTGAACGGGGTCTTTTGCAGCACGGCATCGGATGCGTCGAGGTTATAAGCTTCCTGCATCCAGGCCAAACGGTTAAACAGCGCCGCGTGCGTGTTGCCTGCGCCTTTGGGTTTCCCGGTCGAACCCGAGGTGTAGATCATGTAGGCCAGCTGTTCGGGATGAATCTCGACTACCGGCGCCGTCACTGGCTGACTCGACACCTCAAGTCGATCCAGATTCAACACCTGCAAGCCGTCAACAACTGGCAAATCATCAATCACGACGTCATGGCTCAGCAGCAAACCGATCCCCGCGTCTTCCAGCATGTAGCGCAGGCGATCCACCGGGTATTCCGGGTCCAGCGGCACATACGCAGCACCGGCTTTCACCACGGCATACAACGCGACGACCATCTCAACCGAACGCAACGCCGCGACACCGACCAGCGTTTCGCGCCCCACGCCGTGTTCGCGCAGGAAATGCGCCAGCCGGTTGGCCCGCTGATCCAGTTGCTGATACGTCAGTACCTGATCGCCACAGCGCAAGGCTTCACGCTGAGGATGCACCTGCGCCAGACGCTCGAAGCGACGATGGACGACGCTTTCATCCGCGCCCTCAAAAACGCCAGCCCAATCCCGCGCCGTGTCGTTCAACTGAATTAGCTGCGCGCGATCCTGCGCATCGAGCAGTTCAACATCGCCAATCGACGCTTCCGGCTGTGCCAGCAACTGCGCAAACAGCTGCACGAATCGTTCATGCAGGCGCTCAATGCTGCCGTGATCGAACAGGTCAGTGGCGTAGTTCCAGTTGCCCGCCAGTTCCCCCGCCGCGTTTTCCCAGGTGTGCAACGCCAGGTCGAACTGGCTGCTGCCACTGTCCAGCGGCATCAGCGTGGCTTTGAGGCCGGGCATCAATTGCAGGGCTTCATCCTGACGCTGCTGGTGGTTGTACAGCACCTGAAACAGCGGGTTGTGGCTCAGGCTGCGTTCCGGCGCCAAGGCGTCCACCAGTTGCTCGAACGGCAGGTCCTGATGGGCCTGCGCGCCTTGGGACGCAAGACGTACGTTGTCGATGATCTGGTTGAAACTGGCCTCGGCCGTGACCTCGCCGCGCAGGATCTGGGTGTTGACGAAAAAGCCGATCAGCCCTTCGGTTTCAGCGCGCTGACGCCCGGCAATCGGCACGCCGATACGCAGATCGTTCTGCCCGCTGAGGCGCTGCAGCAGCACTTGATAGGCCGCCAGCATCACAGTGAACAACGTCACGCCACGCTGCTTCGCCAGTGCACGCATGCGATCGGACAAGACCGCGTCGAAGCTGAACGGCAGGCGCGCGCCCCGGAAACTCTGGCGCGCCGGACGCGGACGGTCGGCAGGGAGTTCCAGCACCGGCGGCTCGTCGCCCAACTGCTGTTTCCAGTATTCAAGCTGGCGGTCGCCCTCACCCGCTTCCAGACAGGCGCGCTGCCACAGGGCGACGTCGGCGTAGTTCAGCGGCAGTTCCGCAAGGGTCGAATCAGTGTTCTCCAGCGCCGCACGGTAGGCCTGCACGAAGTCCAGCAACAGCACCTGGATCGACCAGCCATCGGCGATGATGTGGTGCAGACAGACCAGCAATACATGCTCGTCGTCAGTGCGTTTGACCAGTGCCACGCGCCAGAGCGGACCTTGAGCCAGATCGAACGGACGGCGCGCAAACGCCTCGGCCACCCCGTGCAATTGAGTCTCGTCGGCGGCATCCAGTTGCTCGAACGGTAACGCCCGTGGCGGCTGGATCACTTGCTCCGGCGTGCCGTCTTCGGCGGTGTCGAACACGGTGCGCAGGCTGGCATGACGCTCGGCGACACGCTCGAAGGCCGACTGCACGGCAGCGACGTCCAGCGTGCCTTTCAGGCGCAGGGCGCCGGGCAGGTGGTAGGTGCTGTTGCCCGGTTCCAGTTGTTCGAGGAACCACAGGCGCTGCTGGGAAAACGACGTCGGGCTGCGCTCGCCCGCCACGCCGGACGGAATCGGCAGCGCCGACGCATCCAGCCCCTGTTCGCGCAGCTTGCCCAGGAACACCCGCCGCTGTGCGGCGTCAAGGCTGAGGAAGCGCGTGGCCAGGGCCAGCAGCTTGCTTTGCGAAGTCATGCTCGGTTGCGACATCAGTTGCTTTCCTCCAGCTCATTCATTAACTCGTCCAGGGCATCGAGCCGGTCGAGCGTCAGGGTCTGCCCCTGCAAGGTGTCGATCAGGGCGGCCTGTGCGGCGACGGTCGTGGCTTCGAAGGCCTGCGCCAGCGGAATGCTCACCCCCAGGCGCTCGCGAATGCGCGACAACAGACGTGTCGCCAGCAACGAGTGCCCGCCCAGTTCGAAGAAGTTGTCGTCGCGCCCTACCCGCTCAACGTTCAGCAGGTTCCGCCAGAGTTCGGCGAGGACCTCTTCACGCTCGCCTTGCGGCGCCTCAAAGGTCCTTTCCTGCACGCTGAGCGCCGGCAATGCTTTGCGGTCGAGCTTGCCGTTGGCGTTGCGCGGCAGGCGCTCAAGTTGCACCACATGGGCGGGCACCATGAACGCCGGCAGCGCTTGGGCCAGTGCAGTCTTGAGGACGTCGGCGGACAGTGCCTGCTGCGCCTCGGCGACCACGTACGCCACCAGTTGCGGACCGTGGAGCGTCGGTTGCGCACTGACCACGGCGTCATGAACCGCCGGTTGAGCCAGCAGCACGTTTTCGATTTCGCCCAGTTCGATGCGCTGGCCGCGGATCTTCACCTGGAAGTCCGCACGGCCGACGTATTCCAGCGCACCGTCGGCGTTCCAGCGCGCAAGGTCGCCGCTGCGGTACAGCCGCGCACCGGCTTCACCGAACGGGTCCGGCAAGAAGCGTTCGGCAGTCAGCGCAGGACGTGCGGCATAACCGCGGCCCACGCCAACGCCGCCGATGTACAGCTCGCCGACGACGCCCGGCGCCGCCAGTTGCAGGCTGGAATCCAGTACATACAAACGGTTGTTGTCGGTCGGTCGGCCAATCGGCATGTTGGCCTTGGCGGCGGGCGCTGCGGTCAAGGTGTGCAGGGCCACGTCGTCGGCGCATTCGGCCGGGCCATAAGCGTTGACCAACGGCACGTTCGGGTATCGATTGAACCAGCGCGTCGCCAGGTCCACGGTAAGCGCTTCCCCGGTCGGCAACAACCAGCGCAAGGCATCGAGCCGGTGCGGCGACACGGCGAGCATGCCGTCGATCACTGCGGGCACGCACTCCAGCACGCTGACCTGATTGGCAACGACCTCCTCCAGCAGACGCTGCGGGTCGTGAACCACCGAGTCCGGCAGAATCTCCACCCGACCACCGAACAGCGGCGCAGTGAGGAACTGCCACACGGAAATGTCGAAACCGGTGGCGGCGGTCTGGGCGATCACATCGCCCTCGCCCAGACGCAGGTAAGGCAGCTTGGACATCTGGTTGTTGAGCATCCCGCGCTGGTTGACCATCACCCCTTTCGGCTCGCCCGTAGAACCCGACGTGTAGATCACATAAGCCAGTTGCTCGGCGCTGGCGTAGCGGCCGGGATTACCCTCGGCGCCGTTGCTGAGCAGGTCCTCCAGGATCAGCAGACGCGGTTTGACCTCGGTCAGTGTAAGAATCGCCTCGACCTGTGCCAGAGAGTCACGTGGCGTCAGCAACACAGGGGCAGCGCTGCTCACCAGCATGCGGGCACTGCGGCCTGCCGGATGACGATCATCCAGTGCCAGGTAGGCAGCGCCGGCCTTGAACGCGCCGATGATCATGCTCAGCAGCGGCAAACCGCGCGGCGCGAACAACGCCACCACGTCATCGCCCTGCACGCCTGCTTCGATCAGGCCATGACCGATGCGATTGGCGTCGCGGTTGAGTTCGTCGTAGGTCAGGCTCTGGCCCTGGCAGCGCGCCACTTCCAGGTTCGGATGCGCCTGCACGCGGGACTCGAAACGCTCCAGATAACTGATGCCGTACCAGTGTTTTTCCACCGGTCCCTGACCCTGTTGCAGCAACTGTTCACGTTCGGCCTGCTCCAGCACCTGCAACTGATCGAGGGTCTGTTGCGGGTTGTCGATCAGTTGCGTCAGCAGTCGGCGGAAATGCCCGACCAGCGAGGTCATGTCGACGTCGTCGAAGTGACGGGTGTCGTAGGTCAGCTGCAATTGCAGCGACTCGCCCGGCAGCAGCACCACGGTCAACGGGTAGTTGGTGTGGGTACGGTTTGCCAGCGGGTTGATCCGGTATTCGTTCACGGCCTGCTGAACCTCGGCGCCCAACGGAACGTTTTCAAAGACGAACAGGCTGTCGAACAACGGCTGACCGCGCGGCGTGTCGGCCAACAGTTGAATGTCCGCCAGGGACAGGTGCTCGTGCTGACGCATCTCGGCGTTCTGCGCTTGCAGCGCGTTGAGCAGGTCCAGCGCCGGAGCGGCGACGCCGGGACGCTTGATGCGCAGCGGCAAGGTGTTGATGAACAGCCCCAGCGCGCCCTCAATGCCTTCGAGTTCGGTTGGACGACCTGCCACCGTGACGCCGAACAGCACGTCCTCGCGGTCCGCATGGCGCATCAGCAACAAGGCCCAGGCGGCCTGCACGAAGGTGTTGGCAGTCAGACGGTACTGACGCGCCTGATCGGCCAGTTTCGCGGTCTGCTCGGTGCCCAGCGCCAGGGTCACGTCACGCATCTGCGGCTCGCCTTGTGGGCTGTGGCGATACGGCAACGGCGTGACGTCGGTGAAGCCGGCCAGCGCGTTGCGCCAGTAATCTCGGCTGACGGCTTCGTCCTGCTCGGCCAGCCAGCCGAGGAAGTCACGATAAGGTCGCGCAGCCGGCAGGCTGACGTGGCGACCGTCGAGGAATGCGCGGTAGTGGGCGAAGAACTCGGTGAGCATCAGGCCCCGGCACCAGGCGTCGATCAGGGCGTGGTGGTGGCTTTGCACGATGCGGAAATCCGCCTCGCCAAACTTGACCAGCCGCAGGCGCAGCAATGGCGCACGGGCGAAATCAAAGCCCTGTTCGCGCTCGGCGCCGAGCAGTGCCTCCAGCTCGGCTTCGGCGGCCTCGCGGGACAGGTGACTGAGGTCGATCAGCTGAGCCGGGGATGGCATGCGACGCATCACCACCTGACGCTGCACACCACTTTCCAGACCGTGGAAGGCCGTGCGCAGGGCGGGATGTCGCTGCACCACGTGCTGCCAGGCGAACTTGAAAGCCTCGAAATCGACGTCGCTGCCGACGGCGTATTGATCCTGCATCAAGTAGATGCCGTTGCCTTGCTCCAGCAGGCTGTGCAGCAGAATCCCCTGCTGCATGGGCGCCAGCGGCAGGATGTCTTCGATCTCCCGGGCGGGAATCGCCAAGGCATCCAGTTGCGCCTGGTTGAGCCCTGCCAGCGGGAAATCGGACGGTGTCAGACCGGCGTTACGTTCATCGCTGCAGTGGGCGATCAGGTGCAGCAGTTGCTCACGGTACAGCGCCACCAGTTGCTCGATGCTGTCGCGGCTGAAACGCACGCGACTGAAGGTCCAGTCCAGGTGCAACTGACCGTCGCGTACCTGGCCATCTATCGCCAGTGCATTGGCCAGCGGGCCTTGCGGGTCACGCAGATGGGCGGGAACCATGCTCGACAGTGAGAACAGGGCGCCCTCAGTGTCATCAAAACGGCCGAGGTAGTTGAACGTCACGCCCTGCCCCACCAGCTCTGGCAAATCGGCGCCAGCCAGATGCTTGAGCACGCCATAACCCAAGCCTTTTTCCGGCACGGCGCGTACCGCTTCCTTGACCGTTTTTAATGTGGCAACCGCATCGTCATCGGCGTCCAGCGCCAGCGGATACAGGCTGGTAAACCAACCGACACTGCGGCTCAAATCCAACGTGCCGCTGGCGTCTTCGCGGCCATGGCCTTCGAGGCTGATCACGTGACGACGACGCCCGGTCCATTGATGCAGCGCCTGGGACAACGCCGCCAGCAACAGATCGTCGATGCGCGTGCGGTAGGCCGCCGGGGCTTCACTGAGCAGACGGCGGGTGTCGTCCGCTTCCAGCGTCAGGCCGATGGTTTCACCGTCGCCGACCTTGCTTTGAATCGAGGCGTCGCCCGGCAGGCAGGCGTCTGCTGCACTCAGCGCCTGCCAGTGCGGTAACTGAGCTGCCAGTTCAGGACTGTGAGCCAGGGTTTGCAGCGACTGCGACCAGGCCTGGAAGCTGGCGGTTTTCTCCGCCAGCGTTATGTTCTGCCCGACAGCCAGACGGCTGTAAGCGTGTTGCAGGTCCTCCAGCAGCACGCGCCACGAAACGCCATCGACGGCCAGGTGATGGATCGCCAGCAGCAGACGGCCTTCGCCCGAGGGCAGTCGCGCATGGACTACGCGCAACAACGGCCCGGTCTCGATGTTCAGGCTGCGCTGAGCTTCGTCGCTCAGCGAGGCCAGGTCTTCTTCGCGGGTCAATTCGCAGGTCCACAGCACGCGCTCGGCGTTTTCACTGTCGCGGTAGCGCTGTTGCCATTGACCGTCGTCGCCCTGATGGAAACTCAGGCGCAGGCTGTCGTGCTGCGCCAGCAACAAGGCGAGCGCTTGTTGCAGCACAGCGACGTCAAGGGCCTGAGGCAGATCGAGCAGCAGCGACTGGTTCCAGTGCGAACGCTGAGCCACGGGCAAGGCGAAGAAGCGGGCTTGAATCGGCGTCAACGCGAAGTCACGGGGGGCAACCGCCGCGACGATTGGGGCAGCGGCAGGCTTGGCCTCGGACAACACGGCGACCTGCGCCAGTTCGGCGATGGTCTGTTTTTCAAAAAGCTGCTTGGGTGTCAGGCGAATCCCCTGACGACGGGCACGCGCGATGATCTGCAGGCTGAGAATCGAGTCGCCGCCCAAGGTGAAGAAGTTATCGTGACGGCCGACCGCTTCAACGTTGAGGGCCTTTTCCCAAAGCGCTGCAAGACTCGCCTCCACGCCTTCATGGGGCGCTTCGAACTGCTGAGAAATCACCTGCGGCGTGGGCAAGGCGCTGTGATCGAGCTTGCCGTTGGCGGTCAGCGGGAAGGCATCCAGCGTCAACACATGGCTCGGCACCATGTAATCCGGCAGGCTCTCGCCGAGCTGCGCACGCAGGCTTTCGCCATCGATCTGCACACCCTTGGCGATCAGTGCGTGGGCGATCAACTGGCCGCGCTCATCCACCCGGACATGCGCATCGCGCAGCCCTTCCAGCTGACGCAGACGCTGGGCGATCTCTCCCAGCGCTACGCGATAGCCACGCACCTTGACCTGATCGTCGGCGCGCCCCAGGAACTGGATCTGCCCGTTAGCCAACAACCGCGCACGGTCGCCGCTGCGGTACAGGCGACGGCCTGCGCCGTTCGGATCCGGAATAAACACCGCAGCGGTCATGCCCGGACGGTCGTGATACCCGCGGGCGAGGCCAGGCCCGCCGATGTACAGCTCGCCGATGTCACCCTGCACCACCGGCTCCAGCTGATCATTGAGAATCAGCGCCACGGCGTTCGGTAGCGGACGACCGACGGGCGCCGTTTCTGACGTCGCTTGTGCGTCCGCCACCTCGTTGCTCAACACGCCGACGGTGGTTTCGGTCGGGCCGTAATGGTTGATGACGCGGCAGTTCGGTTTCAGGCGTTTGACCTGAGCCAGCAGCTCCCATGGCAATGCATCACCGCCCAGAATCAGCGCCCGTTCCGGCAGCACATCGGCGGCATTGGCCGCTTGCAGCAGACCGCTCAGGTGGGTCGGGACGATCTTCAAAACACCCACGTTGTGGTCGGCCATGTAGGCCGCAAAACGGTCGGCGTCGTTGGTCCGATCCGGGTTGATCAGGTGCAGCGTGCGCGCCGAGCACAGGGCGCCGAACAGCACGGTATGACCCAGGTCGGCACCGACGGTGGAGACCATCGCCATGCTCGCATCCGGTGCAAGTTCAAGACGCTTGAGCAGGCCCTGAACGTAATCGGCCAGCGCGCCATGACTGATCACCACGCCCTTTGGTGTGCCACTGGTGCCTGATGTGTAGATCAGATACGCCGCTTGCTCGGGATGCAGGCGAATGTTCGACGCTGCGGCAGGAAGCGAGCGCCAAGGGGCATCGGCGTCCACCTTGATGATTTCACCCGTGTAGTCGGCAGGCGCGACTGCATCGCTGATCAGCCAGCGCGCGCCGCTGTCGGCAAGCACGAACGCCTGACGTTCAGCGGGCCATTTCGGGTCCAGTGGCACGTAGGCTGCGCCCGCCTTGAGCACCGCCAGCAGGCCGACGACAAATTCCACCGAGCGCTCCAGCACCAGGCCCACACGGCTTTCAGACCCCACGCCGAGTTGGCGCAGGTGCCGGGCCAGACGGTTGGCCTGGGCATCGACGGAGGCGAAATTCTCTCTCTGTTGTTCGCTCTGCAACGCCAGACGCTCAGGGTGCGCGTTGACGCTGACGTCCCAGAGGGTCAGCACGTCTGTGGCCGGGAACGCGACCGTTTCGGCATCGAGGCGCGAAGGCACGGCCGATAGCTGCAGCTCGTTCAAACGGGTTTGCGGCTGCGCGACCCCTTGCGCGCAAATGCGCAACAGGTCCGCGGCCAGCCCGGCGATACGCGCTTCGTCGAACAGGTCGCAGGCGTAGGTGAACACGGCCTGAATGCCGTCTGCGCTGTCAGTAATATCCAGCCCCAGATCGAAGTGCGCGGCGTAGTCATCCAGCTGATTGACGTCCATGCGCATACCGGCCGTTTCCACGTTCTGCGGCAGCGGGAACTGCTGGGTGAATTTCACCTGACACAGCGGGTTGTGGCTGAGGTTGCGCGACACACCCAAGGCCTCGACGAGTTGCTCGAACGGCAGGTCCTGGTGGTTCTGCGCGCCCAGCGCGGTGTGTTTGACCGCCTCGATCAGCGCGCTGAAAGACTGCTGCGGCGACACCTCCGTGCGCAGCACCAGCGTGTTGACGAACAAGCCGATCAGGCCTTCCGCCTCGGTGCAGGTACGCCCTGCCACTGGCACGCCGACGCGCAGGTCGGTCTGGCTGCTGTAGCGCTGCAACAGGGTTTTGTAGGCCGCGAGCATGACCATGAACAGCGTGGCACCCTGGTTCGCGGCCAGTTCACGAAGCCCCTGACTGAGCGTGCGGTCGAAGGCAATGGCATAGCGTGCGCCGCGATGGCTCTGCTGCGCCGGGCGTGGACGATCGGCTGGCAGCGTCAACACCGGCTGCGTGTCGCCGAGGCGCTCACGCCAGTACCTCAGTTGACGTTCACCCTCGCCCCCGGCCAGTCGCTCGCGCTGCCAGACGGCGAAGTCGGCGTACTGGATCGGCAACGGCGTCAGCGTTGGCGTCAGCCCTTGAACATGAGCGCTGTAGAGCGCAGCGAAGTCCTTGAGCATGACTTGCACCGACCAGCCGTCCGCGATGATGTGGTGCAACACCAGCACCAGTTGCTGCTGATCCGGTGACAGTCGTACCTTGAGCACGCGCCACAGCGGCCCGATCTGCAGGTCCATCGGTTGCTCGACGGCGGCCTTGGCCAACGCCGCCAAGGCTTCCAGCGGCTGCGCGTGCAGACTGAGGTCGTGCTGTTCGAGGAGCACCGGCTGCGCGGCGTGAATGCGTTGCACCAGCGTGTCGTGCGTGTCGATGGCGAAGGTGGTGCGCAGGCTTTCGTGGCGCACGGCCAGGTCATCGAAGCTGCGTTGCAGCGCAAGGTCATCGATGGCGCCGCTCAGGCTTAACTGGCCACAGAGATGATAGGCGCTGCTGTCGGGTTCCAGTTGAGCGAGGAACCACAGGCGTTGCTGCGCGAAGGATTGCTCCGGTGGCGTCTCTCGGGAAACACGGGCGACCGATTTTGGCGCCTGGTCACTGCGGGTCTGACGAGCGACGTGAGCATTGAAGGCGCCCAGCGTCGGGTGCTCAAAAAGGTGCGCGGGCTCAAGGGCGAGGCCCAGCTCGGTGTTCAGGCGCGCCAACACCTGCACGACGCCGACCGAATCGCCGCCTCGGGCAAAGAAATGGTCGTGAGCGGCGAGGTCCTGCTTGCCGAGCACTTCGGCCCAGGCCGCGACGACGGGCGCCAGCAAAGGTGCGGCGGCGCCATTTTCCTGATTGTCTTGAGTGTCGAGCAGACGGCCGTCCTGCCAGATGGCGAAGCTGTCCAGGCTGCCGTTCTGCCAGCCCGCTCGGCACGCTGAACGTTGCAGCTTGCCGCTGGTGGTCCGCGGTAACGCGCCGGGTTCCAGCAACACGATGACCTTGGGCGCCACCAGAAACAGCTCGGACAGCGCGTCGCGAACGGCTTCGCAGATCATCTGTGGATTCAGCAAGCGGCGCACATTGCGGCTGATTTCCAGCGCCAGACCAACGCCTTCGGCGCCCTGTTCGTCGGTGACCGGAAAGGCCGCAATACGTCCGCGGCGCAGCAACTCGACCTTCTTCTCCAGCGATTGCTCGATGTCCTGCGGATAGAGGTTCTGGCCATTGAGAATGATCAGGTCCTTGAGGCGGCCGGTGATGAATAGCTCACCGTCGCTGGCGATCCCCAGGTCGCCACTGCGCAACCAGCGTTGGCCGTCTTGCTCGACGAAGGTGTTCGCGGTGGCTTCCGGGTTCTGCCAGTAGCCCTGGGCGACGCTTGCCCCGGCGATCCAGATTTCACCGACTTGCCCGGACGGCAGCACCTGCTGACTCGCAGGATCGACAATGCGCAGGTCGTGGTCGTCGCGACACCAGCCGCACCCCGGTAAGCGGCTGGTGGAACGCTGGTTGGCAAACAATGCTTCGCCCCCCTCGCCCGCAGCCAATTGACTGCCATCGAAACGCTTGATGCCGAACGGCACCTCACGGTGGGCGGCGCTGACGAACAACGTGGCTTCGGCCAGACCGTAGCTCGGGGTCAGCGCACGACGGTCAAAACCGGCGGGGGCGAAATGCTCACTGAACGCGTCCAGGGTCGCGATGCGAATCGGCTCGGAACCGGAAAACGCCAGGCTCCAGGGGTTCAGTTTGAGGTGCTTCACGGCGCTCGGTTTGATGCGCTCCACGCACAGGCGATAAGCGAAATCCGGGCCGCCGGAGAAGGTCCCGTTGTATTGGCTCATCACCTCAAGCCAGCGCGCCGGGCGCCCGAGGAAGTAATTGGGCGACATCAGGTTCAACGTGCCGCCGTAGTACAGCGGCAACAGCAGGCCGCACATCAGGCCCATGTCGTGGTAAAGCGGCAGCCAGCTGACCCAGCTTTCGGTCGACGCGTCGGTGACGAAGTGCCGCGCCATGGCCACTTCGTTGGCCATGAGGTTGTCGTGGGAAACCATCACGCCCTTGGGCGCGCTGGTCGAGCCCGAGGTGTACTGCAGAAACGCCAGCGACGAGGTGTCGATCAGTGACGGCTGGAACGAGCCCTGCCAGCCATGAACCTCTTCAATGGCGACGAACCGTCCGTGTGCCGGCATGAAGGGTTGCAACAGGTGCTGGAATTTATCGAAATCCTCACGACGCCCCAGCACCACGCCCGGCGCGGCGTCCTGGAGAATGCCGGTCAGTCGGTCCAGATGGGTCTGCCGGTTGTATTCCGGGGCGAACGCCGGGACCGCGATGACGTTGGCGTACAGGCAACCAAGAAACGCCGCGGCGTAATCGGCGCCGGTCGGCAGCATGAGCACGCAACGTTCAGCGCCTTGTGGACCGAGATGATGCTGCAACAGACCCGCGATCGAGCGCGCGTGCAGATCCAGCTGCGCGTAGGTGGTCAGCCACGGAGCCTGTTCTTCGTGGTGGATGTGTCGAAGGGCAATCCGGTCCGGCTGGCTCTGCGCATAATGGCCCACCAGTTCGGGAAAATGCGCGGCCTGATCTCGTATGGATTTCATGCTTTCACCTATTTGTTTCGGCAAGGCTCAACCCACGGACGGCCAAATCGGCCTCATCCGCAACGTTGTGAGAAAGGTTGGGTGGCCGCGAACGGCCACCGGTGCGACGCGTGGGCGTGCAGGTCCGGCTTAGCGCATGTGAATCAACGCGCCAGTTTTAGCGCCACACGCTCATGGCTCTGCGCCGGTCGGTTTGAACAGGGCTGTTCGTACTCGGCGAAGATGGACTCCACCACTTCCTGCGAACGCACGGCGAGCACCGACAGCAGCGTGTCGCTCAGGCCATGGCTGTCCTCGCAGCAGCCCTGCAGGAAGATGCCCGCCTCGCTCCCCGCACTCAGCGGCAGGCGATAGTGGCGATCGACGTTTGCCCCTTGAATGTAAGGCTGTACGCCAGCCAGCAGTTCCAGGTGATAGTCGCGGCGGTAACCGGTGGCCAGCACGACGATGTCGAAGGTTTCGCTGTGCATCTGGTCATGGGGTGCATCGCGCAGGAACAGTTCGATGCCGCCCGAGCCGACTTCGGCGTGAGCGACTTCCCGGTTGGTCAGCAACTGGTGACGCTGCTCGCCGCGCACTTTCTGCTGGTACATGCGCTGGAAAATGGTCTCGATCAGGTCGGTGTCGACCACCGAGTAGTTGGTGTTGCGGAACTCGTTGAACAATGCGCCGCGACGCTCTTCGCTGTGATTGAAGATCGTGTCGGTGAACGATGGGTTGAAGATCTGGTTGACGAACGGGCTGTCATCGGACGGCTTCAACGCACTGCCGCGAATGACCAGGCTGGCTTCCACGTTATCGAACCGGCTGGCGAGGTCTTCGAAGATTTCCGCTGCGCTCTGACCGCCGCCGACCACCGCGACACGCACGGGGCCCGGGCGGTTGGTCAGCAGGCGTTCGATGCCGCCCCGATACCCCGCCGAGTGCAGAACGCGGGGGTCGTCGATGCCGTCGAAGGCCTCAGGTGCCTGCGGAATGCCGCCAATCCCGAACACCAGATTGCGCGCACGGCGACGGGAAACACCCCCGCCCGCCCCACGGGACAGCACGTCCACCGCGACGAAACGGCCGTCCTGGAAATGCGGTTCGACCGAAATCACTTCCTCACCGTAGTGCGCCTGTTCGTTAAAGTGCGAAGCGGCCCAGCTCAGGTAATCGGTGTACTCCTCGCGGGTGGGGAAGAACGTCTTGAGGTTGATGAAATCCTGCAGACGGCCGCGTTCCTTCAGGTAATTGACGAAGGTGAAACGGCTGGCGGGATTGCGCAGCGTGACCAGATCCTTAAGGAAGGAAATCTGCATGGTCGACCCGTCGATCAGCATGCCTTCATGCCAGTTGAAAGCCGGTTTCTTTTCGAGGAAACACACCTGGGGCGCCAGACCGTTGCGCAAGGCATGCTCCTGGGTGGCGATGGCCAGCGCCAGGTTCGACGGGCCGAAACCAATGCCGATGTAGTCGTAGACGAGTTCCATGCTTCCCTCTCGTTAGGAGCGATGCGCCGTGAGTTCCAAGCGGGTGTGGAGGCGTTGCCACACAGGCTTGGGACCGCTCACGGGGCATCAAGAATGAGTAAGAGTGATTATCATTACAAAGACGCCTGAGCCTTCCGGCTGTTTAGTCTTTGCCGATGAAAAACTTACAAAGCCTTGACGGTTTTCATTGTGTAAGCGCCGCCAATCTCTTCCACCGCATCACGGCTGGCGTTGTCGCGACGATCACCCTGTAATTCGCTGAGCTGACCGGACTCCATCTTCACCAGCCTGTCGGCGAGGTCGAAGTACTGGTCATCGTGGCTGATGGCGAACACGGTGATGCCGGCGTTCTTGAACATCGGTAGCAACTCGCGGTAGAAAAACCGGCGAAACAGCGGGTCCTGGTCGGCGGCCCACTCGTCCAGCAGCAGGATGTCGCGCTGCTCAAGCAACGCCAGCAGCAGCGCCAGGCGTTTGCGTTGACCTTGGGAGAAACGCGTGTCGAGCAGATGACCATCGCCGATCTGCACCTTGTGCTTCATGTGCAGCTGATCGAGCCAATGGTCGATGTGCACAGCCTCGGCGTCCTGGCCGTCGTTGCCCAGCAATTGCGAAAACAGATGGAAATCGGTGAACACGCTGGCGAACAGGTGACGATAAGCCAGCCAGTCGCCCGAGCCGATGACCTGGCCGTCGATCAGGATCGAGCCGGCCGAAGGTCGGTATAACCCGCTGAGCAGGCGCGCGAGGCTGGATTTTCCGCTGCCGTTGCCGCCCATCAGAAACACGGTTTCACCACGGCGCAGGGTCAGGTTGACCGGGCCGACATCGAAACCGGGTTCATCACCCTGCGCCGGATAGTGGTATTCAACGTCGCGCAATTCCAGGGTCTGCCAATGGCCGACGATGTGGCTGGGGACGACCTGGAAACTGTCGTGATGCTCGGCGAGCGCCAGCGATTCGACCTTGTCCAGGGCCACGCGCCCTGAGATCTGCGCCGGAATCGCCGCCACCGCCAGCACCAGCGGTGTGCGCATGAACAGCACCGTCAGCGCGTAAGTGGCCGCCACTTCGGTCGGTGCCCAGCCCAGGCCGTTGGCAAGGTAGAACGCCAGGCCGATGGTGCCCAGTACCATGATGTTCGCCCAGTTGCTGGCCAGCCCGTGATACCGGTCGGCGAGCGTGAAGTGTTCGCGATAACGCTGCGCTGCCACGTCGAAGGTTTCTTCGTACAGACGACGGGCGCGGTCGCGGTTGAGCGTCAGTTCCTTGCGCCCGTCGATCACGGCCTGATAGCTCTGGTAGAGCTTGTCCTCCGACTCACGCAATGCGCGGATGTGCGCGTTGAGTTTGCCCACCAGCAACCAGCCGACGCCCAGCGTGAAGGCCATCCAGCACAGCGTGGTGATGAACAGCGACGGCGACAGCCACGCCAGATAACTGAACGACGCGACGCTGAGCACGCTGCCATAAATCAAGTCAGGCAACTGCACGAACGCCATGGTCACGGCACGAATGTCGCTCGACAGGCTGGCGAAAATTTTCGCGCCGCCGATGGACTCGATGCGTTCGATGTGGGTGTCCAGCAGGCGTTTGACCATCACCCGGCGCAGGCCGTAGACGAAGCGATGACCCAGAGCCGTCAGCGACAGCGATGCACCTGACGCCAGCGCCAGCAGCACCACCAGCATCAGGCCGAACTGCCACAACGCGGTGCCCAGACCGTCGTGTGTGCTGATCATGCGCTGGTTGACGAAGGCAATCACGCCCACGCTCAACAGGCCGCTGCTGATGCTCAGCAGCAGGACCATCGCGAGTGGCCAGCGGTATTGCTGGAAGACCAGACGAACTAATTTCATGGATGACTCCGGGCAGTGGAAGCAGAAACATAAGGGTGAATCGACGACGCCTAGATCTCGCCCAGCCGCGCACGGCAGTGAGACAGGGTGTCGCGCAGGAGGAAGTTGACCATCGTCGGAGACGTGCCGATGACCTTGGCAACGTCGCGCTGGGTGTAGCCCTGAATCTGGCTGAGGTTGAACACGATGCGCATGCGCTTGGGCAGTTCGTTGAGGGCACCGACCAGTTGGCTGAGGGACTCGCGTCCAGCCAACACACGCTCGGGCGAGACCTCGAAACGTGGCTGATCGTCGTGTTCGATCTCGGTGCCATGGCTGCGCTCAAGCCGTTGGCGACGCAGGCGGTCGATGGCGAGGTTACGCACCACCCGAAACATGTAGCGCGCCGGTTCGGTGGACGCCAGATCGCTTTCGAGCATTTTCACGAAAGCGTCCTGCACCACATCCTCGGCGCGGGCGCGACAGCCCAGGAATTTTGCCGCCAGACGCAGCAGCCCTTCCCGATGGGTGTTGTAGGTGCCCATCAGCGCATCCAGACGAGGATCAATCGATACGCAAGACCCGTTCACACAGGTGGAGCGAAGCGGGGTTGGCTGGCTCATTGCAGGATGAAAATCCATCTTGTTTGACATCCCTGGTTACGAAAGAACGCGAAGGATAACGCAAACAATTCTCATTGCAATGTAAGAAATTTTACCGATTGGTGAAACTTTCGGTATATCGGAGGGGTCGTTTGTGGCGGCGTCAGATAGCGGCTAACTGATAGCCAGCGGGCTGTAGCCCGCTGATTTAATGGATTTAAATGGAATGACGCAATGTCTGGCCCAAGTGGACGTGGGGACCTGGCGAGCACGATCCTCGGCAAAAAAAATAAGTCGCCGCCGCGGATGGTCGTCCACGCGGCGTGTGACGTGCTTCGCATGCCGGGTCCGATTCGAAGGCCCCGTGATGCCCCGCTCAACGCAGGGGTTATCGCATCAAACGCAGCTCCAGGTACTGCAGCAACATGATGGTCTTGCCATCTGCGATCTCGCCGGTTTCCACCATGGCGATGGCGGTGTCGAAACTCAGTTCCAGCACCTCGATGTCCTCGCCCTCCTCCTCCAGGCCACCCCCATCGCTGACACGGTCGGCGGGTTGATATTCACCGATAAAGAAGTGAATGCGCTCGGTGACCGAACCGGGACTCATGAACGCGTCGAAGATTTTTTTTACTGAGTGGACCACGTACCCGGTCTCCTCCTCGGCCTCCATCCGGATACGCTCTTCCGGGCTTGCGTTATCGAGCAAACCGGCCGCGGCCTCGATCAGGTAACCGCTGTGGCCATTGACGAACGCCGGCATTCGAAACTGCCGCGTGAGCACGACGGTACGGCGCTCCAGGTTGTACAGCAGGATGGTTGCCCCGTTGCCCCGGTCGTACACCTCACGGGTCTGCGACTGCCAACTGCCGTCGCGGCGCTGTAGGTCGAAGCTGTATTTCTTCAGCACGTACCAGTTGTCCGAGAGGGTGTGTTCGTCGGTGATGCGGATCGGTGTGGAGGGCATGGAGGTCCTTGTGGGCAGGTTCGGTGCGGCGGGTAATCGCAAATACCCTATCAGCCCCGGCCTTGTCGGGCGAGCGTGTGATGCGGCAGACCAGACACACCGCTTTCCGCGAGTTTGGCGAATACATTGGGCCGCTCGCCCAGCGTCATCACGTCACGCTTGAAATCAGCCCATTGCCCGGCTGGCACCGCAGCGCTCGGCAGGTGATCGACGACGATCCGCAGCGTCGGCACGGCGTCGGTCAACCTGATCAACCCTTTGATAAGACGCGGGTCCGGGGTGGGACTGTCCAGCGTTCGACCGGTCGCCGCCAGACGCTGCATGGCGTCGATGAAGCCGGGTCGGGTCTGGTCGTCAAGAAGGTCACGCTGCCACAAATTGCCGTAACGCAAACCGAGGAACAGCGGCTCGCGTTCCAGCTGACTCAGGTCATCGTGAAACGCTGCGTCGAAGGGCGACAGGATGCCGACAAACCCCAGCATGTGCGGGCTTCATCGCACCGTTTCGAGCAGCCAGAAATTGTCGAGCCGCCAATGACGGGCTTCCACCACGATGGCGCCCGTGATGCCGTGTTTTTCAGCGTGGGGCCAATAGTCAGCCGCCAGCGCGACCCCATGCAGCGGGTGGCCGGGCTCGGGCCAGGGAATGCCCTCAGCGCGGGAGGCATCGAAGAGATGGATGTGGCTGTCAATGATGGGGCCGGGGTATCGGTCAACTGCAGTCATGCCCGATTCCATTCAAAATTTGTTGTTATTGGCGACGGACTGTAGGTCGGGCTGCGATGCATGACTAATCGAATTTGGGTCAGCAGTGATACCCGCAAGGTATTGGACCCCTGATCAACGCTTGAGGCCAGCGTTGCGCATAGCACATCTCCCGCAACGCGATCAAAGCTTCGGACTATTGATTGTGTCGATAGCCAACATACTGAAGAACGCCGTTCTTTTTCCCAACGCGGATTGGGATCATGCCGACATTGACTACCCGAACAAGGATTTCCCCAATGTCCATCAACATGTCCATTCTGCTCATGCTGATCGTTTCGTTCTGTATCGCCTTGTCGGGCGTTGGCCAGTTCTGATCCGGCGTTATCGCCTGAATCTGCGCTTCATTCCTTCTGCTGACCGTCCTTCGTCTCCCTCTGTATCGCAGGGGTTGGACAAGATACGTATCCAAAGCTAAACCTCATGGGCTGTCGAGCAATCGCCGTCCGTGACGCTATGGGCATTTAGCTGCCTCGTCCTCCCTGTACGCCTGGTGTCCGGGCCACTGCTCAGAATCGTTTCCCGACACCTGAACAGCTAGGACACCCCTTTATGGACAGCTTCATTCTCAGCACCCGCAGCAAAGCCAATGGCACGTTCGGCCAGGACGTCGGCCCGGCTTCCTACCTGCAAGTGCCTGCCAGCGACAGCGACCCTCTGCCAAGCCACAACATCAACTCCGCCAAACAATGGATGGCCGCGATCCTCCAGCAGGCCGATCCTGCCGGACAAGCATTGGACGTGATCTTCTTCGTGCACGGCTATAACACGACCTCGAGGGAAGCGCTGACCCGTCAACGCTTGATTGAAAAGGAACTGAGGGCCCGAAATTACCCGTGCATGGTCGTCGGCTTCGACTGGCCGTCGGAAAGCAAAACACTGCTGTACCTGGCGGACCGCAGCAAGGCACAGGATTCGGCGGCGCAACTGGTCAAGCGCGGCATTGTCCCTTTCATGATGTATTCCCAGCCCGACTGCCCGATCAACGTACATGTCATGGCGCACTCCATGGGCGCATTCGTCGTGCGCGAGGCCTTTCGTTCGGTGGACAAGATGCGCGACTCAGGACTGGCCAACGACTGGCGAATCGGGCAGATGGTGCTGTTTGCAGCCGATATTTCCTCGGCGTGCTTTGCGCTGGGCAACTCGGACATGATTCCGACGTTCGCCCACTGCGGGCGATTGACCAACTACTTCAGCGGCTACGATGAAGCGCTGGCCGTCTCCAACGCCAAGAACCTCGACACCAGCTCGCGGGTCGGCCGTGTCGGCATGCCGGTGGACACCCCCGCCGACGACAAGGCGCTGGATGTCGACTGCGGCCCCCGCTACCTGGCCGTGCCCAAACGGACGCTCAAGGTCATCGACGGCCTGGTCTCGCACTCCTGGTACCTGGAAGACAGCAACTGGTACGACGATCTGGCGTACACCTTGAAAGGCAGCATTGATCGCAACTCGATACCGAACCGGACACTGTTGAACAAAAATGACTTCGTATTGAATTGATCGGTTCAAACGGTCATTAGGGCCGCGGCTGATCACCCAATAGGTGACCTACCTCGGACCTGTGGGAGTCAACTTGCGGACGAATGCGGTGAATCATTCACCAAGGATGTATCTGACCCACTGTATTCGCGAGCAAGCTCGCTCCCACAGGGTTTAATCGAGCCCCAGGTCGAGGCGTTGGCCCGTCTACAGGTCACGCAGCGATTGACGCTGCTCCTCGGTCCGCACACGGACATTTCCACGCAACGCGTGGGAAACGATGCGCCCAACAACAGGCTGACCGCGGACCTGTGGGAGCAGTCGGAGGTTACGACGGCCGCGAATGCGGTGTGTCATTCACCGTTTATGTCTCTGAATGACTGCATTCGCGAGCAAGCTCGCTCCCACAGGGTTTAATCGAGCCCCCAGGTCGAGGCGTTGGCCCGTCTACGGGTCACGCAGCGATTGACGCTCCGCCCCGGTCCGGACGCAGAGCATCCTGACGGGCATTCCCACGCAGCGCATGGAGAACGATCATGAATCAACGATGCGCCCAACAACAGGCTGACCGCGGACCTGTGGGAGCAGTCGGAGGTTACGACGGCCGCGAATGCGGTGGATCAGATACACCAAGGGTGAATGACACACCGCACTCGTCAGCAAGCTAACTCCTACAGGTTTTATGTTTGACCGGCAGTTATGCGGCGAACCTACCAAAGCGCAGGTCGCGCTTCGCTTTTGATCTTGATCTTCATACCGCAGCAGTCCAGACACCACAAAACGCGACTTGGGTGCAGGCTGAACGGAGGTGGCGCGCAGTGGGTCGAGCGGCATGGATGCCGCGAGAGCGTCGTAAGGACATGGATGTCCGTTCGGCGCGGGCCCACGGAGCGTCTGCAGAATCTCATTCACCCTCAATGTCGCTGGCCCACCGCATTCGGGAGCCAACAACCAATCCCCACTGCTTATGCACGGCCTCAGCGCACCGCTTTACTCATGAAACGCCGCCACCGTCTCTTTGCTGCCGACAAAAAAACTGTCCGCCACGATGCGCAAAGGCTGCAGGTCCAGGTCGCTCTGCCGGTCGGCGATCAATTGCGCGAAATGCCGGTACATCGCCGGGTATTCCCCCTCCTCCGACACGCTCTGCGGCACGCCATCGATGCTGACCTGAGCACCGCCCGAATCCAGACGCATCATGCCTTCGTCGCTGTGCAGCTCGATGCGCCACAGTTCGTTGTCGCTGTGGTCGAAATCGAACTCGGCCAGAACTTCCACCTGGCCCTGGCTCCGGATGCTCAGGTTCGCGTTGATCGGTGACTGGCAGTTGTCCGGCACGCTCAACGCGGCAGACGTGACGAACAGCGAACCCGGGAGCAGATCGGTGACGATCGACAGCGCGTTGATGCCCGGGTCGAACACCCCCAAACCACCCGCTTGCCAGATCCACGCCTGACCGGGGTGCCATTTGCGCACCTGTTCTTTCCACTCGACCCGCACCTGCGTCAGGGCTTTACCCTTCAGCCACTCTTTCGCGTTTGCCACACCCGGCGCGAAACGGGAGTGCCAGGCGAACAAGCCACTGACGCCCGCCTGTTTCACTTCATCGATCAGCGACATCGCTTCGCCGAGGGTCGAGCACGGCGGCTTTTCCACCAGCACATGCTTGCCCGCGTCGAGGGCCTGCTGAACCAGCGCAAAACGGCCTTGCGGCGGTGTGCAGAAAGCAATCGCGTCCACCTGCGGACCGTGCGCAAGCAGGTCGGCGAGCGAGCTGAAGTTGTCGACGCCGGGGCAAGGCTGACCCAGGGTGGCGACGGCCACCAGCTCGAACTGCGGGTTGGCGCGGATCGCCGGCACGTGCTGGTCTTGCGCGATCTTGCCGTAACCCACCAGCCCTAAACGAATCGGATGCATCGATGACTCCTGTGATGTTGTCGTTGTTATGGTTAGGCACGCCTCGCAGGTCGTGCCTCAAAAGCAAATCAATGCGCGACATCCTGTTGATACTCGCGCGGCGTGCAACCGAATTCTCGGCGAAACACGGTATGCAGGTATTGCGCGGATTTGAAGCCGCAATGCTGCGCAATGTCGGCGATGGCCGAATCGGTTTTTTCCAGTCGCGAAGCCGCCGCAGCCAGTTTGAAGCGAAGGATTTCGTCATGCACGCTGCAACCGCGCGCTTTGCGAAAGTGCGATTCCAGTGAAGAGCGCGAGATCCCGACATACCCCGCGACCTGCGCGGTCTTGATGCCCTGGCAGGCGTACTGACGAATGAAGTGCAACGCCTGCATGACGTATGGGTTGCCCAACGGTTGATGCAGGCTGGAGGCTTGCACATTGATGGCCTCCGGCGGCACCAGGATCTGACTCGTCGTGGAGGGCATGCCGTGCAGCATCTGGTGCAGCAAGGCCGCCGCCGTGCGGCCCATGCTTTGCGTGCCCTGAATCACAGAACTCAGCGGCACACGAGTCAAGGTGCGGGTCAGCGGGTCGTTGTCGATGCCGATCAGCGCCACCTGCTCCGGCACCGCGATTCCCGCAGTCAGACAGGCCTGCAGCAACTGACGGGCGCGCGCGTCGCTGACGGCAATGATGCCGATGGGTTTGGGCAGACTCTGCAACCAGGCGATCTGCTGTTCCACGGCGCTGTCCCAGAGCGGCGCGCTGGTGCTCAGGCCTCGATAGACCTCGCCGCGCAAACCGTCGCGTTGCAGCAGGCGGCGGAACGCCTTTTCCCGCTCCTGCGCCCAGCGATTGCTCTGGGCTTCCGGCAGACTGAAACAGGCAAAACGCGTCAGACCGGCCTCGATCAGATGCTCATACGCCAGTTTGATCAGCGCAAAGTTGTCGGTCGCCACGTAAGGAATGTGCTTCGGGTAGGCGCGTTCGTCTTCGTACGAGCCGCCGACCGCGACCACGGGCAACTTGCTTCCGGCCAGCGCCTCGCCAATCAGCGGATCGTCGAAGTCAGCAATGATCCCGTCGCCTTGCCAGCGCTCGATGCCTTTCAAACGGCAGAGAAAATCCTCCTCAAGGAACAGATCCCAGGATGCGCGCGTGCTGCTCAGGTAATTGCCGATGCCAGTGATGATGCCGCGATCGTAGATCTTGCCGCCGTTGAACAGCAGGGCAATACGGTGAACGGGCGGGACGGTTTTCATTGTTTTTCCCCCGAGCCTGTGAAACAGGTCGGCACAGACTAGGCCTGCACGCAGCGAATCTCAATACTCAAAATCGAACACCGAGTTGGTGATTTTCATAATTTTGAGGGCCGGGCCCGTTGTTAGTATCGGGACAGTCGCCGATCAACCAGAACAACAAGGAAATGACCGATGCCCTGCTTCCCCGAGATCGACAGGATTCGCTACGAAGGTCCCGACAGCGATTCCCCCCTTGCCTTCCGCCATTACAACGCCGACAAAATCATCCTCGGCAAGCCGATGCGCGAGCACCTGCGCATGGCGGCCTGCTACTGGCACACCTTCGTCTGGCCAGGCGCCGACATGTTCGGCGTCGGCACCTTCAAGCGTCCCTGGATCAAGCCGGGCGACGCCATGGAGCTTGCGCGCTTCAAGGCCGAAGCCGCGTTCGAGTTCTTCTCCAAACTGGGCATCGATTACTACAGTTTCCACGACACCGACGTCGCGCCTGAAGGTGCCAGCCTCAAGGAATACCGCCACAACTTCGCGCACATGGTCGACGAGCTTGAACGTCATCAGGAAAGCAGTGGCATCCAGTTGCTGTGGGGCACGGCCAACTGCTTCAGCAACCCGCGCTTTGCTGCGGGCGCTGCGAGCAACCCGGACCCGGAAGTCTTCGCCTACGCCGCCACTCAGGTGTTCAGCGCCATGAACGCCACGCAGCGCTTGAAAGGCTCCAACTACGTGCTGTGGGGCGGTCGTGAAGGTTACGAGACGCTGCTCAATACCGACCTCAAGCGCGAGCGCGAACAACTGGGGCGCTTCATGCGCATGGTGGTCGAGCACAAGCACAAAATCGGCTTCAAGGGCGACTTGCTGATCGAACCCAAGCCGCAGGAACCGACCAAACACCAATACGATTACGACAGCGCCACTGTGTTCGGCTTTCTGCAGCAGTACGGCCTGGAGAAGGAGATCAAGGTCAACATCGAAGCGAACCACGCGACCCTCGCGGGCCACAGTTTCCATCACGAAATCGCCACGGCAGCTTCGCTGGGCATATTCGGTAGCATCGACGCCAACCGGGGCGACCCGCAGAACGGCTGGGACACTGACCAGTTCCCTAACAGTGTTGAAGAGATGACCCTGGCGACCTACGAGATCCTCAAGGCCGGCGGCTTCAAGAACGGCGGCTTCAATTTCGATTCCAAGGTGCGCCGTCAGAGCCTCGATGAAGTCGACCTGTTCTACGGCCATGTCGCAGCGATGGATGTGCTCGCCCTGGCGCTTGAGCGCGCGGCAGCCATGATCGAAAACGACCTGCTCCAGCAGTTCAAGGACACCCGCTACGCCGGTTGGGATCAACCCTTTGGCCGCGCCGTCCTGTCCGGGGATTTCAGCCTGGAGTCGCTCGCCCAACATGCGTTCGACCATGAACTCAACCCACAGGCGGTCAGTGGCCGTCAGGAGATGCTCGAAGGCGTGGTGAACAGATTCATCTACCGATAACGAGTAGGTAGGAGCGCCCTTGCCCGCGAACACGGCTTTCAACTGCCGCGGAGTCGTCTGACACCCCGCACGCGGCGGTTACATTCTCGCGACAATTCGTTGCTCGCGGGAGCTGGCGACTTACTACAGTTTCACCCGGAAACACGTACACGCTCAGGAAGTGCCCCCCAAACAACAATAAAAGGACGCACCACAATGAAAAACCTGAAACGCACCCTGCTCGCCAGCGCACTGGCACTGCTCAGTCTGCCGGTCATGGCCGACGCGGCCCATCCGAAAATCGGTTTCTCCATCGACGACCTGCGGCTGGAGCGCTGGTCGCGCGACCGTGACTACTTCGTCGCGGCGGCCGAGAAGATGGACGCCAAAGTCTTCGTTCAATCGGCGGATGCCAACGAACAGAAGCAGATCTCCCAGATCGAAAACCTGATTTCTCGCGGCGTCGATGTGATCGTCATCGTGCCGTTCAACGCCACCGTGCTGACCAACGCAGTGGCCGAGGCCAAGAAAGCCGGGATCAAGGTGGTGTCTTACGATCGCCTGATCCTGAACGCCGACATCGATGCCTACATCTCCTTCGATAACGAGAAAGTCGGCGAGATGCAGGCCGCCGGCGTGTTGAAGGCACAGCCGAAGGGCAACTACTTCCTGCTGGGCGGCGCCCCGACCGACAACAACGCCAAAGTGCTGCGCGAAGGCCAGATGAAAGTGCTGCAGCCGGCCATCGACAAGGGCGACATCAAGGTTGTCGGCCAGCAATGGGTCAAGGAGTGGAACCCGACCGAAGCGCTGAGCATCGTTGAAAACGCCCTGACCAAGAACGGCAACAAGATCGACGGCATCGTCGCCTCCAACGATGCCACGGCCGGTGGCGCGATTCAGGCCCTGGCCGCACAGAAGCTGGCGGGCAAGGTGCCCATCTCCGGTCAGGACGCCGACCTGGCGGCGGTCAAGCGCGTAATCGACGGCACCCAGACCATGACCGTCTACAAACCGCTGAAGCTGATCGCCTCGGAAGCCGCCAAGCTTTCGGTGCAACTGGCGCGCAATGAAAAACCGGCGTTCAGCTCCCAATACGACAACGGCACGAAAAAGGTCGACACCATCCTCCTGACCCCGACGCCGTTGACCAAGGACAACATTGACCTGCTGGAGAAAGACGGGTTCTACACCAAGGATCAGATCGCCGGGAAGTGATCGCCCCTTGCAGGGTGTCATAGCTGTAGTGTGAGCCCTGCACCGACACCTGTAGGAGCGTGGCTTGTCCCGCGATCGGCGGGGAACCCGTCGTAAAACCTGACACTGTGGTTTGCCTGACACAACGCGTCTGCTGAATTTACGACTGCTTCGCAGCCGATCGCGGGACAAGCCACGCTCCTACACGAGAACTCCGGCCTGTCCTGGAATACCACGCAATGTCCGACTACCTGCTGCAAATGAACGGCATCGTCAAATCCTTCGGCGGTGTCAAAGCCCTGAACGGCATCGACATCAAGGTCCGGCCCGGCGAATGCGTCGGCCTGTGCGGCGAGAACGGCGCCGGGAAATCGACCCTGATGAAAGTGCTGTCAGCGGTCTATCCCCATGGCACCTGGGACGGCGAAATCGTCTGGGACGGCCAACCGCTCAAAGCCCAATCCATCAGCGAAACCGAGGCCGCCGGGATCGTCATCATCCACCAGGAGCTGACGCTGGTCCCCGATCTGTCGGTGGCAGAAAACATCTTCATGGGCCACGAACTGACCTTGCCGGGCGGGCGCATGAATTACCCGGCGATGATCCACCGTGCCGAAGCCCTGATGCGCGAGCTGAAAGTGCCCGACATGAACGTCGCGCTGCCGGTGTCCCAGTACGGCGGTGGCTACCAGCAACTGGTCGAGATCGCCAAGGCACTGAACAAGAAAGCCCGTCTGCTGATCCTCGACGAGCCCTCATCGGCCCTGACCCGTTCGGAAATCGACGTCTTGCTGGACATCATCCGCGACCTCAAGGCCAAGGGTGTGGCCTGCGTTTACATCTCGCACAAGCTCGATGAAGTCGCCGCCGTGTGCGACACGATTTCGGTCATCCGCGACGGCAAACACATCGCAACCACCGCCATGGCCGACATGGACATCCCGAAGATCATCACCCAGATGGTCGGACGCGAGATGAGCAACCTCTACCCCACCGAACCCCACGCCGTCGGCGAGGTGATTTTCGAAGCGCGGCACTTCACCTGCTACGACGTCGACAACCCCAGACGCAAACGCGTCGACGACATCTCTTTCACCCTCAAACGCGGCGAGATCCTCGGCATTGCCGGGCTGGTTGGCGCCGGTCGCACGGAGCTGGTGTCCGCGCTGTTCGGCTCTTATCCCGGCCGTTATGAAGGCGAGGTCTGGCTGGAGGGCCAGAAGATCGACACCCGTACGCCGCTGAAATCGATTCGCGCAGGGCTGTGCATGGTTCCTGAAGACCGCAAGCGTCAGGGCATCATTCCCGACCTCGGCGTCGGACAGAACATCACGCTGGCGGTACTCGACAGTTTTTCCCACCTGACGCGCATCGACGCCGAGCAGGAACTGGGGAGCATCGACAAGGAAATCGCGCGCATGCACCTCAAGACGGCGAGCCCGTTTCTGCCGATCACCAGCCTCTCGGGCGGCAATCAGCAAAAAGCGGTGCTGGCGAAAATGCTCCTGACCCAACCGCGGGTGCTGATCCTCGACGAGCCGACGCGCGGTGTCGACGTGGGCGCCAAGTACGAGATCTACAAACTGATGGGCGCACTGGCCGCCACCGGCGTGTCGATCATCATGGTGTCGTCGGAACTCGCCGAAGTGCTCGGCGTCTCCGACCGCGTACTGGTGATCGGCGAAGGCCAGTTGCGCGGGGACTTCATCAACCAGGACCTGACCCAGGAACAGGTGCTCGCCGCCGCGCTCAGCCAGCCCGACGGACATAACAATAATGATCGACCAGCTGCTGTGGGGAGCTCCGCGTAAATGAACCAGGTCAAACAACTCTTCACCCGCTACAAAATGCTCGCGTTGGTCATCGCCATCGCCGTGATCTGGCTGTTTTTCAGCTGGCAGACCGAAGGCGGCTTTCTGACGCCGCGCAACCTCTCCAACCTGCTTCGTCAAATGTCGATCACCGGCATCCTGGCTTGCGGCATGGTGCTGGTGATCATCAGCGGCGAAATCGACCTGTCAGTCGGTTCATTGCTCGGCTTGCTCGGCGGCGTGGCGGCGATTCTTGACGTGGTCTATCACGTGCCGCTGCCAGTGAACCTGGGCATCGTGGCGCTGTGTGGACTGCTGATCGGGCTGGCCAACGGCGCCATGACAGCGTACCTGCGTATCCCTTCCTTTATTGTCGGCCTGGGCGGCATGCTGGCGTTTCGCGGGATTCTGCTGGGCATCACCGGCGGCACGACCATTGCGCCGGTGTCGCCGCAACTGGTCTATGTCGGCCAGGGCTACTTGCCGCCGCTGGTCGGCGTGACGCTGGGCGTCCTGTTGTTCGCCCTGACCGTGTTTCTGACCTGGCGCCAGCGCCGCAACCGCGCACTGCACGGTCTGGCGCCGCACGCACTGCTGCGCGATGTCCTGCGGGTCGTGTTGATCGGCGCGGTGTTGGCGGGCTTCGTCTATACGCTCAACAGCTATGACGGCATTCCGGTACCGGTGTTGCTGCTGTTGGTCTTGCTCGGCGTCTTCAGCTACATCACCAGCCAGACCGTGTTCGGCCGCCGCATCTATTCGGTGGGCAGCAACATGGAAGCCACGCGGCTGTCGGGCATCAACGTGCAAGCGGTTAAGTTGTGGATCTTCGGCATCATGGGCGTCATGTGCGCCCTCGCCGGGCTGGTGAACACGGCACGTCTGGCGGCAGGTTCTCCGTCTGCGGGCAACATGGGTGAACTGGATGCCATCGCCGCCTGCTTCATCGGCGGCACGTCCATGCGCGGTGGATCGGGCACCGTGTACGGCGCGCTGCTTGGCGCGCTGGTGATCACCAGCCTGGACAACGGCATGTCCATGCTCGACGTCGACAGCTACTGGCAGATGATCGTCAAGGGCAGCATTCTGGTACTCGCGGTCTGGGTGGATGTGAGCACGCGCACCGGCCGGCGTTGAGCCGGACTACAGAAAATGCTGGCGAGCAGCTAGGCTAAGCGCACTTCCGTTCCGGATACATTCATGCGCAACGCCCTGCTCGCCCTGCTTCTCTCCTGCCTCACTGCAAGCGCCCTCGCCGACCCCGTGTCCTGTCCGGCCGGGGAAAAACTCATCTGCCTCAACGGCTGCATCTGCCTGCCCGATCTGGGTCAGATCCTCGGCAGCGGCATGCCCTCCGAGGTGACCCAGGTCGCCGGCCCCGCGCTCGCCCTCTGGCTCAGCCAGTCCCGCGCCGACGCCGCCATGAGCGGTACCCAGCCCATTCCCGACGCGATCCGCGAGCACCTGCTGCGCTGGTACCCGCCCAGTGTGCTGGATGCAGCCCTCTATAAGGTCGGCGACAACGGCGAATTCAGCGCCGCCGGTGCCATGATGCAAAACCCCGACATCGGCGCCGTCACCTTGATCGACATCATCGTCTTCCGCACGGCCGAGTCCGCTGAGCACGACGTTGCCCTGTGGGCTCACGAACTCAAACACGTGCAGCAGTACCAGGAATGGGGCGTCGACGGGTTCGCACAGCGATACACCCAGGATTTCAATGCCGTGGAAGCCCCGGCGTATCAGATTCAGACCGAGGTCGGGCGCGTGTTGCGAGGGCTCGATCCCTGAGTCTGGCGTGGTTCAGGCTGAAATCATGCCCGATACCAGCAGTGGCATCCTGGAACACCCCATTACCCGTGGGAGACGTCGGAGGTTACGACGGCAGCGAATTCGGCAGGTCGTTCTCTGTCGAAGTGCCTGCCCCACCGCATTCGTCTGAACGCAGCCTGCAGCAGGCCGGCTATCACAAGATTTACGAACATCGCCCATGACGGATCGGACCGACCGACACTTTCAGCGAGCCAATCACCGCCCTTCCAGCAACTCCCCGGCCTTGTCCAGCAAGCCCAGCGGGTCGTCAGTTTTGTGAATGTCCACCGACAACAGCTGGCGAAATTTGCGGGCGCCGGGGAAACCCGTGCCCAACCCCAGCACGTGGCGGGTGATGTGGTGCATCGAGCCGCCATCACGCAGGTGGGCTTCGACGTAAGGACGCAGCTGCGCCAGCGCTTCGGCGCGGGTGATGGGCGGTTCACTGCCGCCGAACAGTTCGCGGTCGACGTCCGCCAGCAGGTACGGATTGTGATACGCCTCGCGGCCCAGCATCACCCCGTCGAATGTTTTCAAGTGTTCCTGGCATTGCTCCAGGGTCTTGATGCCGCCGTTGAGGATGAATTCAAGGTCGGGGAAATCCTGCTTGAGCTGAGCGGCGACCTCGTAGCGCAACGGCGGGATGTCACGGTTTTCCTTCGGCGACAGGCCCTCAAGGATCGCGATGCGGGCATGCACGGTGAAACTGGTGCAGCCGGCATCGCGCACGGTGCCGACGAATTCACAGAGTTGCTCGTAGCTGTCCCGGCCGTTGATGCCGATGCGATGCTTGACAGTCACCGGGATCGACACCGCATCGCGCATCGCCTTGACGCAGTCGGCGACCAATTGCGGGTGGCCCATCAACACCGCGCCAATCATGTTGTTCTGCACTCGGTCGCTCGGGCAGCCCACGTTAAGGTTGACCTCGTCGTAACCCGCCGCCTGTGCCAGACGTGCGCTGGCGGCGAGGTCTGCCGGGTTGCTCCCGCCCAGTTGCAGCGCCAGCGGATGTTCGCTCTGATCGTGGCGCAGGAAACGCTCGCTGTCGCCGTGCAGCAAGGCGCCGGTGGTGACCATTTCGGTGTACAGCAGTGCGTTCTTCGACAGCAGGCGCAGGAAGAACCGGCAATGGCGATCGGTCCAGTCCATCATCGGCGCCACGGAGAAGCGGCGTGAAGGTTCGTGGCGGGCACTGGCGGTGCGTGAAGCGGTCATTGGCAGCATGGGGCGGTCGGAAGGGTCAGGCGTAATGGGCGCGCAGTTTAACAGTTAGAAGGATCAAGCTGTAGGCGCCTGGCGATGTTCCGGATAGCGTGGGATGCACCCACTCCGTTTCCAGCGTCCAGGACCGAGCCGCAATGACCGGACAAACAGACGAGCGTCGCACAGCACGGCACCGACAACACGGCGAACGTGGTGCAGACCGGCGCCTATAATCAGGCATTCGTCGGGCAATACGGGCAGTCCAACCAGGCGACCGTGAACCAGGCCGGATTCGGCGGTACGGTGTCCGTGACCCAGTACGGCGATAACATGAAAGCCAGCGCGAGACAGAGGTAGACCTGATGATGGACGTTTCCCAACTGGCGGTATCGATCGATACCCAGCGCCATGGCGCGATGGTGGTCATTCGCCCGCACATCGAAAACCCGGTGCCGCTGACGCTGCAGTACCGCATGACGGTCAGCCAGAAAAGCGTGAACGGGACGTCGAGCATCAACCAGCAAGGCGACGTGCAGAGCGGTGTTCCGGCCAACAGCGTGAGTTTGAACCTGCCTGCGGGCGGGACCTGTCAGGTGCACCTGCAGGTGTTTCAAGAGAACACGCTGGTGAAAGAAGTTGACAGTGCGTGTGAAGTTGCGGGTCGTCAGTGACTGCGAAATACGGGCGTGTGCCTGCGATCTGCTGATTACTGAATACCTTGTGGGAGCAGTCGGAGGTTACGACGGCCGCGAACGCGATGTGCCATAAAACGGTGATTTCGCTGACCCACCGCACACCTTGTGGGAGCAGTCGGAGGTTACGACGGCCGCGAACGCGATGTGCCATAAAACGGTGATTTCGCTGACCCACCGCACACCTTGTGGGAGCAGTCGGAGGTTACGACGGCCGCGAACGCGATGTGCCGTAAAACAGTGATTTCACTGACCCACCACACACCTTGTGGGAGCAGTCGGAGGTTACGACGGCCGCGAATGCGATGTGCCATAAAACAGTGATTTCGCTGACCCACTGCACACCTTGTGGGAGCAGTCGGAGGTTACGACGGCCGCGAACGCGATGTGCCATAAAACAGTGATTTTACTGACCCACCGCACACCTTGTGGGAGCAGTCGGAGGTTACGACGGCCGCGAATGCGATGTGCCATAAAACGGTGATTTCACTGACCCACCACACACCTTGTGGGAGCAGTCGGAGGTTACGACGGCCGCGAACGCGATGTGCCATAAAACAGTGATTTTACTGACCCACCGCACACCTTGTGGGAGCAGTCGGAGGTTACGACGGCCGCGAACGCGATGTGCCATAAAACAGTGATTTTACTGACCCACCGCACACCTTGTGGGAGCAGTCGGAGGTTACGACGGCCGCGAACGCGATGTGCCATAAAACAGTGATTTTACTGACCCACCGCCTACAGCAGTAAAAAATTCGACAAAACCCTTAAATCGCGGCCATAAAAAAACCCGCCGAAGCGGGTCGTTTTTCAGTTCAAGACCATTCCAACATCCTGTCGGCAGCGCTCCGCGCCATGGCTGATCATCCGTGATCTCCGAAGCGGTTCCTTCGCTTCAGTTGATGGATCCAATGTAACCCTCAAATGTTTCAGTTCATAGGGCGAGTTCGCCCCAGCTCGTGTAAGCCTTTGGCTATAGCCTGAGTCACTGACAGGCCAAAGGGTCCGCTCCCATCACCCCGCGTCACTCGCCCAAGGCCGACGCAACCGCACGCATCCACAGCGCCACCGCGTAAGCCCCTGGATCCACGTGCCCCAGCGCCCGCTCACCGATGTAGGAAGAGCGCCCTTTGCTCGGCAGCATCGTGCGCGTCGCCTCAGCCCCGATCTCTGCGGCAATGGCCATTCGCGACGCCGCATCGGCCGCGGTCACACCCTTCGCTTGGGACGAAAGCGCAGCCGCAGCAGGAATCAGCGCATCCAGCATCGTTCTGTCACCCGCACTGGCACCGCCGAGCTTCACCATCCCGTCGCACCCCGCTTGCAAGGCCTCGGCCCATGCACCCACAGAACCTGGCTCGGCGTGTTCCGATAGCGCCACACCCGCGCGCAGCACGAAAACGGCATATAGCGGCCCCGACGTTCCTCCCAAGACCCGTCTGAGAATGGCTGAAAGCTGTTGCAACGCGATCCCTGGCCGATCCAGCGCAAAGGATTCCAACGCGGCATCAATGGCGCGAGCACCTCGCGCCAGACTGATGCCGATATCGCCGTCCCCCACCACCGAATCGAGTTCCGTCAGCACCTGTTCGTTCTGCTGAAATGCCTGGCTGACCGCCTGCAGCACCTTCCTCATGGCCTCAGCGCGGTCCGACGACCAGGACGCGCCTGTGAACGCATGCTGCTCGGTCACGTTCACCGCCAGCACACGGGATACAGCAGCACTGGGCGTCGTCATGCCCCGCCATGCGGTCGCGTCAGTCGCCGCCTTGAGTCGCGTCAGCAGCGGATCATCGACACGCAGGATTGAAAGCGAACACCCTGCCATCTCCAAGGCTGTCAGGAAAGTACCCACCATGACGGCCTCGACCCGCAGTCCCTGCGCCATGCACGCCAACAATGCCCGACGCGCCACGATGTCCAGTTCCTGAACCGCGGTGCCGCCCAGGTTATTGACCATCAGTGCGATACGCTCACCGGCCTTCAGCTCACCTTGCTCGACGATGCGTGCCAACAGCACATCGACCATCTCGTCCGCCGTCAGAATCCGGCCACGGCGCACGCCGCTTTCCCCATGAATGCCCAGGCCGTACTCGACCTCATCGTCGCCGAGGTGAAACCCCGGTTTTCCGGCTGCAGGCACCGTGCAGGCGCTGAGCGCCAGGCCCATGCTGAACAACCCCGCGGCCGCATGCTCCGCTTCGGCCTTGACCTGCGACAGCGGGAGTCCTGCCTGCGCTGCAGCACCGGCGACCTTGTGAATGAACACGGTTCCGGCAATGCCCCGCCGCCCGACTTGCCCGCCCTGGTTATCCAGCGCGACATCATCACCGACGACCAGCATGTCAACCTCGACGCCCGCCGCCCTGGCGATTTCCGCAGCAAGCCCGAAGTTCAGGCGATCACCGGTGTAGTTCTTGACGATCAGCAAGACACCCGCCGGTCCGGCAATGGTCATGATCGCCTTCAACACCGCGTCGACGCTTGGGGACGTGAACACGGGCCCGGCGACAGCGGCCGTGAGCATGCCGCTGCCGACATAGCCCCCGTGGGCGGGTTCATGACCAGCGCCGCCGCCCGAGAGGATGCTGACTTTCCCGCTATTGGCCAGCGCCTGAAAATCCCGGCGGGCAATGATGTTTTCCCCTTCCAGCAACACTAGCCGCTGATCGGCCAGCACGGCGCCTTCCAGCATGTCATCGACGACACCCAGTGGGTCGTTGATCAGTTTCTTCATGGTGATGATCCCTTTCGCCCGAATCGGTCAGAGCACAATAGACGACAGTGCGGGGAACAACCTGCCGCCTCCAGGCTCAAACCAGTCTGGATCGAGTATCCGCCCTCCTCGGGAACCGATAACCACGCCCCTGACTGACGGCTTCAACGTCATGTATTTTCAGGATCGTGGCTGAAGCACAGGTCTGCTGTTTGCGCAAATGCAGGCCTCTAGATCAGCGTGTTTGTTGCGGTTTACGCCCTTGAGTGACCGGCGGCGCTCGGGTAATGTCATCACACCCACAGGACAGAGCACGCTCATGACTTCCAAGCTGGAACAACTCAAAAAAATCACCACCGTCGTCGCCGATACTGGCGATTTCGCTGCCATTGAAAAGCTCAAGCCGGTTGATGCCACCACCAACCCTTCCCTGTTGCTCAAAGCCGCCTCCAGCGACAGCAACGCCGACCGCCTGAAAGAAGCCTTCAGCGGTGCGAAGAATGACATCGGCCTGGCCAGCGACCGTTTCGCCGTGGCGATCGGCCAGGAAATTCTGAAAGTGGTGCCGGGCCGTGTTTCCACCGAAGTGGACGCCCGCATCTCTTTCGACACCAACGCCTGCATCGAGCGCGCAGAACGTCTGGTCGAGCTGTACGACCAGGCCGGTATCGGCCGTGATCGCATCCTGATCAAACTGGCCTCGACCTGGGAAGGTATCCGCGCTGCCGAACAGCTGGAAAAGAAAGGCATCCAGTGCAACCTGACGCTGCTGTTTTCTTTCGCTCAGGCACAGGCTTGCGCTGACGCAGGCGTGTTTCTGATTTCGCCGTTCGTGGGTCGCATCTACGACTGGTACAAGAAAGCCGAAGGCAAGGATTACGTCGGTGCCGAGGACCCGGGCGTCAAGTCGGTCACTCGCATCTACAACTACTACAAGGCCAATGACTACAAGACCGTGGTCATGGGTGCCAGCTTCCGTAACCTGAGCCAGATCGAAGAGCTGGCCGGCTGCGACCGCTTGACCATCAGTCCGGATCTGTTGCAAAAGCTGGCTGAAGACACCGGCACGCTGGTGCAGAAGCTCAAGCCGGGTAACGGTGGTGAGCCACGTCAGACGCTGAACGAAAGCCAGTTCCGCTGGGCGTCGAACGAGGATGCGATGGCGACCGAGAAGCTGGCCGAGGGCATTCGTCAGTTTGCTCGCGATCAGGAGAAGCTCGAGGCGTTGTTGCGCGCCAAGGCGTAATACGTCGGGCTTATTTAAAAAGGGCGGCATCCGTGGGGATGCTGCCCTTTTTTATGTCTGGGGAATGGTGTCAGTCGGGCTTGGGCTTTTGTAAATGCCTGATGGATTGAAGGTGACTGTTCCAGGTTCTGCCTAACGGCAGAAGCGTTCCGCCTTCGGCGGGTTACTTGAAAGGACACCAAGCAACCAAGTGTCCTGGCTCCTGGTTGGGCCCGACTTCGTCGGGTACCCTCACTTCGGCGACGCTCCGTGGGCCCGCGCCGAACGGGCATCCATGCCCTAGCGGCGCTCTCGCGGCATCCATGCCGCTCGTCCCACGGAGCGCCGCCTGCGTTCAGCCTGCACCCAAGTCGCACTTGGTGGTGTCTGGACTGCTGCGGTATGAAGATCAACAACAAAGCGAGCTTACGCACTTGATCGTTCCCACGCTCCGCGTGGTAGAGCAGCGCCTGACGCTCTGCGACATGGGGGGCACGAAACGTACTGACGGGCATTCAAACGCAGAGTTTGGACCTGCGCACTGTCTTGCTTCTGCCCGGAGGGCGTAGGAGTTTGGCTTGCCGACGATCTGCCGGGAACCGGCAGCAAATCCTGCATACGCGGTCTGTCTGACACTGTCAGTGAGAACGATCAAAAATAAGGGCAAGCGACATCGGTCACTTCTGGTAAGTCCGCTTCCCGGCTTTTAAAAGTCACTTGCTGAAGCGAAACCGATCTGGCCTCAGCCAGAGCCAGAAGAGGAGCTCTACTGATGCTCCAGCGCATTCACCAGATCGCGAAACGCTTCGCGATTGGAGTCGTTGAGGCCCATCAGGATCTTGTGCGCTTCTAGGACCTTGGCCTTTACCACGTCTTCACACTGATCCTGCGACGGCAGGTCGCTCAGCGTCTCGGGACGGGGGATCGGGCGACCCACGATGTTGAACACCTGATCGAAGCCCATCGATTGCAACAGGCGCGTGATGTCTTCGTGAGTGGTCACGACAGTGGGCAGCAGGCCCGCTTTCTGCCGCGACAGAATGGACAACTTGGCCAACAGGCCGAGCGTTGTGCTGTCAATGCTGCGGGTTTCGGTCAGATCGATCACCACGGTCGAAAAATTCATGGAGGTGAAGATCCGCTCAATCGTCGCATCCAACGCCGAGCAGAGAGTCAAACGCACTTCACCCACAAACTTCAGGACAAAGGTGCCATCTTGCTCGGCAAACTGGATTCTACCGGTACTCATTAAAGGTTCCTGCTCAACACTAACAAGGCGATATCATCCGGCATCTCCCCGAGTGTGGCCAATCCAAACTTACGACGCAGGCCATCCAGGCTGCCGCCCGCCGACTTCACCAATTCAGGTAAGTTGGCTTCTTTCTCTTTGAGTGTATCACCTGGCAAAAGATCCAGAATGCCATCAGACAGCAGGGTCAGACTAAAGGACTCAGGCAGATCCAGCACATGGTCTGAATACGTCGCCTCGTTGAACAACCCCACCGGCAGACCACGCCCTTCGAGATAACGCGTCTCGGTCGGCGTGTACAGCACCGGAAGCGGCAAATGACCGCCCACGCTGTAGGTCAATTGCCCGGTTTCTTCGTCGATCACGCCACCGACCATCGTCACGTGTTTGCCCAGCTTACAGCTGATCAGACCGCGGTTGATATGGCCGAGGACCTCGGAAGGCTTGAATTTCGGTAACGTGCCACCGCGCTTGGACTCGAACAGCAAGCGCGTGGTCATGAATTTCAGCAGCACGGTGATGAAGGCCGAGGAAGCACCATGGCCCGACACATCGGCCAGGTAGAACGCCACACGACGGTCGTCGACCCGGAAGTAATCGACGAAATCGCCGGAGAGGTACAGCGACGGAATGATTTCGTGTTCGAATTCGAACGAGTCGATGGCCCAGGGACTCGTCGGCAGCATGTTCATCTGAACCTGACGGCCCGCATCCTGATCTTCCTGCAGCAAGTGCAGGCTGGCTTCGAGCTCGCGGTTGGCGGTCTCGAGCTTCTGACGATACAGCTTGTTCTCTTGCAGCAAGCGCGCCCGATCCAGCGCCCGTCGGACCGAGTGCTCAAGCACTGCAAGGTCTTCGAGGGGCTTGATCAGGTAATCGGCCGCGCCCAGGCGCAACGCTTCGACGGCATCGCTCATCACGCCCGCACCCGACACCACGATGACCGGGGTTTCCGGAGCGAGACTGGTCACCTGGCGAATCAGCTCAAGGCCGCCCACTTGAGGCATGCGCAAATCGCAGATCACGAGATCAGGCTTTTTTTGCTCGAAGGTCTGTAGACCCTGCATGCCGTTGCTGGCTTGCAGGACGCTGAACCCACTGTCTTCCAAATAGGCCGCGAGGCTCGCGCGCACTACTTCGTCGTCATCGATAATCAGCAGCGTGGCACTGGTTTTTTGCATGTGGGCAAACGGCGCCAGATTAGGTTGGCGTACGCGGTCGGATTCTGTCAGCCCGCATACTGGATTCGCTTCTAGCCTCTCTGGAGTCAGGGAGCGGACTTTTGGTCAAACGCTTCACGTGTCAGAGGTGCCCTTCAAGGCGCAGACGGTACTCCCATCCGCCGGGCGTTTCAAGCTCGCTCCAGCGGTCGGCCAGCGTCTTTACATCGCAAATCGCCGGGAGTTATAAGAACCTTTAAATCAGCAACGAAAACGAAGGATGCGCCATGGGCCAGATTGATCGCGACTATGCAGAGAAACGAGATTACATCCGCATGCGTGTCGACGCGGACATCAGCCTGATCTATGCGGGTCAGATCATCCCTGCGGTGTGCGTGGATTTATCCAGCTCAGGCATGCAGATACAGGCCCCGCGCTCGTTCAAGGTCGGTGACAGGATCAGCGTTCGCATCGAGTCCGATCATGCAGCGCTCAAGGGCCTGGAAGCCGACACCGAGGTTGTCTGGATCGCCGACATCGACGGTGGCGAGCAAAAACTGGGACTGACCATCCTGACCATGAAGTGATGGCACTTCGGAACTACTTCACATTTTCGAAAAATTCCGAAAAAGAAAAGGCGACCCGAAGGTCGCCTTTTTTGCATCTTCACGCGAATTGCAGGGCGATTAAAAATCGTCGACGACCTTGCCGTCTTTCACCTTGAACTCACGGTTCTGCAGGTAGGCGTTACGAATGAAGATGTATTTGTCGCCGTTGATCAGCTTCTCGGCCGACAACAGGCTGGCGCGGGTATCTACAACGCTCACGCCAAAAGCCGTGTTGCGGGTTGGCACGTGGTCGATGTAGCGATACGGCTGGGTGTAGGTGTCAGGGTACTTGGCGAATGCGTCACGCACGGTGCTCGGGCCGAAGAATGGCAGCATGACGAACGGGCCGCTTTCAACACCCCAGTGACCGAGGGTCTGACCGAAATCTTCGTCGTTGCGTTGCAGGCCCATCTTGGTGCCCACGTCGAAGAAGCCCAGCAGGCCGAAAGTGGTGTTGAGGATCAGGCGCGCGGTGTCGACACCGGCGGCTTCAGGCTTGGCCTGCAGAACATCGTTGGCGAAGTTGGTCACTTCACCGATGTTCTTGAACATGTTGTGGATGCCGTCTTCGAGAAACTGCGGGGTAATGAATTCATACCCTTGGGCGATGGGTTTCAACGCGTAGGTGTCGACGGTGTCGTTGAAGCGGAAGATCGCGCGGTTAACGCCTTCCCATGGATCGTCTTCTGCAGCGTGAGCTGCCATGGGCACCAAGGCCAGACCGGCCCAGAAACACGTTCGAGCCAGACGATTGATAAAGCCTGCACCGGTCACGGGCATAGCTGAGACTCCCAGTCAAAGTAATGAAGCGGGCGCTACGCCCCAAGCCAAAGAGGGGGAGTATAAAGCGTTCCGCGACGTTTTACGTCGTCGAAAACTGAAGGAATGCCGTAGGCCTTTAAACATCCGCTCACAATGTCATGCGTCGGTCACAGGAATGTCATGCAAATCCCTTAGCGTCATTGCCATTTGAGAGGGAATTTCATGCTCGCCCCGGTCGCAGTGCCCGCCCCGTCTTTCACCGCCGTGCTATTTGGTCTGAGCGGTTGCCTGGTTGATTTCGGTGCACAGGCACGGACGCTACGCAGCAGTGACGGGCTTTCGTTCCATTCTCAGGATGCCCGCCCGTTCGCCGCCCCCACGCCCGGCGCACTGGCAGCGCTCAAGAGCCTCAAGCAGCAACAGATTCCCTGTGCGTGGATCGATGAATACCCAGCCAGCATCGCCGAACAACTGGCTGCGCCGCTTGAGGGATTGATCCAGTCCACACCCCGCCCGAACAACCACTGGCCCGCGCCGGATGCATGCTGGCAAGCATTGATGGGACTTAATGCCAGCCAGCTCGACGGCTGCGTGCTGGTCAGTGGCGACCCACGGCTGCTGATGGCCGGTTTGAACGCCGGACTGTGGACGGTGGGTCTGGCATCGTGCGGCCCTCTGTGCGGATTGTCTCCTGCACAGTGGGAGGCGTTGAGCGATCTGGACCGCGAACGCCGGCGTGGCCGAGCAACGCTGGAACTGTACGCAGCGGGCGCGCATTCGGTAATCGATCACCTGGGTGAACTGGAGTCCTGTCTCGCCGATATCACGCTGAGACGCCTCAAGTCGGAAAAGCCCTGACACGCGTTTGATCGGCGTCATGCAAGGTGGCGCAGACTGGATTAGTCTTAGCTGCAAAGGACCTTTGCCGACGCATTGCGGTCCATGCTGAGACTATTCATGAAGGGAGCACCCTATGCCTGCCCGCGAACTGCAAGCACAACTCGATACCCTGCGCGAGCAACTGGATCAGAATCCGCCAATGACTGAAGAAGAACGCGCTGACCTGAAGGCGCTGATGGCGCAGATTCAAGCAGAGATCGCCGTCGAAACCGCGACCCCGGACAATAACCTGGCCGACGGCGTGAACCTAGCGGTCGAGCGCTTCGAGCTGGAACACCCAGGAATTGCAGGGACCCTGCGCAACATCGTGCTGACCCTGGGCAATATCGGGATCTGACGTTTTCGTTGCTGTGAAATGCAAAGCCCGTCTTGATGACGGGCTTTTCAGTTTCCAGCAACGTAAGGCGCTCCTACAAAGCGGCCCGGCAGTTACTGACGCGCCAGACGCCCGTTTTCCAGTGTGAGTGTTTCGGTGCTGCGGTACGGGTTGATGTCCAGCCCGCCGCGACGCACATAACGCGCAGACACGGTAAGTTTCTCGGGCTTGAGCAGCCGCTGCAGGTCCATAAAAATTCGCTCTACGCACTGCTCGTGGAAGTCCGAGTGCTGGCGGAAACTGACGATATAAGCCAGAAAGCTGCCGTGATCCAGCGCCGCACCCCGATATTCCACCGCAACGCTGCCCCAGTCCGGCTGGCTGGTGACCGGGCAATTGGATTTGAGCAGATGGCTGTGCAGCGACTCCTCCACCACACGGGATTCATCGCACTGCAGCAGTTCAGGCTGGGGCCGGTCATAGCTGCTGATGGTGATGTCCAGGTCGTCGACGCACACCCCTGGCACCGGCACGATGCCCTCGGCCTCAATATCCTTCAGCGAACGAATGCGTACACCCACCGGCTTGCCCGCAGCGCCCGACAGGTCTTTCTCCAGGGTGGCCACCAGTTCAGCCTGCGAGGCGAACGGCGTCTGGTTCAGCGAGTTCAGGTAAAGCTTGAAGGACTTGGACTCGATGATGTTGGGCGAGTCCGCCGGAATGCAGAACTCGCCGATCGCGACCACCGGCTTGCCGGAAGGCAGCAGCCAGGACAGCTCGTAGCAGTTCCAGAAGTCGACGCCCTGATACGGCAGCGTCTCGGCCGTCAGCCCCAGCTCCGCCCATTTGGCGGCACGGGGAATCGGAAACAGCAAAGACGGCGTGTAAGTGGCGATGTATTCACTGGACTTGCCCAGCGGCGAGTGTTCGGCTGCGGGATGCATGGCGGGACCTGAACCTGAAAGCGGATGTGAGGGACTGATTTGAAAATCCTGACCGCGAAGTTTATAGGTTTTGTCCCGCGCTTTCAGCGATTAGTCGGCAATCGCGATTTTTCCGACCATGCCGGCCTGATAATGGCCGGGAATATTGCAGGCAAACTCAAGGTCGGTGGCCTTGGTGAAGGTCCAGGTCAGTTCGGCGGTTTTGCCAGGTTCGACCAGCACGCTGTTCGGATCATCGTGCTTCATGGCCATGTCGCCATGATCCATGCCCGCCATGCCGTCGTGTTTCATGCCGGTCGACGTCAGCATGCCGCTGGCGACCATCTTGAGCATCTCCTGTTGATGCGCCGCATGCATGGCCGCGTCACCCAGGTTGAACTCGTGCAGCAACTGCCCCTTGTTGACCAGCACGAAGCGCACGGTTTCCCCTTCCTTGACGGCCAGGGACTTGGGCTCGAAGTACATGTCGCCCAGCGTCAGCTCAATGGTGCGGGTTGCCTGGTCGGCTTTGGCCGAATGGCCAAAAGCAAAATGCTCACCGGGGGACGCCAGTGACGACAGGCTCACACCCAGTAACACTGCAGCAGCGGTCAAACGAGCAAACATGTGAATCTCCAGTCAGCGACAATCGATGAGCCAAGGTAGGCCGACGCCACTGGCAATCAGCTGACCGCAAGATTACAACTTTGTAAGCTTGAACACCGCCCGCCTCGGTCGCGCTATAAAGCGTCACCGCGAAACGCCACTGTCTAGCGTCATGACGACCGATGAGTGACCCATGAAATTACTGATCGTCGAAGATCAAGCAAAAACGGGCCAGTACCTGCGCCAGGGCCTGACCGAAGCCGGCTTCACTACCGAATGGGTGGCCGACGGCGCCAACGGCCAGCATCTGGCGCTGACCGGAGACTACGCGTTGCTGATTCTGGATGTGATGCTGCCCGGTCGTGACGGCTGGCAGATTCTGCAAGCGGTGCGAGGCGCGGGGCTCGACACGCCCGTGCTGTTTCTGACTGCACGCGACGCGGTAGAAGACCGTGTACGCGGCCTGGAGCTGGGCGCCGATGATTATCTGATCAAGCCCTTCGCATTCTCCGAACTGCTGGCACGCGTGCGCAGCCTGTTGCGCCGTGGCAGCAGCGCCAGCCAGGAAACCCATCTGCAACTGGCTGACCTGCGGCTGGACCTGCTGCGTCGTCGCGTCGAACGCAACGGTCAGCGCATCGACCTGACCGCGAAGGAGTTCGCGCTATTGGAATTGATGCTTCGCCGTCAGGGAGAAGTCCTGCCCAAATCGCTGATCGCCTCGCAGGTCTGGGACATGAACTTCGACAGTGACACCAATGTCATCGAGGTGGCCATCCGACGCTTGCGCCTCAAGGTCGACGACGACTATCCGAACAAGCTGATTCATACGGTGCGCGGCATGGGCTACGTCCTCGAAGAGCGAAGCCTCTGATGCTCCGACGCATTTCCCTTGGCAGCCGACTTGCTTTGCTGTTCGCCGGCTGCACCGCCGTGGTGTCGCTGACGGCAGGCGTGTTGTTCAACCGCGCCAGCGAAGCGCACTTCCTGGAGCTGGATCAGCAACTGCTCGACAGCAAGCTGCCGACGCTGCGCGATGCCTTGAAGGACGTGGTCACTTTTGAACAGCTCGAGGCCAGAAAACCGGCGCTGCTGAATGAACTTGGGCATTCGCCGGATCTGGCCTTGCAGGTCCGCAGCCAGGCGGGCGCACTGTGGTTCGACAGCCTGGCCTCGTCATTACCGCGGCCTGGCGTCCACGCAGGCTTGCACACCCTGACCGACAGCGGCGTTGCCTATCGCACCTACACGGTTGCGCTGAATCCGGAGGAACAGGACTCGCCACAGCTGACCCTGTTGCTGGACATTACCCACCATCAGCACTTTCTGGAGCGCATGCAGCACCTGATCTGGCTGACCGTGGGTTTGTCGGCGCTGGCCACCGCATTACTCGGCGCATGGGCCGCCCGCAGCGGCTTGCGTCCGTTGCGCAAGATGAGCGAAATCGCCGCCAGCGTGTCGGCCAGTTCGCTGACCACGCGCCTGCCGCTCAACGAAATGCCGGTGGAGCTGGCAGAACTCACTCAGGCGTTCAACGCCATGCTGGGGCGCCTGGATGATGCATTTCAGCGCTTGTCGGCTTTTTCCGCAGACATTGCCCATGAACTCCGTACACCGCTGTCGAACCTGCTCACGCATACCCAAGTCACCCTCACCCGCCCACGGGACCTTGAAGCGTACCGCGAGGCGCTGCTGGGCAACCTGGAAGAACTGCAGGGGATGGCGCAGATGGTCAACGACATGTTGTATCTGGCCAAGGCCGAGCATGGCCTGCTGAGTCCGAATCGGGAGCGCTTGCATCTGGCGGAAGAAACTGACGCGCTGCTGGAGTTTTTCCTGCCGCTAGCGGAGGAAGCCCACGTGCAACTCCGTCGTCAGGGAGACGCCGAACTGGCGGGCGATCGCCATATGCTCCGTCGGGCGCTGTCGAACCTGCTGGGCAACGCCCTGCGATTTACCCCGCCTCACGGCCAGGTTGCCGTGAAGCTCGAATCCGCGACCCGACGCGTGCGGATCACCGTTGAAAACACCGGCCAGACCATCCCGGCCGAAGTATTGCCCAGACTGTTCGACCGGTTCTACCGCGCGGATCCTGCCCGCCATGAAGGCAGCAGCGAGCACGCGGGGTTGGGACTGGCGATTACCCAATCGATCATCCACGCCCACGGCGGGACGATCAGCTGTGAGTCACAGGAAGGGATGACGCGGTTCTTGATCGAGTTGCCGACCGCGAGCCAGTGATGTTTCTTGTGGGAGTGAATTCGTTCGCGATGCAAGCGTCCAGGCGACATAGGTGTATCGACTGTACCGGCCTCTCGCGAATGAATTCGCTCCCACAGATGTCATGCAGCGTCAGAAAATTCGGTGCTTACTCATACCGCAACGCATGCGCCGGCTGAATCTGTGCCGCGCGGTAAGCCGGGTAAATCGTCGCCAGAAAGCTGAGAATGAAGCCCGCACTGCAAATCAGCGCCACGTCACTGCCTTCCAGATGCGACGGCAGGTTGCTGATGAAGTACACGTCTGAAGTGAAGATGTGCTGGCCTGTCACCCGCTCCACCCAGCCGACCAACTGACTGACATTGATGGCCGCGATCACGCCCAGTACACCCCCGATGACGGTGCCAACAACGCCGATCACGGTGCCCTGCACCATGAAGATGGTCATGATCTGCCGAGGCGTGGCGCCGATCGTCCGCAAAATGGCGATGTCCGCGCCTTTGTCGTTCACCACCATGATCAATGTCGCGATGATGTTGAATGCAGCAACGGCCACGATCATCAGCAGCAGCAGGCCGATCATGGTTTTTTCCATTTTCATCGCGCTGAACAGACTGCCTTGGGTGTGCGTCCAGTCGTCGGCCTTGTAGTCAGCGCCCAACCCGCCGGCGATGGCCGCCGAGACTTGCGGTGCAGCGTACAGGTCTGTCAGAGCAAGGCGTACGCCCTGCACTTGATTGGGCTGCCAGCGTTGAATGGTCGCGGCGTCGGCCACGTTCACCAGCGCCATCGAGCCGTCCAGCTCGGCACCGACCTTGAACACACCGACCACGGTCAGGCGCTGCAGGCGCGGCGTAATGCCGCCCGGGTCGCTGCTGATTTCCGGCACGATCAGGGTGATCTTGTCACCGACGTTCAGGCGAAAACGCCGCGCGGTGATCTCACCGATCACCACGCCGAACTCACCGGGCTTCAGGTCCTGAAGGCGGCCCTGAACGATGTGCTGGGTGACGATGGAAACCTTCGACTCTAGCGCCGGATCAACCCCGTTGATCTCGATTGGCTGCATGGTGCCCTTGTACGACAGCATGCCGTCCATTTGCGTGAAGGGTACGGCAGCCGTGACCTGCGGGTTCTTCATCGCAGCGTCGGCGGCAGGCTTCCAGTCATCCAGCGGCTTGACCCCGTCGATCACCGCGTGCGGGACCATGCCGAGGATGCGCGAGCTCATTTCCTGCTGGAAGCCGTTCATCACGGACAGCACCACGATCATCGCCAGGACGCCCAACGCCAGGCCGATCATCGACGTCATCGAGATGAACGAGATGAAGTGGTTGCGTCGCTTGGCCCGGGTGTAGCGCGTGCCGATAAAAATGGATAACGGTCTGAACATTCGTGGAGCACCGTAGCTAAAAGCAGCTAAAAGTAAAAAACCACCGCTGCCGGAAGGACCGGCAGCGGGTTGTTGGCATCACGCCTCGACCAGACGGCCTTCTTCCAGGCGCCATACGCGGTCCATCTGACGGGCCAGCGCCATGTCGTGAGTCACCACCAGGAACGCGGTCCGCGACGAAGTGCTCAGTTCCAGCATCAGGTCCTGAATGCCCTGTGCGGTATGAGAGTCGAGGTTACCGGTCGGCTCGTCGAGCATCACCAGCCCTGGCTGATTGACCAGCGCGCGGGCAATGGCCACACGCTGACGCTCACCACCCGACAGCTCCGAAGGCTTGTGCGCCAGACGGTGCTTGAGCCCTACCCGCTCCAGCAACGCCGTCGCGCGTTGGCGCGCTTCCGGAATCGGGGTCTTGCCGATCAGCAGCGGCATGCAGACGTTTTCCAGTGCGGTGAACTCAGGCAGCAGGTGGTGGAACTGGTACACGAAACCCAGTGCGCGGTTGCGCAGCAGGCCACGGGCCTTTTCGTTGAGTGCGGACAGTTCTTCACCGGCCAGCCAGACACTGCCCTCGGTAGGCGTGTCCAGTCCGCCCAACAGGTTGAGCAAGGTACTTTTGCCCGACCCCGAACTGCCGACGATCGCCACGCGCTCGCCCGGGTGCAGCTCCAGCTGCAGGCCCGACAGCACCACTACGGATTCCGGGCCTTCCTCGTAGGATTTGCCCAGGTTGCGGCAACTCAGTACAGCTTTATCACTCATGCCCGACTCACTCATAACGTAGCGCCTCTGCCGGCTGGGTGCGCGCAGCACGCCAGGCTGGATACAGGGTGGCGAGGAAACTCAGGACCAAGGCCGCGCCGCAGACCAGCAGCACGTCCTCAGCCATCAATTGCGAAGGCAGATAGTCGATGAAGTAGACATCCGCGTTGAGAAACTTGTGACCGATCAGGCCTTCCAGTGCCGAAATCGCCGAGCTGACGTTGAGCGCGGCCAGAATGCCGACACCGGCACCTACCAGCGTGCCGACGACGCCGATCACCGTGCCTTGAACCATGAAGATGCGCATGATCTGGCCCGGCGTGGCACCCAGCGTGCGCAGGATCGCGATGTCACCGCGCTTGTCGTTGACCACCATCACCAGCGTGGAAATGATGTTGAACGCCGCCACTGCCACGATCAGCAACAGGAGCAGGCCAATGATGGATTTCTCCATGCCGATGGCCTGATACAGATTGCCGTGGGTACGGGTCCAGTCACGGGAGTAATACTGGTGCTCGCCCAGGGTCTGGGCAATCTCGTAAGCCGTGCGCGGTGCCTTGAACAGATCGGTGAACTTCAGGCGCAACCCTTGCACCTGATCAGGCTTCCAGCGGTGCAGACGCGCCAGATCCTGCAGGTTGGTCACACCGAGATAACCGTCCAGTTCACCAGCGCCGACGTGGAAGATGCCAACCACGGTGAAGCGCTTCATGCGCGGGAACATGCCGGCTGGCGTGACCATCACTTCAGGCGACACGAACGTCACCTTGTCGCCTAGGCCCACGCCCAGCTTGGTCGCGGCCTTGTCGCCGATGACCACGCCAAAGCCGCCTGACACCAGATCGTCAAGACTGCCCTGTTTCATGAAGCCGTCGATGATCGAAACTTTGCGTTCCCTGACCGGGTCGATGGCATTGAGCAGGATTTTCTGCACATTGCCATTGTTGGTCAGCAAACCCTGCATCTGCGTGAACGGCGCGACCGCCTCCACCTGGGGGTTCTGTTTGACCTTGGCTGCCAGGCTTTGCCAGTCGCTGATCGGCTCGCCGGATTCGATGGTCGCGTGCGGGACCATGCCGAGGACGCGGGTGCGCATCTCATGATCGAAACCGTTCATGACCGATAACACGACTATCATCACCACGACGCCGAGGGCGAGACCGATCATCGACGTCAGGGAAATGAAGGAGACAAAATGATTACGGCGTTTTGCACGGGTGTAACGCGTGCCGATGAATACAAAAAGAGGTCTGAACATGTAGGGGCTTGTTCGGAGGAATGGGAACGTCCTTGTGGCGGGCCTTGGCCGGCAGCTTTACACTCAAATCGCTGAGTAACGATTGCGAGCAATCACTCTGACAACCGCCGCTACCCTGGGTTCGCCATGTCGACATTAGATGAAGAAGAACGCCGCGAATACTACCGTATCGAGGACAGCGTCGCACTGGAAATTCAACGCATTCCAGCCGCCGGAACGCTCGATGAACATCCCCATGACACCAGCTCGACACTCTTCGACCTGCTGAGCGAGCTGCACGTTGCCGAGTTCGAATCCCAGCATCTGCTGCGCCAGCTGGATGATCGCGATCGCACGACCAACAGCTTCCTGCGGGCCATGAGCAAGCGCATCGACCTGCTCGGCCAGGTGGTCGCGCAAACCGTGCTGGGCAAGCTGGGCGCCCCGCAAAAGGTGATCATGTCCGAAGGCGGCTTGCAATTCGAGTCCCACCAGCCCTTCCCTGTCGGCACTCTGTTGTCGGTCAAAATGGTGCTGATGCCGCAAGCGTCCGGCATGATGCTGCGGGCCAAAGTAACGCAGAGCCACGCGTTGACCATCGGCGATTTCGAGATCGGTACCGAGTGGATCGACCTCAGCGACGCCCAGCGGCAGTTGCTCGCCCGACACATCCTGCAACGACAAGCCGCGCAACGGCGGCTGGCGCGTGAGCAAAACGACCCTGATGTGAAATGAACCGATTACAGCCTTAGCGCGCTTTCGAGGAACAATTGTGACCTTAATTTACGGCCACCGCGGCGCCAAGGGCGAAGCACCGGAAAACACCCTGACCAGCTTTCAGGAATGCCTCAAACACGGGGTCAAACGTTGCGAACTGGACCTGCACCTGTCTCGCGACGGCGAACTGATGGTGATTCACGACCCGACCCTGAAACGCACCACTGACCGGCGCGGCAAGGTGGTCGAACATGACGCCGCCGATCTGGTGACCTACGACGCCCGCAAGGGCGGTCCGGGCTGGGTGCAACCCTGTCCGATCCCGCGCCTCGAAGAACTGTTCGAGAAGTGCGCGTTCGATCACTGGCAACTGGAAGTCAAAAGCGCTTCGCGTACCCGCGCAGCGACCACCGTGCTGGCGATTCGTGAAATGGCTCAGCGTCACGGCCTGCTGGACAAAGTCACCATCACGTCAAGCTCCCGGGAAGTTCTGCGCGCAGCACTGGAGCTCGCGCCCGATTTGTCCCGTGGACTGGTGGCGGAATACGCATGGCTGGATCCGCTGAAGGTCGCGGTGGGTTATGGCTGCGAGATACTGGCGTTGAACTGGACGCTGTGCACGCCGGAACGCCTGAAGAAAGCTCAGGCGCTGGGCCTGCATGTGTCGGTGTGGACCGTCAACGAGCCTGCGCTGATGCGCAGACTCGCCGACTTCGGCGTTGACAGCCTGATTACAGACTTTCCCGGTTTGGCCACTGCCACGCTCGAGAATTACTGAAATCGGTCTCCCCGGCCGGCTCAGGCCACCGGCCGGAGCCGCTCAAAAAAGCCGGTTGAGGCCGTCGTACGCCGCGACTCGATAAGCTTCGGCCATGGTCGGGTAGTTGAACGTGGTGTTGACGAAATACTTGAGGCTGTTCGCTTCACCGGGCTGGTTCATGATCGCCTGACCGATGTGCACGATCTCGGACGCCTGGTCGCCGAAGCAATGCACGCCGAGGATCTGCAGGGTCTCGCGATGGAACAGGATCTTCAGCATGCCGACCGGCTCGTTGGAGATCTGCGCTCGGGCCATGCTCTTGAAAAACGCCTTGCCCACTTCGTACGGCACCTTGGCCACGGTCAGGTCGTGTTCGTTCTGGCCGATCGAGCTGATTTCCGGAATGGTGTAGATGCCGGTCGGCACGTCGTTGACGAAACGCCATGCGCCGTTGTCGACCGCGCTGCCCGACGCCGAACGACCCTGGTCGTAGGCGGCGCTTGCCAGACTCGGCCAGCCGATCACGTCGCCCGCGCCATAGATATTCGGCTGACTGGTGCGATACGCCTCATCGACTTCGATCTGGCCACGACCGTTGGCCTTGATGCCGACGTTTTCCAGGCCCAGTTTGTCGGTGTTGCCGGTACGGCCGTTACACCACAGCAACGCGTCGGCTTTGACCTTCTTGCCCGACTTGAGGTGCAGGACGACGCCGTTTTCCAGGCCTTCGACGCGCTCGTACTCTTCGTTGTGGCGAACCATCACGTTGTTGTTGCTGAAGTGATAGCTCAAGCCTTGGGAAATTTCCGAGTCGAGGAAGCTCAGCAGTTGATCGCGGTTGTCGATCAGCTCGATGTCCACGCCCAGGCCACTGAAGATCGACGCGTATTCGCAGCCGATCACGCCGGCACCGTAGATGATCAGTTTGCGCGGGGTGTGGTTGAGGCTGAGGATGGTGTCGCTGTCATAGATACGTTTGTGGGAAAAGTCGATATCGGCCGGGCGATAAGGACGCGAGCCCGTGGCGATGATGATCTGGTTGGCCACCAGTTTTTCCATGACACCGGTGTTGCACACCACGTCGACGGTACGCTCGTCAGCGAAACTGCCGGTTCCGAAGAACACGTCAACGCGATTGCGCGCGTAGTAACCGGTGCGCGACGCCACCTGCTTGTTGATGACTTTTTCGGCGTTCTTCAACACATCCGGGAACGAGAACCAGCGCGGCTCGCCAATGGCCCGGAACATCGGGTTGGTGTTGAACTGAATGATCTGCTTGACCGAGTGACGCAACGCCTTGGACGGGATCGTGCCCAAGTGAGTGCAATTGCCGCCGACCTGCCGACGGCTGTCGACCATGGCTACCTTGCGCCCAGCCTTGGCGGCGTTCATTGCCGCGCCTTCCCCAGCTGGGCCGGAACCCAGTACCACTACGTCGTAGTTGTAGACAGCCATGCGTACTCCTTAGAACAGGCCGAGGCGCCACTCTGGCGTCTCTGGCTAAATCATGCCGCGGCCGGCGGCATGAGAATCGAAACTCGCGGCGCAGTCTAATCGTCCAGCGTCGCGGCGAACATTAACCCTTGGTCGCGTCACAGGCCAATTTTGTCTGCGGTAAGGGTGACCTGATCGCCGCAAAAAGCCGGTCGGGTGCCCGATTGCTGCGGATGATAAATCCCTTGGCGTTACGAATCCTAAAAAAACCTGCAATTTTGTGGGTTTCTACCGAATTCCGAGGTTTATTCACCTGCGGCCACTGAATCGCCGTCGCCGCACCACGCAGAAAGTGTCATACCCTTACGTGGGATCTTTCGATAAAAGGGCGCGATCATGCGACACCGCTTCATTCACTGGATGCTGTTACTGGGACTGCTTTGCAGCGCGCAGGCGATGGCCTCTCAGGCGGACCTGCTCAAACAGGCGGATTTTCCGGCTCGCCTTGATGGGCAAACCCCGGCGCTGGAGCGCAAGAACCAGGCCATTCTCACCTACCTGTGGACCGATGTTTACGCGGCCGCGTTTTACGCGGAACCGTCGATCACCGCCAAGCAGGCGGTTTTCACCCAGACACCGCAAAAACTGGAGCTGTTCTACTTTCGCGATATCGATCGCGAGGACGTGATCAAGGCCGCCAACGCCACGCTTGAACGTCAACAGACCAAGGAGACGCTGGGACGGCTGAGGCCCGAACTGGACCGACTCCACAAAAGCTTTCAGAACATCAAGCCAGGCGACCGGTATGACCTGAGCTGGGACCGTAACGATGGCCTCAACCTCACTCGCAACGGCAAAGTGATTTTCGCCAGCCCAGACCCCGAACTGGCCAAGGCCTATTTCGCGATCTGGCTCGCGCCGGACGGTTTATCGTCCGATTTGCGTGAAGCCTTACTGAAGTAAAAAACCGCCCCCGGCATTCGTCGGGGGCTTCAGGCGAATCCTCTGCCTGCGCGCGACATATAACCGCATTGCATTTCATCGCGACGGCCTGCCGCTGAGGCCCGCGGCCGCCCGAATTAATTGCCATTCGCCACTTTTACACATATCGTTACAAATCTGCATCTATCGAGACCAAGCTCGAACGGCGCAGGAGAGGACGCACAAATACAACGGATCCCCCCAGCTAGACAGCCTTAAGTGAGTAATTCCAAATGGCCTCGAACACAGGCAAAGGCAAGGCGATATTTCGCGTTGTCAGCGGCAACTTCCTTGAAATGTTTGACTTCATGGTCTACGGCTTCTACGCCACGGCCATCGCCAAGACCTTCTTCCCTGCCGACAGTGAATTCGCATCCCTGATGCTTTCGCTGGCGACCTTCGGTGCCGGCTTCCTGATGCGACCGCTGGGTGCGATATTCCTCGGCGCCTACATCGACCACCACGGCCGTAAAAAAGGCTTGATCATCACCCTCGCCATGATGGCCATGGGCACGATCCTGATTGCCTGCGTGCCAGGTTACGCGACCTTGGGTGTCGCGGCGCCTCTGCTGGTGTTGGTCGGCCGTCTGCTGCAAGGCTTTTCCGCCGGTGTGGAACTGGGCGGTGTGTCGGTCTACCTGGCCGAAATCTCGACCCCGGGCCGCAAGGGCTTCTTCGTCAGCTGGCAGTCCGCGAGTCAGCAAGCGGCGGTGGTGTTCGCCGGTTTGCTGGGCGTGGGCCTGAACCACTGGCTGAGCCCGGAAGAGATGGGGCAATGGGGCTGGCGCGTTCCGTTCCTGGTCGGCTGCATGATCGTTCCGGCGATCTTCATCATCCGTCGCTCGCTGGAAGAAACACCTGAGTTCGAAGCCCGCGCCCGCAAACATCGCCCGACCATGGGTGAAGTGATGAAGTCGATCGGCCAGAACTTCGGGCTGGTGATCGCCGGTATGGCGCTGGTGGTCATGACCACTGTGTCGTTCTATCTGATCACGGCGTACACGCCGACCTTCGGCAAAAACGAACTGCACCTGTCTGACCTGGACAGCCTGCTGGTCACCGTGTGCGTGGGTATTTCGAACTTCATCTGGCTGCCGGTCATGGGCTCGCTGTCGGACAAGATCGGCCGCAAGCCGCTGCTGCTGGCTGCGACCATTCTGGCCATCGTCACCGCCTATCCTGCGCTGTCCTGGCTGACCTCGAATCCGAGTTTCGCCAACCTGCTGATGGTCGAGCTGTGGCTGTCGTTCCTGTACGGTTCGTACAACGGCGCGATGGTGGTTTCGCTGACCGAGATCATGCCGGTGGAAGTGCGTACCACGGGCTTCTCGCTGGCGTATAGCCTGGCGACGGCGACCTTCGGTGGCTTCACGCCGGCGGCCTGTACGTATCTGATTCATGTGCTGGATAACAAAGCTGCACCGGGCATCTGGCTGAGTGGTGCTGCGGTGTTGGGTCTGATTGCGACGCTGGTGCTGTTCCGTAAGGGCCAGACGCGTATTCAAGGCGCGCCAGCGGCGGGTTAAACCTGGTTCGTTGTGACGCTGAAAAAAATGCCCCGACTGGTTCGGGGCTTTTTTTTGATGCTGATTTTGAGTGCACATTTGGTGTTTGTAGTGACGCTTATTTTGGGTTCTGCCTAACGGCAGACCTGTGGCATTGGTATTGTGGGGATCCATTTTCGCGGGTGGCGCCGATTCACCTTTCCGCCCCTCCGGCGGGTCACTTTTGAAAAGGCACCAAAAGTAACCAACAGTGCCGACCTCCTGGTTTGGCCCGACTGCGTCGGGTACCCGCACTCCGACGACGCTCCATGGGCCCGCGCCGAACGGGCCTGACGGCGCTCTCGCGGCATCCCTGCCGCTCGACCCACTGCGCGTCGTCTGCGTTTGGCCTGCACCCAAGTCGCGTTTTGTGGTGTCTGGACTGTCGCGTATATGAACCGCGTGGGCTGGAGCTAACGCTCATCGCTTTCTTGATGCGTGCATCAATCGTCCGCGCTGCATTCTTAACTGTAGGAGCGTGGCTTGTCCCGCGATCTGCCGGGAACCGGCAGCAAATCCGGTGCATGCGGTGTATCAGGTACAACCGAGCTGCCTGATTTTGCTACCGCTGCGCGGCAGGTTGCGAACCTTCCGCGAAACTCAGGCGTGAAAGTGTTCTACGACAGATTTGAAGAGGCCAAACTTTGGGAAAAAACCTTTACGACTATCTGTCCGATATCTACATGCACAAAGCCATGCAGGCCTGGGCTTTCCAGGAGAGCCAGAAGTACATACTTCCAGCTCGCTTTGATGACACTCATATTCCCGGAGTACTGCCAACGACCGGTTACATTTCGCTGACCGAACGTTCACCGGAAAAGTTCGTGGAGGTTATTCACAAGAAACTCATCAACAATGGTCGCACTGTGCCTTCTGAATCGATTCGCAAAGCACTGTTTTCCACCACGACCGTTCCCCGCTTCGAACCTCAAACCCCTAGCGTCACAGTGATTTCCTCTATGGGCGTCGCCGTGGTGTCGGCCGCTGTTGTCGCTACAGCGGATAACGGCACCACCAAGAGCGGACAAACTGACGCCCACGGCAAAGTCGCGCTGACCATTCCCACCCGTCGTCACTATCAACTGCTCGTGGCGCATGCGGATTATCCAGCGGCGTTGATCCCATCCTGGGATCCTGCAGATGGCATCCAGGTGACACTGGTCGATACCGAGAATACAGGGTCTTTGGTGTGCCACAGCACGGGTTACATTCCTGGGCTGGAAGGCCGACTCAATCCAATTTTTGAAGCCGAACAGAGCGCGTATCTCTACGCCGACAGCATTGCAATAAACGGCGGCAAGAAGCAGCCTGTCCATTTGAAGGCAAACGAAGCGTTCGAGCTTGAGGATTCCAATGGGGTGATCATGGAGGTCCGTCTCATTTACATCCAAGAAAGAACGTCTCTCCTCCAGTTCATTCGGCCCCGTTACGATAGCTAGAGAAGTGAGCGCGGAAATAATGCAAGGATCGACACATGCCGCTCGTCAGCGGCCGCCCCGGACTTTCGGATGATGAGTCCAACCTGGTGAGGAGAGTCAGTTTTCTCCCCAGAGAGCAGCGTGCACTCATGAAGCGCTCCCGACGGATCGGCCATGTGATTGCGGACGACTCCGCCAGCCAGCGCGGTTGAACGGCTAACGAAAACTGCACGATCCTGTATCGTGTTTCCGGCTGACGCGCCTGATCGAGTCATTAATCTCTGCGGCCAGCCGTGGCATGCGACCGCCACCGTGCAATTAGGGCCTCTGCCATTTCCGTGTCCACCAAAGGCGGGGAATGGGGTCTGGGGTGAATCATCGCGCGTAGCTCATCAGGCGTAATGCAATCGAACGTATATCGTACTTTTACACCGAGATCATGTTCGAGCTCGCGCTTGATAGCCGCCACAATGTTGAAGCACGACATGCAGATCTGCCCCAGAGGTTTCCAGGTTGAGCTAAACGGGGTCGGCAGATGCGTATGAAAGCTGATTTTTCCCTTCCTGTAGCTTACAACTTCATACTTGAGACGCTCGCACACCGGGCATTGCCAATTGTCCGCAAGCCCCGCCCACATGCGTGCGCATCCTGGCAGGGAATTAATCATCGCCAAAAAGTTTGAAGGTGGTGTGTGCCCCTCAGGCGGATCCTCTGTACGCCAACGACTGTAGTTCGACGCATATTTGATTGAGCTTTTCGTCATTTCACGCACGAGCGCCTCACCGCTAATCAACTCCAGTCCTCGGTATCGCTGTGATCCATTGGACAGAGTAGGCACTGCCATCCCCTCGCCTTGGTACCTTTCATACCAATAGTCTTGCAGCACCGCCGCCTTCGCCACTCCGTAAACCAGGTTCATTCGTGCGACGTACGCGGGGCGAACACGCTCCCAGAGATCCATAAATTTGGTCACGTCGATGCGGTGGGGTGCGTGTTCCTGGACGATAATGAACTCACGAATCTGCCCAATGGAAAAAGACTGCCATTCGATCTTGCGTCCAGCATTAGAAACAATCTTCTTCGCAGCAGCGTCCGCATTATTGCAGTCTTCGCAAATCAAGACGGGAGAGTACGCAGAAAATGCAGGGGCCATTCGCTCTATGAGTGCCAAGCCGGTACTGGTAGGTTTCTCCGTACCGCTCTCAACAAACACCCGATTGAAGGCAGCTTTCAATGCATCAGCCATATGGTCGTGATGCTCGACCAGCTTCGCTAAAATGTGCCCCTTGCCAGCAACTCTGGAAATTTCAAATTTGCCTCGACTGCAGCATGGACATGTCCAGGCCTGGGCTGTTTCGACCCAGTTTCTATTCATCTCAAACTGGTCGATTCCGTGATGGAATTGAATCTTGCGCGATAGCGGCGACTTGGGGCCGTCAAGCGATATGATGGAGCCATCAGCGATCCCTTCGATTGCCAACCTCAGGGCCGTCTCCTCTTTTTCCCGAAGAGCCTCGGAGGACAGCTCGTTCTGTCTGGCCCACTTGGCCAAGGCATACCTTGGACTTTGCTGCATCGGCGCCTCTTGATCTTCCACAATCTCATCCCGGCCTTTCACAAACGACTCCTGCTAGCATCAGGCAGAAATTTTTACACTCGGGCCGGCGCCTGTACACTGTTCGATTGCGCCAGAGCATGGATTTATCCGGCTCGTCAGGATAAGCGCTGCGAGACCTACCCCCCCTCCCAAGCTTGCCACTGAGAGCGGCTGAGTTGCGTCTCAGCGCCGATGGGTGTGAGGTGCGAATCAGGAGCCATCAATGGTCTACCAGCCACCCCCGAGCGCTTTTTAGAGGTTGACCAGATCGATATTCAGCCTCGTATTTGTCTTGGCCAAATTCTGCTGATTTCTCAATACCTGCGCTTGCGCCGCCGTCACGTTGAGATACCCTACCGTGCCTTCCTGAAAATTCTGCAACGTATCTGCCAGCGTCTTCTGGCTTTTGATCACTGACGTTGCTACGCCAAGCACCGAAACCGATGATGGGAATCCATCACTGTGGCTGTGTGACTCACTGTTTTCCGGAAGGGTTCTAACTGATTTCAACTTCGGCAACGTCTGGACGTTTGACGGACGTTCAGGCTTATCGGTGAACGGGAGGGGCATTGCGAAGCAGGCGGCAGAGTCCAGCTCATGGCTCAACGATGTTTAACCGCTCACTCGGCAGGCTCCAGCAGGAATGGCTGAACACCAGTGTGAGAATGACATGCGAGGGGGAATTGCAACTCACGCTGTTCGCGTCTGCAACCATTCGAAAAGGGAGGGCGAGTTGCCTCTTTTTAGAGCCTATCGAGCGGGCTTCGATCAGTTATAAACCTCGCTTTCACCACACCCTGGGACACTGTGCGCCATTCAACAAGTGGGCGAGTGTCACCTCTCGCCCACCCGGAGCAGTTTTACCAGCCCAGTTCCTTTTTTAGTGCAGTGTCCAGCTCGTCACGCATTTGGACGTTGCTGAACTTTGGTAGATGCAGCGCGTCTTCGGCCTCGTGTAGGGAGGCCAGAGACGTTTTGCCATATTCACCTAAAAAGTGGTTCAGGAAAGGCAGGACTTCATAGCCTTCGTCCTTATCAACCTTGATTCGGTCCTTGATACCACTGTAGGGCTTGTCTCCCTTGTCCCGAGTCCAGGTGTACTTGTGTTGCAGATCAGTATCTTTGAAGCTGGCAGGCATAGGAGTCTCCAATGTGCGAGCAAAGCGCGACCCTCATTGGTACTGAGGAATTCGAAACATTTCCGGATAGGAAATCCAGCAAGGTGCGCATTCATAGGTTTACTGCTGACTAAGCAGAATGGATCCAATCAGCACCCAACACCAATAACATTTTGAGATTATTTCAGCAACGGGCCTGCATACCCTATTGCCCCTACGCTGATACCGCTCGGGCCAATCGTCATCCATTCCAGCGCGGATCCGATAACCGCAGGCATCGCCGATTGAGGCGGCCGTCGTCTTTGCGCTATATGCTTGTGCTCCGTACCGAGGTGATCGGTGTCAGGTCAGTCCTCTACTCCGACAACCATTAACCCCCGGCCACTGCTGCCAATCGCCGGCCATGATGGCCCCTTCAGCAAACAACGATCCGATAAAACAGGCCGCTCGCCATGGGATGGATCTGCGAGGTCCCTCAAGTTTCCTATCCGCACTGCCTGTCCCGCACTGGACAGGGCCCACTGGTCTGAACGCTCAACGGCCAGTATGCTCATCCGGCCAATAGCCACTTGCCATACATTCTCAGGGATACCGAATGCTAGATATGCGCCGCGATATGCCAGCCGTGCTGGATCGCCACATCGAGCAAGAAAAAGACGATGCCTTCGGGCACCGTCACTACGCGCAGGCGCTGCGCAGCTTGATCGAAAATGAAGGTCATCGACCGCCATACAGCATCGGCCTGCTGGGAGGCTGGGGTACAGGTAAAAGCTCGATCAAGGAGATGTACACCCATGCCCTGATTGATGATACCGGCAGCGCCGATGGGCGCCGCCCGCGCAGTCAGCGTTTCAAGAGCATCACCTTCAACGCGTGGCGCTTTGGTGGAAAAGAACAGGACATAAAGCGCGCTCTCTTGCGGCATGTTTTTCTGGAACTGGGTGGCGATGAGGGCAAGCTGCATGATGACCTGTATCGTAATGTGACCCATACCGAGACAGTCGAAAAAAGCGTAGCCGAGCTGACCAAACAGCATCTGTTCAGCTGGGTAGCACCGCTTCCGGCGTTCTTGATTGCTGTGATCACCTACCTGCTTTTCGTGGCGGCAGGATTAAAGTGGTTGCCGCTTGAGACTGCCTGGGTTCAGTCCTTGTTCGTTGCGGCAGTCACCGGGATCTATGCCTACCTGCTCAAGCTGATGAAGCCTTCTGCAGTGAGCCCCTTTCAAACCGTAACCAGGGTTCACTTGCCGAGCGCCAGCGCAGAACAGTACGAAGAGATGCTGTTGCAGCAATTGCGCAAATTCAAGGCGACAAAAAACAACGCAGTGCCCTATGAACGCCTTGTCATCTTTGTGGACGACCTTGATCGTCTTTCTGCCGAAGAGATGGTGCTGGGGTTGGATGCCGTTCGCACCTTCATGGAGATACCCGTCAACAAGCTTCCGGATAATTTGGGACTGGTATTCGTGATCTCATGCGATGAGGGGAAAGTGGCGGATGCACTCTCTCGTCGACGTGGCAATCCAGAGCAACCCGGCTCCGTGTTCAACCCCACTGATGCCCGGCGCTACCTGGACCGGATTTTCCAATTCAGGCTGGAGATTCCCCCTCCGCCCAGAAGCGACATGCGTCAGTTCGCGCTTTCGAAGCTTAAAAGCTTCCCGGACCTGGTCAAGGACATCGCCGATAGAGGTGCTTCGATTGAACAGGTCGTGGATCGAATGATTCATGTCAATGTCATCGATCCTCGTAATGCCCTGCAGATCATCAACGCGTTCACACAGACCTGGTGGCTGGCAAAGGAGCGCGAGCTCGGCGCTATCGGCAGCGAGCGTCCAGGAGGGTTGCATGAAGGTGCAGTCACCAACTACCCCGTCGCGCTTGGAGCGCTCAGTGCGGCGCGCGTGAGCTTTCCGGGCTTTTACCAGGATCTGCAGGGCGACCCGCAATTGCTGAACCGTCTGACTAATTTGATGGTCAGGCAGGCCTCGCCCAATGATGAGCCACTGGAAACGCGTTATGTACTCAACCGGTATGTGACCCGCAAGGATGGAGAAGAGGTCAACACTGTCGCTGATGGCCAGCGCGATCTGCGTCAGTTCCTCGCCAGCCTGGTGGGTATCCAGTGGCCAGCGTCGCTGCAAAGCTTGTTGTTGCTGTCTGAAGACTTCGCCACCAGGCAGTACGGTCCGCACGCTTCACGAATTTACGGCTACCTGGTATCCGGAGACACTCAGGGCTTCCTGGAGGCGCTCTCCCCTCGCGCCAATGAGTCGTTGAGTGATCAAGAGACGCAGTTGCTGCACGGCATGCTGAGCGAGCTGCACCGAACTGAGGACACCTTGAAGTTCAACGCGATGCGCGTTGTCGCGGACATCATTGATCGCTTGCCAGCACGCACCCGCAACTTGGTGCTGGGAATCTTGACCAATGACATTGTGACGTCCAGCGACCTGCGTTCACTCTTGGGCGTGGAAAAGATCGGGCGTATTACTGCCGTCTCGAACCCGGTCGACCAGAAGCAAATTGCCTCGGTCTTGATCGACGAGCTGCTGACAACAAACAAACTCAGCACCATGCGTCTTCAATCTGGGCAGATGCCCAATCTGGAAGAGACCATCCAGATTTCCGAGGGCGCAGCTCAGATTGCGCTCACCGTGTTCAGTGCGCATGGTCTGGTGCCTGCATCAAAGGACAGGCTCATGGAATGGCTATCAGCGCGCACAGTACGAACTGTCAGCGGCTCAATCAGCCTGCCATTCGGTCACCTGCAACGCTGGATGGATGCATTCGAAACCTCGCTGCTGCCCGAGATTGGACCGGAGTATGTGAATGAGCTGACCACCGCTCTGCATGGTCATGAATATCCCCACGACGAGGGCGACCTGATCGAGGGGCTGGACATGAACCGGACCATTCACCGGATCAATGTCGTCTGGGATCGGCTGTCAGGTGAAGGTGACGAGAGCAGGCACGCCCTCTGGGAGCAGGTCACCAATCTGGCCACCATGGGCTCCCCGCCCATTGTCAGTTGCGTAATCGGGGCACTGGAGCAGTACGTTCTCCTCTCGGATGAAGAGGAGTTACTGAAGTGCCTTGCCAGATTCAGCATTCGGATTGCGGACTTCAGAAATCAGCCGATTGAGTTTGACCGTGCATTCCGTTTGATCGTCGACTTGGGCGCCGAGCGCAAATCGTATTTCACCGACGAGACCACAGAAAGCTATACCGATCTCGCTATCACGCTGAGTACTGCTGAAGGTCATTCGCAAGACGCTGCCGAGGTGCTCAGAGCATTCGTCATGGGTAACCCGCGCGCGCTCTCCAGAGTGGTGGATCACTGGATCAATTATTCCCTCAGCGCTATCCCTGCCGTATGCCGCAACGTGTTGTTTGAGGAATTTGGATCCCTCGACGAGGATGATCAGACCTCCCTTGTTGGCGAGTTGACCTCGCTGGCCAATGACCCGGAACTCGATGACCAGCAGGGAGCCCTCTACACTGACGCCACTGTTCATATCCCCTCCGAACACTGGAGCGGCAAACTGCTGCGTCCTCACCTGGACACCGTGGTCTCGGGTGCCCACAGCAAGTTGGCGTCCTGGGATGATTATCTGCGCCAACTCATACCGGGCATCTCTAACGTTTTCATGCACGCAAGCCCGGCGGTGTTGGGGCCGGCCCTTCAAAAACTGTTCAGTGCCGCCAAGGGACGGGAGAAAGTCTTCGAGTCCTTGCATGAGCATTTCTGTGGGCGCTGGCCGACAGTCGAACAACTCCCGCACGGCTACGCTCCTCAGACGCTCTTCAATGAGGCCAGGCAGCAGGCAAAGTCGTCACCCACAACGGTCGGCAAGTACACGCTAGCTTCCATGGAGAGCATGATCACCAGTGGTTGTGTGGCCGTGGCACATCGTGCCCATCTGGTGGAGACCGCGTGTGAGGTGTGGCAACAGCATCCTGATCAGGCAGTCGACTACCTGACATCCGGGCAGGCACGCCTCACCGTCCCTCAGCTTGCTGAGCTGGTGGAGGGGATCGACTTCGGCGAGGATGAACAGGTGGGAATGCTTGAACGCGCTTGGACAGCATTGATTCCTCAACTGCCCGTAGGCGAATACGTTGATGCGGCAAAAGCGGTGCTATTGAAAGGACCTCGCGGCAACTTGAAGACCCCGGACCTGGCATTCACCGTGTGGTGTCGTGCGCTTGATATCGAGGCGTTCAGTGATTTGAAATCGCTGCTGCTGAGCACTGATATCAATGACGAGCAACGCAAAAGGGTTTACGGCCACATCGTTCGCGCCGACAAGGATGACAAGGAAACCACGGAGCTGCCGTCGCTTGCACTGCAGATGCTGCAAACGCCAGAAAGCCCACTGACGTGGACAGCTGTTCATGAGCTGCGCTCGGAAATCAGAGATCGCCTGGCGACCCATGAAGAGCGATTAACGTACGCACGACTGTTGCTGCGCGAGCTGCCAAAGGCCGCTTCGGATACCGCAAAGGGATACATGGCAGCCTGGGCGAAGACGTTGGGCACTGAAGCACTACTGAAGGAGCTCAACCCGGCACACCTGTCTGAAGGCGATCTGCAGATCATCCACACTGCATTTGGTACCAGTCGCCCCATGGCCGGATTGAAGAAACGCTGGTTCAACAAAGGCTGACTCAGCCACCGGGCCACCCGCTAACGGTAAGTGCCTGGGTCCAATCGGATACCGGCGCCTGATCAACCATCAGGCAGGTGAGGGACCGTCCTGCAGGCCCGGTATCGTCGGCATTTCATAGCTCCGGCAGGCGAGTACTGCCGCAGACAATGACGATCACGGTCAGGAAAGCGCTTAAACACGCACGCACACAGATTCGCTTCGAGTCGACCATCAGGAACGCTCAACGGACATTAAGCAGTCGGTGATTTTTAAAAAATTTAGATCACGCTAGTTAGTTTGCCTAATCCAATTTATTTATTGCCTGATCCGCGATGCAATTAATGGCTGGCTGAATGTAAAAGTAACGCGCTGCTACTTCTCAACATATCCAGCAGACTGTCGCTTAAACGCTCCGCGTTCAGCGTGATAGAAAAATTATCAGGCTGAAGCAGCCACAAACCTATGTGACCCTCGATGAAGGCGTGCGTGGTAATTGCTGCCATTTTGGTATCGAAATCCGGGTGTCACTGACCGCTCGTCTTGGCTCCTTCGAACAACATTTCCAGGTGTTTATCCCAGCGCTCGCTGACTCGCTGGCGTTGAAAGCGCAGATCACAAAGCTCATCGACAAGCTCGCATTTATGAAAAACGACCTCATGCAAGCGTCGAGCACGAGGGTTGTCGATGAAGCTTTCGAATAGCCCTATCAGGAACTTTTTCAGGGCGCCCAACGCATCCCGCTCACTCACCGCTGCTTGCTGCAAGGCCTGCTCCAGAGGGTTCGCCAGACTGTCCAGAACCGCTGAGAACAACGCCTCGCGACTCTCAAAGTGCCAGTAAATGGCGCCTCTGTTCACACCTGCAGACGCCGCAATGTCGGCCGGAGCCGTGCGGGCGAATCCGCGGACCGAGAACACGCACTCCGCCGCTTCGGGGGCTGGAACGAGACGTAGCTGATTCAGGCAGACAGGGACGTCGGCTATCAAGCTTTGGGTCGTAGTCGGCGTGTACCCGATACGGCTATAGACCAGGTTAGTTGCATGCAGAGAAGCATCCACCGACCTCCCCCCCATCCTCTTCTGCGTTTGCACAGCGCGCGTCGGCGCTCCCTACTTCTCGGCAAAGCGCCTCCCACCACCGCAGCACCGATAGCCATAACTCTTGAGCCCGGAAAGCTTATGATACTGCCGTGGCGGCTCGGGCACCTTGCAGGGCATTCAGCAGCCCGCAGCCTGCGATGAAGTATCGCTTAAACTGGGTAACCGAATTTGAACGCGCCGCTTGCCAATACGCGGTTTGCGCCGACTGTGAAAGGAAGGTTCTGAATGCAACGGAGTGAGTTGTTAATAGTCTTTGAAAAAATGTACCTGCAAGAAAATGACACGAAAGAGAAGATAACCATACGCGTCCAACTCGTCTTCTCCTTGATCCTGGCATTGGTGGCTGTCTCCAGCTACATGCTGCGAATGCTGGATTTCACCGAATCGAAGCCCGTGGCCCTGTCCATCTTAGTGCTCGTCCTTGTATTCCTGTTATGCCTGGGCTTGTCGGGCGTTCTGGCGGTCAGGGCGTTCTGGGGCAATACGTTCAAGCAGATGCCCGCCGCGTCGGAGATAAAAAACTACTGCAATGCGCTAGTGCAGTACAATTTGGAAGTTGAGGCGATCAAGGACTCACTGGATGATGGCACGCAGGAAGTTGATATCAAGTCCGAGCTCGATGGATATCTGTCCGACGCATTCGAAGAGTGCGCAACTCACAATGCCGACGTTAACTTCAAGCGATCAACAATGGTGCATCAGTCTTTCAAGTGGTTGCTGACATCGCTCATACCACTGGCCATCTCTGCTACCCTGTTTGTAGGTCTGGACATGGATGTGTCATCGCCTAGAAAAAATTATCAGGTCATAGATAAGTACGTGGGCGATCAACTCGGAAAAATCGACAGCAGCTTGAGCGCCATGACAGAGTCATTAAAAAAACTGGAGGGTACTAAAATGTCTGATCCGAACACGAAGAAACCGGCTAGTGAACAGGATAGTAAGGCTGAACCTAGTCCCGGCCCCGCAAAAGATGTACCCATGCAAATGAAGCCCAAATTACCGGATCGCCCCTCCGTGCGGATTTCTTTGGAAGACAGCAGTGGGAACTGGGCGGAGGTGAAGCATGATTCAGGACAAGAGTAAGCCTGTGGCACAACGGGAGAAGCCGAAAGTCCCGCAACTCCCTGCTCGACCTTCTGTCAGGTACGTGAAGGACGAAAAACCCATCCCCAAGCCTGTTCGGTAAGCCAAGGTTCCAAGGGCATGTCTTATTGAGGCATGCGTTCTTATCAGTGGGAGGTCATGAAGCTATAGCCTGCGGTGTGTCCGAGGATGTTGTTACACACTCTGGGACGATCTGCCGGGAACCGGCAGCAAATCCGGCGCATGCGGTGTATCAGGCACAACCGAGCTGCCTGATTTTTGCTACCGCTGCGCGGCAGATCGTCCGGATGCGGCCCAGACACAAGCCACGCTCCTACAGGATTCGCGCTATCCGATGCTTTTGCTCTTGATCTTCCTGCCTCGCCAGGCCAGACACCACAAAACGCGACTTGAGTGAAGGCCTCGACGAAGTCGAGGCCAAACCGGGAGCCTGACCCTTGGCTGCCTCTTGAAACAAAGAGGAGGGGCTTTTCAAGTAACCCGCCGAAGGCGGAACGCTTCTGCCCTTAGTCAGAACCAAACAAGAGCCACATATGTATCGGACACACACCGAAAGCCAAGCGAAAAAAACAGTCAAAAAAAACGCCCCGAACCAGTCGGGGCGTTTTCATGTGGCTTCAACGTGCAGCGTGAAACTCGCAGCTCAAGGCCGCTTTTACTTCGGGAACGCTGGCGGATTAACACCCGCCATGTCTTCCATTACGCGAACCACCTGGCAGCTGTAACCGAATTCGTTGTCGTACCAAACGTACAGAACAACACGGTTATCCATGCAGATAGTCGCTTCGGCATCCACCACACCCGCGTGGCGCGAGCCCACGAAGTCTGTGGAAACCACTTCCTGCGAATTCACGAAATCGATCTGCTTGTGCAGGTCCGAATACAACGCGGTGTGGCGCAGGTATTCGTTCATTTCTTCGCGCGTGGTCGCGGTGCCCAGGTTCAGGTTCAGGATCGCCATCGACACGTTCGGCGTCGGAACGCGGATCGCGTTACCGGTCAGCTTGCCAGCCAGCTCAGGCAACGCCTTGGCAGCCGCCGTCGCTGCACCGGTCTCGGTGATGACCATGTTCAACGCAGCGCTACGGCCACGGCGGTCGCCCTTGTGGAAGTTGTCGATCAGGTTCTGGTCGTTGGTGTACGAGTGAACCGTTTCAACGTGACCATTGACGATACCGAACTTGTCGTTCACGGCCTTGAGGACCGGAACGATGGCGTTGGTGGTGCAAGAGGCCGCAGAGATGATCTTGTCATCGGCGGTGATCTGCTGGTGGTTGATGCCGTGAACGATGTTCTTCAGCTTGCCCTTGCCCGGTGCGGTCAGCACCACGCGGTCGATGCCAGGGCACTGCAGGTGCTGGCCCAGGCCGTCGGCATCACGCCATACGCCGGTGTTGTCGACCAGCAAAGCGTCCTTGATGCCGTACTGGGTGTAATCCACCTCGGTCGGGCTCTTGGCGTAGATCACCTGAATCAGGTTGCCATTGGCGCTGATGGTGTTGTTGGCTTCGTCGATGGTGATGGTGCCGTCGAACGGACCGTGTACCGAGTCACGACGCAGCAGGCTTGCGCGCTTGACCAGATCGTTCTCGGCGCCTTTGCGCACGACGATGGCACGCAGACGCAGGCCGTCGCCACCACCGGTTTTTTCGATCAGGATACGCGCCAGCAGACGACCGATACGGCCGAAACCGTACAGCACGACGTCAGTGCCTTTGCGGGCGCCGGAATTCTGTTGACCTACGATCTCGGCCATTTCTTCACGAACGAACTGCTCGGCAGTGCGACCGTTGGCTTCAGCCTTGTATTTGACGGCCAGCTTGCCCAGATCCACCGAAGCGGCACCCAGTTTGAGCTCGCTCATCGCTTTGATGAGCGGGAAAGTCTCGTGTACGGACAACTCGGTTGCGTCTGCCTGGCGGTGACGCGCAAAGCGGTGAGCTTTGAGAATCGCGATGACTGAACGGTTGATCAGGGTGCGGCCATAGATCGAACTCACCACATTGTTATTGCGGTAGAGCTGACCGATAAGCGGGATCATCGCCTCGGCGAGCGCTTCACGATCAATCCATTCACCAAGACACTGGTCGGGCTTCTGAGTCACGGGAACCTTCCACATGTAGGGGCTGAAAAAAGGGACTACATTATGCCCAAGCCTTTGTTTATGAGCAATCCAGTGTTTTGAGATCTCGGAGCACTACATAAATCGGCGAGCACAAAACTGACAGCGGATTCCCGATTTAGTTACAATCCCCGGCTTTGCCGCAACGCCTGGAGCTTTATCTTCCGTGCCCGTTCTGCGCCTACCGATTCTCCCTGCTGCCGCAGGCAAACAACATTGGGGCAACCTGCCCGGTGCCGCTCAAAGCCTGGCCATTGCCGAGGCCGCCAGCGCTGCGAAACGCTTCACCCTGCTTTTGACCGCCGACAGCCAAAGCGCCGAGCGACTCGAGCAGGAACTGAAGTTTTTCGCCCCCCAGCTCCCGGTGCTGCATTTCCCTGACTGGGAAACCCTGCCCTACGATCTGTTCTCGCCGCACCAGGACATCATCTCCCAGCGCATCGCCAGCCTGTATCGACTGCCCGAGCTGGAACATGGCGTACTGGTCGTGCCGATTACCACGGCCCTGCACCGCCTGGCGCCGACCAAATTCCTGCTCGGCAGCAGTCTGGTGCTCGACGTCGGCCAGAAACTCGATGTCGAGGCCATGCGCACGCGGCTCGAAGCCAGCGGTTACCGCTACGTCGACACGGTGTACGAGCACGGCGAGTTCACGGTGCGCGGCGCCCTGATCGACCTGTTCCCGATGGGCAGCAAACTGCCCTACCGGATCGACCTGTTCGACGACGAAATCGAAACCCTGCGCACCTTCGAGCCGGAAACCCAGCGCTCCATCGACAAGGTCGATTCGGTGCGCCTGTTGCCGGCCAAGGAATTCCCGCTGCAGAAGGAAGCCGTCACGCGCTTCAAGGCGCGGTTCCGCGAGCGGTTCGACGTCGATTTCCGTCGCAGCCCGATCTTTCAGGATTTGAACAGCGGTATTACTCCGGCCGGTATCGAGTACTACATCCCGCTGTTCTTCGAAGAAACGTCCACCCTGTTCGACTACCTGCCCCAGGACACCCAGGTGTTCTCGCTGCCGGGCATCGAACAGGCGGCGGAAACGTTCTGGAAGGATGTGCGCAACCGTTACGAAGAGCGCCGCGTTGACCCTGACCGACCGCTTTTGCCGCCAGCCGAGCTGTTCCTGCCGGTGGAAGACTGTTTCGCGCGCCTCAAGAGCTGGCCACGGGTGGTCACCAGCCAGGACGACGTCGAGACAGGCGTCGGTCGCGAGCGCTTCCCGGCCCAGGTGTTACCGAATCTGGCGATTGAAGCCAAGGCCAACGAGCCGTTGGCGGCGCTGTCCAACTTTCTCAACGACTTCCCCGGCCGCGTGCTGTTCACCGCCGAATCGGCCGGGCGCCGCGAAGTGCTGCTTGAACTGCTCGAGCGCCTGAAGCTGCGCCCGAAAACCCTCGACAGCTGGCAGGAATTCGTCGACAGCAAAGAGCGGCTGGCGATCACCATCGCACCGCTGGACGATGGCCTGGTACTGGACCAGCCCGCACTGGCGTTGATCGCGGAAAGCCCGTTGTTCGGTCAGCGCGTGATGCAGCGTCGACGCCGCGAGAAGCGTGCCGACGGCCACTCCAGCGATGCGGTCATCAAGAACCTTGCCGAGTTGCGCGAAGGCGCGCCTGTCGTGCACATCGACCACGGCGTGGGGCGCTATCTGGGCCTTGCCACGCTGGAAGTGGAAAACCAGGTCGCAGAGTTCCTGATGCTGGCCTACGCCGAGGACGCCAAGCTGTATGTCCCGGTGGCCAACCTGCATTTGATCGCACGCTACACCGGCAGCGATGACGAGCTGGCGCCGCTGCACCGCCTGGGTTCCGAAGCCTGGCAGAAAGCCAAGCGCAAGGCCGCCGAACAGGTGCGCGACGTAGCGGCCGAGCTGCTCGATATCTATGCCCGCCGCGCCGCGCGCGAAGGCTACGCGTTCGCCGATCCGAAGCTCGATTACGAAACCTTCAGCGCCGGCTTCCCGTTCGAGGAAACCCCGGACCAGCAGACCACCATCGAAGCGGTGCGGGCCGACATGCTGGCGCCCAAGCCGATGGACCGTCTGGTCTGTGGCGACGTCGGTTTCGGCAAGACCGAAGTGGCGATGCGCGCCGCGTTCATCGCGGTGCACGGCGGCAAGCAGGTCGCGATCCTGGTACCGACCACCCTGCTCGCCCAACAGCACTACAACAGCTTCCGCGACCGTTTCGCAGACTGGCCGGTGACCGTTGAAGTCATGAGCCGTTTCAAGTCGGCCAAAGAAATCAACGCTGCCGTGGCCGATCTCGCCGAGGGCAAGATCGACATCGTCATCGGCACCCACAAGCTGTTGCAGGACGACGTCAAGATCAAGAACCTGGGGCTGGTGATCATCGACGAAGAACACCGCTTCGGTGTCCGTCAGAAAGAACAGCTCAAGGCGCTGCGCAGCGAAGTCGACATCCTGACACTGACCGCCACGCCGATCCCACGGACCCTGAACATGGCCGTGGCCGGGATGCGCGATCTGTCGATCATCGCCACACCGCCTGCGCGTCGCCTGTCGGTGCGCACCTTCGTCATGGAGCAGAACAAACCGACCGTCAAAGAGGCGCTGCTGCGTGAGCTGTTGCGCGGCGGTCAGGTCTACTACCTGCACAACGATGTGAAGACGATCGAGAAGTGTGCCGCCGACCTCGCCGAGCTGGTGCCCGAAGCGCGGATCGGTATCGGTCACGGCCAGATGCATGAACGCGACCTCGAACAGGTGATGAGCGACTTCTACCACAAGCGCTTCAACGTGCTGATCGCCTCGACCATCATCGAAACCGGGATCGACGTGCCAAGCGCCAACACCATCATCATCGAGCGCGCCGACAAGTTCGGTCTGGCCCAGCTGCACCAGCTGCGCGGCCGGGTCGGACGCAGTCACCACCAGGCGTATGCCTACCTGCTGACGCCGCCGCGCAAACAGATCACACCCGACGCCGAGAAGCGCCTGGAAGCGATCGCCAACACTCAGGATCTGGGTGCGGGCTTCGTGCTGGCGACCAACGACCTGGAAATCCGTGGCGCGGGCGAACTGCTGGGCGAAGGCCAGAGCGGGCAGATTCAGGCCGTGGGTTTTACCCTTTATATGGAAATGCTCGAACGCGCGGTGAAGTCGATCCGTAAGGGCGAGCAACCCAATCTGGACCAGCCGCTCAGTGGCGGGCCGGAAATCAACCTGCGCGTGCCGGGGCTGATTCCAGAGGACTACCTGCCGGACGTCCACGCCCGCCTGATCCTGTACAAACGCATCGCCAACGCCGCCGACGAGGACGGTCTGAAAGACCTGCAAGTGGAAATGATCGACCGCTTCGGCCTGCTGCCGGAACCCACCAAGAACCTGGTGCGCATGACTTCGCTCAAACTCAAGGCCGAGCAACTGGGCATTAAAAAGGTGGATGCAGGTCCGCAGGGTGGACGAATCGAATTCGGTGCCGATACTTCAGTAGATCCACTGACACTGATCAAGCTGATTCAGGGGCAACCCAAACGCTACAAATTCGAAGGCGCCACGCTGTTCAAGTTCATGGTGCCGATGGAGCGCCCTGAAGAGCGTTTCAATACGATTGAAGCGTTGTTCGAGCGCCTGACCCCGCTGCCCACCACGAAATCGGCTTAAGGATTCACCATGCGTCTGCTTCGCTCGCTCACCCTGCTGCTGGTGCTGTTCGCCCCTGCAGCCTTCGCCGATGGTACGTATCAGGTGGAACTGATCCTGTTCCGCCAGAACGGCGAACCGGCGGCGACCAACCAGCCAGCGCCGGAAGACTGGGACGCCGGCGCACGAAACCTGGGGCCCGACAACCAGGCGTCCACCTCGCTGGACACGTTGGTGGGCAAGCTGGAATCCAGCGAAAACTACAAAGTGTTGCTGCACCGCGCCTGGCAACAGGACCTGAGCGCGACGCCGAGCAAGGTGGCGATCAGCAGCGGCCAGGAACAGTTTGGCCACTACCCCATCGAGGGCACGGTGAGCCTGGGTCTGGCGCGCTTTACCGATATCGACGCCAATTTCTGGGTCAATCAGCTCGATGACCATGGCGTACTGGTCACCAGCGAACGCATGCGTCAGGCGACCCGCGTCAGAAACGGCGAATTGACCTACCTGGACAACGGGAGTCTGGCGATGTTGATCAAGGTTTCTCCTCTTCAAGCACCGCGTTGACGTAGGGCAAGACGTGTCATCCTCATTGGAAAAAGCCCTGGCGCTGCCATGGGAACCGTTATTCAAGGCGCAAAGCGTGGAACGCGGGCTCGACTATGCCCGGCAGAAACGCGTCACCCTGGATCACATCAGCGCCGACCTGGTGCGCACCGTGTGCCGAGGATCGAGCCTTGAAACCTACACCCAGACCCTGCTGTTCAAAGACCCCGACCGCACCCGCAATTTTATCGTCGGCAAATGCACCTGCCCGGTCAGAAACAACTGCAAGCATTGCGCGGCCGCGTTGTTTTTCCTTCAGGACCCGGAAAACAAGCCAGCGATCTCGGCGGCTGCGGGCAATCTGAATGGCGCGCGCAAGCCGGTGATCGAGAAAAAACCCGCTTTGCCGGTCAAGCTGTTGAAGGGCGTCGAGCCGGAGCCCCGCCTGATCCTGGCCAGCTTTGAGTTCAGTGCCTACGAGCCCCGCAACGGCAAGATGCAACGACACATCCAGCATCGTGCTGCCCTGGCGTTCCGCTACCGCGAGATGTTTGTCTCGGGCGTGCCCAGCCCCGGCCGCTCCAGTGACATTCTCTGGCACCTGAAAGCAGAAACCATCCGCATGCGCCGGGTGCTGGATCGCGAGGCGCAGTACCGCAAGCAGCTACAGGACATGGGCTTTCGCATCGCCACCCGGCAGAGCAAGGCCTTGCCCGACAGCGCCGGGGAAATGTTCGAGCTGCCGACCGACAAGGCCTGGCTGAGCTTCATGCTCGACGAGCTGCCCGCGTTGCGCGAGCAGGGCTGGCAAATCGAAATGAACGCCGATTTCGGCTTTGACGTGACACCCGTAGACGACTGGTACGCCACGGTCGATGAAGAACCGGAGCGCGACTGGTTCGACCTGGAGCTGGGCATCATCGTCAATGGCGAGCGTCTGAGCCTGTTGCCGATCCTGATCAACCTGCTGCGTACACACCCCGAATTGATGACACTGAACGGCATCGCCAAACGGCGTGATGATGAACAGCTTCTGGTGCAGCTCAATCACTTCACCCAGCGTGGTGGTGTGCCGATTCAGGTCGCCCTGCCCTACGGTCGCTTGAAGACCGTGCTCGCCACGCTGGGCGACTTCTACTGGCGTGAAGACGGCAACACCGCGATTCGCCTGAGCACCGCCGACGCTGCGCGGCTCAAGCCGCTCGACGCCATGCCGTTGCTGTGGCAAGGCGGCGACCGGGTCCGTCAGTTTTCCGAACGGCTCGTCAACATCAAGGACACCCAGGTCACGGTTCCGGAAGGTCTCAACGCCACGTTGCGGCCTTATCAGCTGGAAGGGTTGAGCTGGATGCAGGCCCTGCGCGAGCTGGAAGTCGGCGGCGTGCTGGCCGACGACATGGGCTTGGGCAAGACCCTGCAGACCCTGGCGCATCTGCTGCTGGAAAAACAGGCCGGGCGACTGGATTGTCCGGCGCTGGCGGTCATGCCGACCAGCCTGATCCCCAACTGGATGGACGAAGCGAAACACTTCACGCCGCAGCTCAACGTGCTGGCGTTGTATGGCGCGAACCGCCATCAGGACTACGAAAGCCTTCAGGATTACGACCTGATCCTCACCACCTACGCCCTGCTGCCACGGGACGTTGAGCTGTTGAGCAAACAGCTGCTGCACGTGCTGGTGCTCGACGAAGCGCAGTACATCAAGAACCCCAACAGCAAAGCCGCGCAGGCCGCTCGCCAGCTCAACGCCCGCCAGCGCCTGTGTTTGAGCGGTACGCCGCTGGAAAATCACCTGGGCGAGCTGTGGTCGCTGTTTCACTTCCTGATGCCCGGCTGGCTGGGCGACGTGAAGCAGTTCACCCTTAATTACCGCACGCCCATCGAGAAGCTGGGCAATGAGGAGCGTCTTCAACACCTGAACGCGCGAATCAAACCCTTCCTCTTGCGCCGCACCAAAGAACAGGTGGCCACCGAGCTGCCGCCCAAGACCGAAATCGTGCACTGGGTCGAACTCAACGATGCTCAGCGCGACGTCTACGAGACCATGCGCCTGGCCATGGACAAAAAAGTCCGCGATGAGATCACCCAGAAAGGCGTGGCGCGCAGCCAGATCATCATTCTGGAAGCGTTGCTCAAGCTGCGGCAGGTCTGCTGCGACCTGCGTCTGGTCAACAGCGTGCCGGCCAACCCTCGCCACTCCACCTCGGCGAAGCTGCAGAGCCTGATGGAAATGGTGGAAGAACTGCTGGCGGAAGATCGCAAGATTCTGCTGTTTTCACAGTTTACGTCGATGCTTGAGTTGATCGAAACGGAGCTGGAACAACGCGGGATCGAGTACGCCTTGCTGACCGGCAGGACCAAGGACCGTCGAACGCCGGTACAAGACTTCCAGAGCGGCAAACGCTCGATTTTCCTGATCAGCCTCAAGGCTGGGGGCACGGGGTTGAACCTGACGGCGGCCGATACGGTTATCCACTACGACCCCTGGTGGAACCCGGCCGCTGAAAATCAGGCAACCGACCGCGCTTACCGCATTGGCCAGGAAAAGCCGGTCTTCGTCTACAAGATGATCGCCCGAGGCACCGTGGAGGAGAAAATCCAGCACCTGCAGCAAGAAAAGCGCGCCTTGGCATCCGGCGTGCTGGACGGTCGTGCGGCGGGAGACTGGAAACTGCAGGACGACGACATCGAAGCGCTGTTCGCGCCCTTGCCTCTGCCGCCCAAAAAAGTGAAACGCTAGCGGCCGCATTGGAAGGCGCGTTTCCAGCTCTGCCCTGTGGGAGCGAGCTTGCTCGCGAAGAGGCCAGTCCATCCGGTGCAGAGGTACAAGCTCAACAGCAGTCTTCCGACGGATGCGGTCCAGACCAAGCTCACTCCCACTGGAAAAACACCGCTATTGAAGTGCCGTCTGAGCGAGGGATTCCTCGGCCCACTGGACGTAACACACCACCACTGGCATCTCGTGTTCGGCGCAGAAATCCAGCCAGCGCAGCTGGTTGTCCTGCAACCGGTCACCCGGGCCTTTGACTTCGATCATTCGATAGCTGCGCTGCTCGGGGTAGAACTGGATCAGGTCGGGCATGCCGGTGCGGTTGGCCTTGATGTCTTGCAGCAGACGGCGGAACCAGCGTTTGAGGTGGTGCGCCGGCAGGCAATGCAGCGCTTGCTCGAGGAGTTCCGGCGTGAGCGTGCCCCAGAAGACGAAGGGTGATTGCAGGCCGAACTTGTCGACGTAGTTCTGCCGGATGGCCGCCTGATACCGTCCATCGTCCAGTTGCGCCAGACAGGCGTCGAACAACGTCGCGCGACGCGGGTAGAAGTCGGGGCTGTGCAGGTCGCTGGGCGCGCTGTGAAACGGGTGGAAGAACGCCCCCGGCAGCGGCGCGAAGATCGCGGGCCAGCACAGCAGCCCGAACAACGAATTGATCAGCGCATTCTCGACGTAATGCACCTCACTGCCCTCTTCGGCCAGGTGCAGTTGAATCAGTCGCTCGACGCTGTATTCCGGCAACGGCACCACACTCAGGTCCAGTCGAGTGACCGTACGAGTGGTCCGCCGTCGTACGCCGCCCTGCCCCAACTTGCGTTGCAGGCGCGGTTGAATGCGCAGCAGGTGCTGGGTTTCTTCATCGTTTTCGGGGGCCGACTGAGCCTGCAGCAGGAGTGCCATGGCTTCGGCATAGTGCTCGATGCGCTCCAGCACGCGAATCCTGCGAACCCGGGCACCGGGATAGCTGGAGTGCGTGTACACGCTCAACGCCAGCGGCCAGTCCTGCTCGCGCTCGGCCTGATAGCCGATCTGGAACAGCAGCTTGGCCCGGCGCATCGCCAGCCACGGATTTGCCGTGTTGACGCTCATCGCCTGGTCCGCCAGTTCGTGCAGCACCGCGCCTTCGTCCAGCGCCTGGCGGCAGGCGTGCAGATGCAGGCAGGTGTCGATGTCTTCCCGTCGGCCTATCCCGCGCGACTCGACGGAAAATTCGACTTTTTCATAGCGATAAATGCCCAGATCCGCCAGCACGAATTCAGACCACTCTTGATACAGATTGCCGAAATACAACAGCCGCAGGCGATCGCACAGCGGCATGACCTCCAGTCCGAAGACCACGTCATCAAGGCCTGAGAACCATTGATCCAACGGTTGCGCCTGCGCGTACAGCGGCAGGAGTCGTTCCAGCAGATCCGACTTTTTCTCCGTGCTCCTGAACCCGTGATCCCTGAAACAGAGCCCCAGTTCATCCTTGCGTAGCAGCGCAAATAACGCATGAAGATCCAGATGAGGCTGCGCATCGACCCATCCACACTCCAGGAGCGCCGCGGCAGCCAGCCGCACGTCACCGATCTCGGCATAATTGAGCTTGCTGGCGCGAAACAAGGTGCCCTTGCGCATGACCATCCGCACCAGCAACGCTTGTGAAGGCTGCGACAGACGCGCAAAGTGCTCGATAAACCGACGCTCGTCATCATCGAGCAGATCATCGTAGCGCTGACCAATCCAGCCCAGCACCTGGCGAAAGTTCTCCAGGTAGTAGAACGGGTTGTCGAGGGGAGAAGTGCTCACGGTGCGGTCACGTACGGCAGTTGGAAAGGCGTCAGGATACTGTTTATCCGTACAGATTCCAGCCCCTTTTTGCCATCAGTCGATGCCGGGCTGATCAACGGCAGCTCATCACCGAAACCGCTAGAATCGGTGCCTTTGTCTTCCAGGGAAATGGCCATGCGTTCCTCTCGCACACCTCGGGTTTATCTGGCGGGCTTCGACGTCTTCCGAAGCGACGCCATCGAGCACGGGCGCTATTTGAAAGCGCTGTGCGAAGCCCACGGCCTTGAAGGGCTGTACCCGTTCGATAACGAAGTGGTGCAAGGTCTGCCGCCGCAGGAAACCGCCGCGCTGATCTGCAATGCCAATATCACGATGATCAGAAGCTGCGATGCCGTGCTGGCGAATTTGAATGTGTTTCGCGGTGCCGAGCCGGATTCCGGGACAGCATTTGAAGTCGGCATGGCCGTGGCGCTGGGCAAACCGGTGTGGGCGTATTTCGATGACCTGGGATCGTTGCGCGAACAGATCGAGCACGATGCTGCCGGGTTCGATGCGCAGGGGTTTCAGGTCGAAGACTTTCACCTGCCGAAAAACCTGATGCTGGCGTGCACATGGGCAGGCAGCAGCGAAACGGCCGAGCGCGCGATCGAGGCGCTGGCGCAGTATCTGGTATCAGCGCTTGCGACGTAAATCACGCCCTCGAAGCTTTGCGTGCCGGGGAACCTGTGGGAGATTCCAGGGTTCTCACACCAGTGGTGTCAGTCCGTTTCTTGAGGATCGCAACGCCTGACAGCATGCACCACATCCCGGACGCAGAGCATCATTGAGCGCGTTACCACGCGGAGCGTGGGAACCATCGGCCAGCTCGCGATGGGATTAAGCCAGTTTCTTCAATGGTGAATGACACACCGCATTCGCTGCCCTCGTAACCTCGGACGTCTCCTACAGGGATCGAGTTAAGGCGCACATCGAGCGGCAGTCCAATCTGTGGGAGCGAACTTAGTCTGGGCGGCATTCCGACGAATGCAGTGGGTCAGCGACATCATTGCTGAATGACCCACCGCATTCGTCCGAAGTGCGGCCCATACCCTCGTAACCTCGGACGTCTCCTACAGGGATCGAGTCCACGCGCACATCGAGCGGCAGTCCAATCTGTGGTAGCGAGCTTGGTCTGGGCGGCATTCCGGCGAATGCGGTGGGTTAGGGACATCAAGGGTGAGTGACACGCCACATTCGTCAGCAAGCTAACTCCCACAGGTTTTGTGTTCAGCCGGCAGTTTATGTGGCGAGCCTGAGAAAGCGCAGGGCGCGCTTCGCTTTTGATCTTGATCTTCATACCGCAGCAGCTCAGACGCCACAAAACGCGACTTGGGTGCAGGCCAAACGCAGACGGCGCGGAGTGGGTCGAGCGGCATGGATGCCGCGAGAGCGCCGTCAGGACATGGATGTCCGTTCGGCGCGGGCCCACGGAGCGTCGTCGGAGTGCGGGTACCCGACGAAGTCGGGCCTAACCAGGAGCCAGGACACTTGGTTACTTGGTGTCTTTTCAAGTAACCCGCCGAAGGCGGAACAGTTTGGACGTTAGGACAAACCAAACCATCAGCGTCACCTCAAATAACGGAAGTTCACACCGCCTTCGTGAGCAATCGCACTCCCACAGATAACTGATCGGTGCCTATATCGCGCTCAACTCAGCGTCGACGACCCAATGTCCAGCTTGTCCGAATCCTCAAACTCGTCCAGCCGCAGATCACCCAGATCCAGCTCGCCTTCCGGGTCGCTGTCTTCGTCGGCATCGGCATCGTTGAGTGGCGACTGGTCACCACCAAAATGCTGGTCTTCGTTATTCAGAAAATACGGTGTCAGATGATGCTTGCCGCGTGTGTGTGGCTGTACGTGCATCGCAAGGTTCTCCTAAACGGCTCTTCATATTCACTTTAAAGGCTACTCCACATCCCTTCGCGATCACACCCAGCTGAAAAACGAGCCGCCGTCCTCGCGCAGCATTTTCGCCATGGCGTGAGCGGCCGGGGACAGGTAGCCCTCGCGGCGCAGGATCACGCAGATGGTCCGCGCCATGGTGGTATTTTTCAGCGGCACTTCCCGCAGGTATTGCATGTTCTTGCCATATTCGAGGGTTTCCCTGGCAATGAAGCTCAACAGGCGGGTCTGAGCGATGAGCCTGGGCAGCAGGGAAATGGAGTTGGCTTCGATCTGCACCACTGGCAAAGGCAGGTTATGCCGGGCGAACGCCTCATCGACCCAGATCCGCGAGGACACGCCCGGCGGCGGCAACACCCATCGGTAATTGCACAAGTCACTCATCTGGAACGGCGCGTTGAAGATCGGATGATTGCGGCTGGCGATCACGACCGCTTCGTCCGTGAGGATCGGATGGGCCGTGAACTCGTCTTCAACGCTGCGTTGCGCGCAGATGATCATGTCCAGATGCCCCGACCGCAGCTGTTCGCGCAGCATGTCATCCTGCCCGATCACCAGTTTCAGGGTAATTTCCGGCGCGCGCTTGAGTAAGGCGTTGGTCAATTCCGGCAGCAGGTATTCGGCCATCGTCGACGCACACCCCAAGCGAATCTCGCCCACCGCCCCGCTGGCGAAATCACGGACCTCTCGCTGGGTCTGGGCAATGCTTTGCTGGAGCATCTTGCCCCGAGCCTGCAAGAGCTCGCCGACCGGCGTGAGCTTGATTCGCCGGCCGTCACGCTGGAACAGCTTGGTGCCAAACGATTCTTCCAGACGCTGAATGCTTTTGGTCAGCGCAGGTTGGCTGCGATTGAGTTTTTCTGCCGCACGCCCCAAGTGACCGAGCTCGGCGATGGTTTCGAAATAGGTCAGGTCGCGCAGGTCCATATATCAACCAAAGTTATCAATTCATGATTATTAGAAAATAGACTTGATCGATTCAGCTGTCGATACTTCCCGGCATTGGACACCCTTCCACCAGGAACCTGCCAATGCTCTGGAGATCCTCGTTGTCGCGCTCTGCACCCTTTTCCCTCGATTCCCTGCATCCGGTTTTGCAATGGTCGTTGCTCATCGTCATGGCGGGCAGCGCCGGTCAGGCCTTCAAATACTTTCACGTTCCTGCTGCGTTGTTTCTCGGCCCGATGCTGGTCGCCATTGGCTTTGGCGTTTGCGGCGCGAATATCCGGCTGCACAAACACGTGTTTCGCCTGGGTCAGGGCAGCGTCGGCGTGCTGGTCGCGCACTCGATGACCATGGGCGTCTTGCTCACGGCCCTGCATTCCTGGCATGTGATGGTGTTCGCCACCCTGCTGACCGTGGCCCTGAGCGCGGTGGTCGGCATCGGCCTGGCACGCTGGGGCGGCATTCAAGGCAGCACGGCTGCCTGGGGCACTTCGCCCGGTGCAGCGTCGGCGATGGTGGCGATGTCGGAGGACTACGGCGCCGATTCACGCGTGGTCGCAACGATGCAGTATGTGCGGGTGGTCTGCGTGGTCATGGTCGGCGCGCTGGTGAGCCGCCTGATTGGCGCTGACGTTGGCGGCACCGATGCACACAGCAGCGACGCCCTGTTGCAAGGTGCCAATCTGCTGAATCTTGGCCTGAGCCTGCTGGTGATCCTGGTCGGTGTGACACTCGGATCGAAGGTCCCGGCTGGCGCGTTGCTGGTGCCGCTGTTGCTGGGGGGCGCGCTGCAATTGAGCGGCGTGCTGCAAATCGTCATGCCGACCTGGCTGCTGGCAATCGCTTACGGGGCCATCGGCAGTTACATCGGCCTGCGGTTTGACCGGGCGACCATCCATTACGTCTGGCGGCGACTGCCGGCGATGATTTTCGGCGCGCTGCTGTTGATCCTGCTCTGCGCAATCTCCGCCTGGGTAATCGCCGAAATGATGGGCAAGGACTTCCTCTCGGTGTATCTGGCAACCAGTCCCGGTGGCCTGGACGCCATGGCGATCATCGCCATCGACACCCACTCCGACGTTGGCTTCGTGCTGGCGATGCAGACGCTGCGCCTGTTCGGCGTGATCGTAACCGGCGCCTACATTGCACGGCAGGTGATCCGGGTCACGCAGCGGCTGGCCTGACTCGTCAGCGGCAAGATAAGAGCCCGGCGTCCGTACGCAAGCCCTGTGGGAGCGAATTCATTCGCGATGAGTCAGCTGAATCGACACATCCCTGTCGCCAGGACTATTTTCGCGACTGAATTCGCTCCCGCAGTAAGTTCCGCGAGAAGTTCCGCGAGGTCAGGCCTTCACCGCCTCGGCATCGAACACTTCTCCCCGCCGTATGATCGACGCCTTTGCCAGTAACGCGCCAGGCGCCAGCACCGCGTTGGCGCCGATCCGCGAGCGATCACCGATCAACGCACCGAACTTGTCACAGCCGGTGGCGCGCAGACGACCGTCGATGCGCACACGCACTTCCTTGTCGTCGCGCTCGTTGCGGTAATTGCAGACGATGCTGCCGGCCTCCAGATTAACCCCCGCACCCAACACCGAATCGCCCACGAAATTGAAGTGCGCGAGCTTGGAACCGTCAAACACGAACGAGGTTTTCAACTCGGCACCTGGCCCGAAGATGCAGCGCTCACCCACCCAGCAACCGCCGCGCAGGTATGCGCCGCTGGCAATAAAGCAATGCGGCTCGACGATCAGCGGCCCTTTGAGCACCGCGCCCTGCTCGACCACGGCGGTCTTGTGCACCGCGATGTCGCCGCGGATTTCATAGTCATCGCCCAGCGTCATAAGTATCTCGCGAACGATTTCAGGCGCGCGGGTGATCATGTCCCAAGGCGTCAGCGACGCCCAGCGGGACAAGGCCGAGGTGTCCATCGACTCGATGAAGTCACCGATGCGGATCACTGCAGATGCTCCAGCGCGGTCGCCAGGCTTTGCGCCAGCGGCAGGACCGGCAGCAGGGTCGCCTGATAGGCGTGATAGAGGTCCGGCTTGCCTGGCCAGATATCGGCGCTGGGTTGATTCTGCGGGTTCAGCTCATGCCGCCAGCTGCCGTGTTCGCGATCAATGAACAGGGTTTCGTTGGATTCCCAGAACGTGCGGTACCAGGTTTCGTATTGCTGCTCACCCGTGCGTTGCAGCAGCGCCGCCGAGGCCGCGGCGGCTTCAGCGTGGGTCCAGTGCAAACGATGGCGAACCACTGGGCGATTCTCCCAGTCGAGCGTATAGACAATGCCCGGCGCGCCATCGACATCCCAGCCGAACCGACAGGCATTTTCGAACAGCAACCGCGCGTCTTCCACGAGCCAGGACGGCGTCTCCAGCTTGGCTTTCTGTCTCGCGGCCTCAAGGTGCAGCACCAGCCGCGCCCACTCGAAGGCATGGCCCGGCGTGGTGCCGTAAGGGCGAAAGCCGTCATCCGGCTTGTCGGCGTTGTACTCGGGGACCGGCTGCCATTGCAGCGTGAAGTGTTCGATGACTTGATGATGGTTGGCGGCGGCGTGCTCATGAATCACCCGCTCGACGATGCGCAGCGCGCGGTCCAGCCAGCGTGCATCCCCCGTCACGTCCGCCAGCGCCAGAAAGGCTTCGGTGCTGTGCATGTTGCTGTTCGCGCCACGGTAGGCTTCTTCGTTGCTCCAGTCGCGATCGAACGACTCGCGCATGGCGCCTTCTTCTTCGCTCCAGAAACGCTGACTGATCACCTGAATCGCCTGTTCCAGCAGCGCCTTGGCCCCCGGCCGTTGCGCGACCACGGCAGAACTCGCCGCGAGGGCGACGAAGGCATGCAGGTAGGCGGCTTTGCCGGTGTCGGTACTGTGTTCGAGCGGTTTGGCGAACCAGCCGCCATGCTCGGCGTCGCGCAAAGGGCCGGCCAGTGCGGCAACGCCGTGATCGACCAGTTCGGCGCAACCCGGGATGCCGTTGATGTGGGCCATGGCAAAACTGTGGGTCATGCGCGCGGTGTTCATGGTTTCGGCGATGGCGTCGGCGGGGAGACGCCCCTGCTCATCCAGATTGCCAAAACCCTGGGGCATCTTCGACGCCTTGGCGAACGCCAGCAGCCGGTTGCCTTCTTGCGCCAGCCACGCTTTGTGTCCGGGGGAGCGCAGCCAGCTGCTGAAACCGCGATTCACATCATCCATTGCCTTTCACCTATCTGCTCGGCAGGTTCAGCCCGCCAGGAATTATTAGTCGGGGAGAATCATGCAAGCCAACCGCTGGTGCAGGCAAGTGAATGAGGTGAAACGTTTATGCAAGACGCAGTTCAACACCTGAAACCTGTGGGAGCGAATTCATTCGCGAAGCGGCATGGCAGGCGACAGTTGAGTGTCGGCTGTACCGCCAATCGCGAATGAATTCGCTCCCACACGTGTTGCTTCAGTCTCTGGAAAAAGCGCGGTGAGCGGGGTTAAACCCGGAAACGCGTGACCACTTGATTCAGCTCACCCGCCAGACGCGACAGCTCATTGCTGGACGCGCTGATCTGGTTGGCACCCGATGAAGACTGCAGCGAAAGGTCACGAATGTTGACGATGTTGCGGTCCACTTCCCGCGCCACCTGCGCCTGCTCTTCGGCCGCGCTGGCGATCACCAGGTTGCGCTCGGAAATCTGGTTGATCGACGAGGTAATGCGGGTCAGCGACTCGCCCGCGCCCTGCGCCAGCTCCAGCGTTTCGGTCGCCCTGGAACGGCTGACCAGCATCGACTCCAGCGCTTCGCTGGAACCGCTGCGCATGGTCGAAACCATCTTGTCGATTTCCAGCGTGGACTGCTGGGTGCGATGCGCCAGCGCTCTTACTTCATCCGCCACCACCGCAAAACCACGGCCCGACTCACCCGCGCGCGCTGCTTCGATGGCCGCGTTCAGCGCCAGCAAGTTGGTTTGCTCGGCAATGGAACGGATCACATCCAGCACCTTGCCGATGTCCTGGGACTGATCGGCCAGGCTCTGCACCAGCACCGAGGTGTGTTGCACATTACTGGACAGGTTCTGGATCGAGGTCACGGTCTCGATGACGCGTGCCTGGCCATCCTGCGCGGCGGTGTTGGACTCACTCGACGCCTGAGAGGTGGACACGGCATTGCGCGCCACTTCCTCGACCGCCGAGGTCATTTCGTTGACGGCTGTCGCAGCCTGCTCAATTTCGGCGTTCTGTTGATGCAGGCCACGGTGACTGTCTTCGGTCACCGAGTTCAGCTCGGTCGCGGCGGACGCCAACTGGCTGGCGGAGCTGCCAATCAGGCTCAAGGTGCTGCGCAGGTTGTTCTGCATTTGCTGCAAGGCGTGCAGCAAACGCGTCACTTCGTCTTTGCCTTCGACGCGGATGTCGTGGGTCAGATCGCCCTTGGCGACGAATTCGGCCGCAGTGACCGCCTCTTCCAGCGGCAAAATGATGCTGCGGGTCAGCCACAGCGCGAGAATCACCGTCGCCAGCGCCGCGATCAGCACGAACACCAGGACCACAGTGCGCGACTGACCGTACTGCGATTGCGCGGCCACGCCCTCGAGTTCAACCTGATGCGTGTAGAAGTCGGCCAGATCGCCCAGTTGCGAGCCGGAGTTGTCGACGGCGGTTTTCATGTCGACCAGCAACAGCGTGTTCAACGCTTTCAGATCGCCGCTTTCGGCCAGCGCGAACGACCGGGCCAGCCCGCGCTGATAATCAGCCAGCGTGCCGCGAAACTTGTCGTACAGGACTTTTTCCTCGGGGGTATCGATGAACGCGTCGAGGCTGCTCAGCTTGTCGGTCAGGACTTTAGCGCGGGCATCCATTTGCCCTTTGTAGACGCTGACGTTCTTGGGGTCGGTGTCCAGCGCCATGCGCAGCGAGATGGTACGGATGCGCAACATGGCCTCGCGGATGTCGTTGACCAGTCGCATGCTCGGCATCCAGTTGCTCTCGACCGCCACTTCGCTCTGGCGAATGTTGGACATCTGGGTCAGGGCAAACCAGCCCAACAGGGCCACCAGCAGGGAAATCAGGGTGAATCCAAGGCCCGCACGGCGGGCAATGGTCAAATTGCGTAGGTTCATGACCGTTGGCTCTTTGTTATAAGTGGCAGTGGTCGCACAACTTGTCGTACGACTATCGCTTATCGACGTTCGCCGCCGCTTCTTGAGGGCCTGGCACATGAAGAATACGAACGGCTGTTCGAGAAAAACTTCGAACCTCAAGCGCCGGCGCGGTCTAGACATAACAGTCCCTGATCAACGGCGAGGAGAGAAGCCATGCACCTGGAAGGTTCCTGCCATTGCGGCGCGGTCGAGTTCAGCCTGACGAGCGCTCATCCCTACCCCTATCAACGTTGCTACTGCTCGATCTGCCGCAAGACCCAAGGCGGTGGCGGCTACTCGATCAACCTGGGTGGCGACGCGAAAAGTCTCAAGGTCAAAGGCAAAAACAGCATTGCGATCTACCACGCGAAGATGCGCGACGAACACCACCATCACGTTCACACCAGCAGCGCAGAGCGACACTTCTGCAAGCAGTGTGGCAGCGGCTTGTGGTTGTTCAGCCCGGAATGGCCGGAGCTGATCCATCCTTTTGCCTCGGCCATCGACACACCGTTACCAACGCCGCCGGAGCACACGCATTTGTTGCTCGATTCAAAGGCGTCGTGGGTCGAAGTCCAGGCCGGGCCCAAGGATCAGCAGTTCGAACAATATCCCGATGAGTCGATCGCCGACTGGCATGAACGCTTGGGATTGGTGCGCTGACGCACTCGATTGCTGCGTCGCGCAAATTCGCTGAACCTCTTCATGCGCGGCCCACTCCCAACAGAAAGCCTGAGAGGAAAGTCACATGCCTATGCATCGGGTCGCTAGCCTGGCCGATCTTCGTCAAGATCGGGGTCTTCAGGTTGAAGTTGGCGAGAAAAAAATCGTGTTGGTCCGTGACGGCGAAGCGGTGCGCGCATATCAGGGCGAATGCCCGCATGCGGGCGCACCGCTCGCCGATGGCGCAGTGTGCAACGGCCATTTGATTTGCCCCTGGCACAAGGCCGAGTTCGCTGTCCATGACGGGCACTTATGCGAGCCGCCTGCACTGAATGCCCTGACGCGTTATGCGACGCAGGTGATCGGCGATCAGATTCATGTCGATGATCAGCCCGTTCAGATCGAGCCTGAAATACACGCCGACGATGATCGCTGCTTCGTCATCATCGGTGCTGGCGCCGCAGGAACCGCCGCTGCCTGCGCGTTGAGGGAAAAGGGCTTCAACGGCCAGTTGCTGCTGATCGACCGTGAGGAAAAACCCGGCTACGACCGCACGGCATTGAGCAAATTTGTCTTGGCTGCTGACATGCGCCCCGACGAAACGCCGCCCCTGCGCGAGGACAGCTTCTACGACGATAACCACATCGAACGCATCCAGGGCGAGGTAATGAAGCTCGACGTCATCAACAAGCGCGTGACGCTTGCAGACGGGCGACGCGTCGCCTATGACGCCGCATTGATCGCCACGGGAGGTGAGCCTCGCGCGTTGCCACTGATCGGCGCCGATCTGCCCCAAGTGCTGACCCTGCGTTGCCGTGATGACGCGAAAAAGATCCTGGCTGTGGCAGAACCTGGGCGCCACGCATTGATTGTCGGCGACAGTTTC